>NZ_JAQYZY010000060.1:0-277960 GCF_028640825.1 Pseudomonas sp. LA5
TGCGCCGGAAGTGGGGCGCATTATAGGGGAGTTTCAGGACAGGTCAACAGTTATTTTACGACCGAGCTGCAGCGGATCAATTCGGCCATGTCCCTGACCGCCTGCTTGAAGCCGACGAAGACTGCCTGGGCGACGATGGCGTGACCGATGTTCAGCTCGTTGATACCTGGCAGGGCCGCGATCGGCTGAACATTGTGGTAGTGCAGGCCATGGCCGGCATTGACCACCAGCCCGAGGCCGGTGGCGAATTCCACGGCCTTGGCCAGGCGCTGCAGCTCCAGGGTCTGCTCGTGCTGGGTGTCTGCCTCGGCATAGCGACCGGTGTGGAGTTCGATCACCGGGGCGCCGCAGTCCTTGGCCGCCTGAATCTGCTGCAGATCCGGGTCTATAAAGAGGGACACTTCCGAAGCGGGCAGCGCGGCAATGGCAGTGCGGATGCGCTGGACCTGCCCCAGGACATCCAGACCACCTTCGGTGGTCAGCTCTTCCCGGCGCTCGGGCACCAGGCAGACGTGCTCGGGACGGATCTCCTGCGCGAAGTCCAGCATCTCGGGGGTTAGGGCGACTTCGAGATTCATGCGGGTCTGCAGGAGCTCGCGCAGCAGGCGTACATCCCGTTCCTGGATATGGCGACGGTCCTCACGCAGGTGCAGGGTGATGCCATCCGCCCCTGCCTCTTCGGCGTCCAGTGCTGCCTTGACCGGATCCGGATATCTCGTACCCCGGGCCTGGCGCAGGGTAGCGACATGATCGATGTTGACGCCCAACAGAACACGACTGAACTCTTTCATGGCTTATTCACTTGGCTTGGCGAACAATTCGCGACTCATCAGGGGTTTGCTGCCCAGGTGCGGCGCCAGGGCCTGGCGCATCAGGCGCTTGGCAGCGCGGACTACCGTGGGATCGTCCCATTCGCCACGATCCAGTGCCAGGATTTCCGCGCCGGCCAGACAGCCCGGGCGAACCTCGTCGACGGGCTCGAAGCCCTGATCCGGAATGAAGCGATAGAGACGCTGGGCTTCGATGGCCCGACCATCCAGGGCCTGGGCCAGCGAAAAACCGTAGCCCAGCAGATCAAGCAGACGCCATTCGAAGGTACGCAACAGGGGTTCGACCGGACGGCCCTGGACCAGGGCGGCCAGGGTCAGACCATAGAGTTCGAAGAGGGCGGGATAGGGATCTTCGGCGGGTAGCAGCCGGACCAGCAGTTCGTTGAGATAGAAGCCACTGAAAAGGGCCTGTCCCTGAAGCAGAAAGGGCGGCGCCAGGGCCGCCACCTTCTGCAGATTCTTCAACTCCCCTCGCCCGCTGAGCTGGGCTTCGAGCGGAATGAAGGGTCTGGCCAGACTTCCGGAGCGGGAGCGGGCCGCGCGCAATACGGTACGGACCCGGCCAAAGGCGCCGAACACATCCACCAGCGCACTGCTTTCCCGGTAGGGGCGCGAATGCAGGACGAACAGCGGCTCGGACGCCTGCATCGCTAGAGGTCGGAATAACCCAGAGAGCGCAGGGCACGCTCGTCATCGGACCAGCCGCCTTTGACCTTGACCCAGAGGTTGAGCATGACCTTGGCGTCGAACAGGGTTTCCATGTCGTGGCGGGCTTCCTGGCCGATCCGCTTGATGCGCTCGCCGGCCTGGCCGATGAGGATCTTCTTCTGGCCATCACGCTCGACCAGAATCAGGCCGTGGATGTGCAGCACGCCGTTGTCGTACTTGAATTCCTCGATCTCGACCGCGACCTGATAGGGCAACTCCGCCCCCAGCTGGCGCATGATCTTTTCCCGGATCAGCTCGGCCGCGAGAAAGCGGCTGGATCTGTCGGTGATCTGGTCCTCGGGGAAGAAGTGGTCACCTTCCGGCAGACGTTCGGCGACCAGCTCTTCGAGGGCGTCGAGATTGTGGCCATGCTGGGCGGAGATCGGAATGAGCGCGGCTTCCGGCAACTGCTCCTGCAGCCATTGCAGGTGCGGCAGCATGTCGGCCTTGTCTTCCAGGCGATCCATCTTGTTGACGGCGAGCAGCACCGGGCACTTCACGAAGCGCACCCGCTCCAGCACCATCTGGTCTTCGTCGGTCCAGCGGGTGCGATCGACCACGAACACCACGACGTCCACATCGCGCAGGGCGGTGACGGCCGTCTTGTTCATGAAGCGGTTGAGCGCCTTCTGGTTTTCCTTGTGCAGACCGGGGGTATCCACATAGATGGTCTGGACCTCACCCTCGGTCTTGATGCCAAGCATGTTGTGCCGGGTGGTCTGCGGCTTGCGCGAGGTGATGGCCAGCTTCTGCCCCAGGATATGGTTGAGCAGCGTGGACTTGCCAACGTTGGGGCGACCCACGATGGCTACGTAGCCGCAGCGCGATGCCTTCAGCTCATCATTCATGACCATTCTCCACGCCCAGGGCGATCAAGGCCGCCGAGGCCGCTATCTGTTCGGCGATGCGGCGACTGGCGCCCTGCCCCGTCGTCTTTTCGTTGAGCATGGCGATCTCGCATTCGACGAAGAAGACCCGGCAATGGGGCTCTCCTTCGATGGCGACCACCTCGTAGCGCGGCAGGTCGCAGGCGCGCGCCTGGAGAAACTCCTGCAGCCGCGTCTTGGGATCCTTGTTGGTATCCACCGGCGTCAGCTCGCGCAGTTGCGGACCCAGCCAGGCCATGACCCGGTCTTTCGCCGCGTCCATGCCGGCATCCAGATAGATGCCGCCGATCAGGGCTTCCATGGCATCGGCGAGAATGGATTCGCGACGAAAGCCGCCGCTCTTCAGCTCACCGGAACCCAGGCGCAGGTAGTCACCGAGTTCGAAGCTGCGGGCCAGCAGCGCCAGGGTCTCGCCTTTCACCAGCTTGGCCCGCAAGCGGGACAGCTGGCCTTCACGGGCCTGGGGGAAGTGATCGTAGAGGGCTTCGCCAATGATGAAGTTGAGGATGGCGTCGCCGAGAAATTCCAGGCGTTCGTTGTTGCGACCGGCAAAGCTGCGGTGCGTGAGGGCGAGCAGCATCAGGTCCGGGTCCTGGAAGGTATAACCCAGCCGACGCTCGAGGCGATCTAGAGATAAAGTCACGGGAGATTTATACGGAAATCACGATTGAAACGAACGACCAGATCGATGTTGCGGATCAGGTGTTCACGTTTTTCATAGTCGAGGTGGATCTGCAGGTGGTTGCCGTCGGCTTCGACGCGCATGGCCTTTTGCAGATCGAGATCACGGATGTCGTTCACCTGCATACCCTTCCCCACGTAGCTGTAGACGTCGGACACGCTGCGAATCTGGTTATCGGGGTTGTCGCCGATGGATTCGATGACCTTGGTCAGAGCATTGTAGTCCAGGTAATGCGGAACGAGTTTCATGGCCGTGCTGGCCAGGAAGGCGATGACGCAGAGTCCGAGCAGACCACCGAGAAACGACAGACCCTGCTGACGCGACGGGAGACCGGGCACTCTGCGTTCATTCATCTGATGATACCTACGCGAGACAGGGTGGGCATGCTCTGCAGCTTGGGCTCCGGCCAGCTCAGCCAGACGGCGAAGGCCTTGCCGACGATGTTGCGGTCGGGAACCATGCCCAGCAGATCACGGGGAATGTTGGGATCGTCCCAGTAGCGACTGTCGTTGGAGTTGTCGCGGTTGTCACCCATCATGAAGTAGTGACCGGCCGGCACCTTCCACTCGTGGTCGGGCTCCATGCGGTAGCGGGTCATCTCTTCGCGGATCAGGTGTTCGGCCTTGCCCAGTTGTTCCTTGAACAGCTTGACGCTGCCCAGCGAACCCGGCTCGTCGCCTACCAGCTCCTCGCTGACGCGCTGGCCGTTGATGTACAGCTGCTTGTCGCTGGTATAGCGGATGGTATCGCCCGGCACGCCGATCACGCGCTTGATGTAGTTGACGCTGGGATCGCTGGGATAGCGGAACACCATGACGTCGCCACGCTGCGGATCACCGATCGGGATGACCTTGAGATCGATCACCGGCAGGCGGATGCCGTAGGCGAATTTGTTCACCAGGATGAAGTCGCCCACTTCCAGGGTCGGCTTCATGGAGCCCGAAGGAATCTGGAACGGCTCCACCAGGAAGGATCTCAGGATCAGCACGATGGCCAGGACGGGAAAGAAGGACTTCCCGTACTCGACCAGCGCCGGTTCCTTGTTCAACTGCTCCAGGACCACGGGATCAGGCTCGCTGACCTGCTGCCCGTAGGTCTGGATCGCCTTGCGACGACGCGGTGCGAGCACCAGCAGATCGATGAGCGCCAGGGCGCCGCAGACGGCGACCGCGAGAACCAGCAACAGAGGGAAGTTCCAGGACATGGGCTTCAGCTATCCACCTTGAGCACGGCCAGGAAGGCCTCTTGAGGAATCTCTACGCTACCAACCTGCTTCATGCGTTTCTTGCCCGCCTTCTGCTTTTCCAGCAGCTTGCGCTTACGGGAGACGTCACCGCCATAGCATTTGGCCAGGACGTTCTTGCGCAGCGCCTTGACGGTGGTGCGGGCGACGATCTGACCGCCAATGGCTGCCTGGATCGCCACGTCGAACATCTGCCGCGGGATCAGCTCCTTCATCTTCTCGGTCAGGGCGCGACCCTTGTAGTGCGCCTTGTCGCGATGGACGATCAGGGCCAGGGCGTCGACCTTCTCGCCGTTGATGAGGACGTCGAGCTTGACCAGGCTGGCCGCCTCGAAGCGATCGAAGCTGTAATCGAGCGACGCATAGCCGCGACTCACCGACTTCAGGCGGTCGAAGAAGTCCAGTACCACCTCGTTCATCGGCAGGTCGTAGCTGACCTGCACCTGGCTGCTGAGGAACTGCATGTCGCGCTGGACGCCACGCTTTTCAATGCACAGGGTGATGACGTTGCCCAGGTGCTCCTGGGGTACCAGGATGTTGGCGCGGACGATGGGCTCGCGCATCTCGGCGACGGAGGCCAGGTCCGGCAGTTTCGAGGGGTTGTCGACATAGATGGTGCTGCCATCCTTGAGCACCACCTCGAAGACCACGGTCGGCGCCGTGGTGATGAGGTCGAGATCATATTCGCGCTCCAGGCGCTCCTGGATGATCTCCATGTGCAGCATGCCGAGGAAGCCGATGCGGAAGCCGAAGCCGAGGGCCTCGGAGCTTTCCGGCTCGTATTGCAGGGCCGCGTCGTTGAGGGTGAGCTTCTGCAGCGCTTCGCGGAAGTCCTCGAAGTCGTCGGAGCTGACCGGGAACAGACCGGCGTAGACCTGCGGCTTGACCCGCTGGAAGCCCGGCAGCATGGCCACGTCAGGGGTGGCGCTGAGGGTCAGGGTGTCACCGACCGGAGCACCGAGGATTTCCTTGATGCCGGCGATGATGAAGCCTACTTCACCAGCCTTCAGGTCAGGCATCTCGGTGTGCTTGGGCGAGAAGACACCGACGCTGTCGACCTGGTGCACCTTGCCGGTGGACTTGACCAGGATCTTGTCGCCCTTCTTGACCCGACCGTGCTTGACGCGCACCAGCGAGACGACGCCCAGGTAGTTGTCGAACCAGGAGTCGATGATCAGGGCCTGCAGCGGTGCGTCGATCTCGCCTTCCGGCGGCGGAATGACCTTGACCAGTTGTTCGAGCACCTCGGGTACGCCCATGCCGCTCTTGGCACTGCAGGGCACGGCGTCGGTGGCATCGATGCCGATGATGTGCTCGATCTCGGCCTTGACCTTGTCCGGATCGGCCTGGGGCAGATCCATCTTGTTCAACACCGGCATGACCTCGAGGCCCTGCTCGATGGCGGTGTAGCAGTTGGCGACCGACTGGGCTTCCACGCCCTGCCCCGCGTCCACCACCAGCAGCGCGCCTTCGCAGGCGGCCAGCGAGCGGCTGACTTCATAGGTGAAGTCGACGTGGCCAGGGGTATCGATGAAGTTGAGCTGGTAGGTCTTACCATCTTCGGCCTTGTAGTACAGCGTAACGCTGTGGGCCTTGATGGTGATGCCGCGCTCACGCTCGAGATCCATGGAATCCAGGACCTGGGCCTCCATTTCTCGGTCGCTCAAACCACCACACATCTGGATGAACCGATCCGCAAGCGTCGACTTGCCGTGATCGATGTGGGCGATGATGGAGAAATTGCGGATATGGCTCAGATCACTCACGAATCAGCACTCGAATAGCCAGCGGCGGAACATCCGCCGGGAAAATAGCGGGGGAGTTTACCTGAATGCGGCAAACAAGGGGACTCGCGCCGTTCGAGCGGACAAAAAGAAGGGGCGGTCGCCCGCCCCTGCGCGCCTGCCTTGCCGTTACTTGCCCGGCAGCTTGAAGGTGATGAAGCTGGCGCGACCGTCGCGCACCACGCGCATCGAGATGGAACGACCCGCCGGCAGCGCCGAGGTGATCTTCTCGAAGGCCGGGGCCGATTCGATCGGCTGGTTGTTCAGGTGGGTGATGACATCGCCCGGACGCAGGCCGATGGCCGCAGCGGGACCGTCGCCACTCAACTTGTTGATGACCACACCGCCCTGGATATCCAGGGTCTTCTTCTGCTCGGGCGTCAGATTGGCGACGGCGATGCCCAGGCGATTGCTGGCGCGGTCGGAGCCACGCTCGCCACCGGAAGCGGCCTGGTCATCCTTGGGCATGTCGCCCACGGTGACGCTGAGGTTCTGCCGCTTGCCTTCGCGGATGATCTCCATGTCGGCCTTGGCACCCGGCTTGAGGTTGCCGATCAGGTGCGGCAGGTCGGCGGACTCCTCGATCTTCTGACCATTGACCGAGAGGATGACGTCACCCACCTTGATGCCGCTCTTGGCGGCGGGACCGTCGTCCAGGGTCTGGGCGACCAGGGCACCCGCCGGACGATCCAGGCCGAAGGATTCGGCAAGGTCCTTGTCCACTTCCTGGATGACCACGCCGAGCCAGCCGCGACTGACCTTGCCTTCGGTCTTGAGCTGGTTGGCCACGTTCATGGCGACGTCGATCGGGATGGCGAAGGACAGCCCCATGAAGCCCCCGGAGCGGGTGAAGATCTGCGAGTTGATCCCGACCACTTCCCCCTTGAGGTTGAACAGGGGGCCGCCGGAGTTGCCCGGGTTGATGGCTACGTCGGTCTGGATGAAGGGGACGTAGCTTTCATTGGGCAGGCTGCGACCCTTGGCGCTGACAATGCCGGCGGTGACCGAATGATCGAAGCCGAAGGGTGAGCCGATGGCCAGCACCCATTCACCCACTTTGAGCTGGTCGGAGTTGCCCAGCTTGAGGGTAGGCAGGTCCTTGGCGTCGATCTTCAGCAGGGCCACGTCGGTGCGGGGATCCGCGCCGATCAGTTTGGCGGTATGGTCGCTGCGGTCGGACAGGCGCACCAGGATCTCGTCGGCATCGGCGACCACATGATTGTTGGTCAGGATGTAGCCATCGGGCGAGATGATGAAGCCGGAACCCAGCGACTGGGCCTGCTCCTGCTTGCCCCGGGGACTGCGCGGCATCTGCGGAATGCTGCGCTCGAAGAATTCACGGATACCCGGTGGCAGGCCTTCCAGGTCGGGCATGGTCATGGCGCCGGCGCCGCGACCTTCGGCAATTTTCTGCCGGGTGCTGATGTTGACGACCGCGGGAGATGCCGCCTCGACCAGCCCGGTGAAATCCGGCAGATCGGCCCGGGCCATGGCCGTCATTCCCATCAGCCAGAGCCCCATCAGGGCAGCCGTGTAATGCTTTAGATTGCGCATGCGCATGCAGCTCCACTCTATCCAATGACTTGAACACATCGCTGGCGACCTGCCTTTCCGGGATCGGAGGCACTGTCAGTGACGACTGGCAGCAGAAATACCACGCCCTTGCTGAACGATAGCTTTCGAAGCTTTTTTGCGACCTGGTCGAAAATCTCCAGGGCAAAAAAAACGGCGCCTGGAGCTGGGCTCCGGGCGCCGTTTCGAGGTGAAGCCAGCGGATCAGCGCTGGGCAGGAGCGTCCTGCTTTTCACCTGCTGCAGGCTGATCAGCCTTGACCTGGGCGTTGGCCTTGGTGCTTTCTTCGCTGAAGCTGGCCAATACAGCCGGGCTACGTGCGGGTTGTGGCACGGTCAGCTGGCTCGGCGCCTGCTGGGCCAGACCCTGGGTGGAGACGTCGGACTGGTTGTACATCCGCACGCCCGCCAGTACGGCGAAGGTCACGGACGCAGCGACCGCGACACGACCCAGGCTCGACCAACGACCCTTGCTCGCCTGAGCGGCAACAGGTGCTGCTACTGGCGCTGTGGCGACCTCATCACGCTCCAGCGTGGTGGTGACGCCTTTGGCGATATCCAGATTCGGCAGCATGGGCTCACCGCGAATCACGGCGCTGACCATGGCGTAGCGCGACCAGGTGGCGCGCAATTCCGGGTCCTTGCTGACCTCGGCGATGACGCGCCGGGTTTCGAATTCGTCCGCTTCGTTATCCATAACAGCGGACAGGGATTCCAGCAGGGCTTCACGACTCATACGTATTACCTCTCTAAAAGCTGTCGCCGCTGTCTATGCATCACGCAGCAGGGGCTGCAATGCTTTGTCTATCGCTTCCCGAGCCCGGAAAATCCGGGACCGGACCGTTCCCACCGGACATTGCATAACATTGGCAATGTCCTCGTAGCTGAGGCCTTCGAACTCGCGAAGAGTCAGCGCGGTGCGCAGATCTTCCGGGAGTTGCTGGATGGTCCGATGCACGGTGGCCTCGATCTCATCCCGCAAAAGGGACCGCTCCGGGGACTCGATATCCTTTAGAGCATGGTCGCCTTCATAAAATTCCGCATCTTCGGCACTGACGTCGCTATCCGGTGGACGACGACCCCGGGCAACCAGATGGTTCTTTGCCGTGTTGATGGCGATGCGATAGAGCCAGGTGTAGAAAGCACTATCGCCACGGAAGTTCCCGAGGGCACGATAGGCTTTGATAAAAGCCTCCTGAGCGACGTCCTGGGCTTCCTGGGTATCGTGGACGAAACGCACGATCAGACCGAGAATCTTGTGCTGATACTTGAGCACCAGCAGGTCAAAGGCACGCTTGTCGCCGCGCTGTACGCGCTCGACCAGTTGTTGATCCTGCTCCTGAGTGGGCAGGACTTGCTTGCTATCCTTGGCTTGCAGCTCGGTATCGTCCTTGCCTTCACTATCGACGCGCGCTGCTAGACTGGGCTGTTGCACGAAGTTTCTCCCCTCCACAGCAGTTGATGAGCGAGCACTGAAATGGCTGCTAATCGCTCCTGGGTATCACTGATTTAGCTTTGGCAGATGGCCCATTCTCGTCCAGGCACTCCGGCCGCACGGATGAGCGATTATCTGTACATAGACCCCGTTTGACGCCCGCGAGTTCCCTGCCCCCTTGCCATCGATGGCTATGCCGTCAGTCGCCGTGTTCCTATACTCGCCGTCTCGGTGAGAAGGAAACGTCATGGCGCGTCATCTGGAATTCGATGTCCTGGTAATCGGCAGTGGCGCCGCAGGCCTGACGCTTGCGCTCAATCTGCCCGCGACGCTGTCGATCGCGGTGCTGAGCAAGGGCGAGTTGGCGCATGGCTCGACCTACTGGGCGCAGGGGGGTGTCGCCGCCGTGCTGGACGAGGGCGATACCGTCGAGGCGCACGTGCAGGATACCCTAGTCGCGGGCGCCGGGCTGTGTGACGAAGCCGCTGTGCGCTTCACCGTCGAGCACAGCCGCGAGGCCATGCAGTGGCTGATCGACCAGGGCGTACCCTTCACCCGCGAGCAGGACGGCGCCAAGGGTGGCCTGGGCTTTCACCTGACCCGGGAAGGCGGCCACAGCCACAGACGCATCATTCACGCCGCCGATGCCACCGGCATGGCGATCTTCGACACCCTGCTGCGGACCGCGGAAGGCCGTCCCAATATCCAGCTGCTCAGCCAGCGCGTGGCGGTGGATCTGATCACCACGGAAAAACTCGGCCGGCCGGGTACGCACTGCCTGGGCGCCTATGTGCTCGACCGCACCAGCGACCAGGTGGATACCCTGCACGCGCGTTTCACGGTGCTGGCCACTGGTGGCGCCAGCAAGGCCTACCTCTATAGCACCAACCAGGACAGCGCCAGCGGTGACGGCATCGCCATGGCCTGGCGCGCCGGCTGCTCGGTAGCCAATCTGGAATTCAACCAGTTCCATCCTACCTGCCTCTATCACCCCCATGCGCGGAGCTTCCTGATCACCGAAGCCCTGCGTGGCGAGGGGGCCGTATTGCGCCTGCCCGATGGCGAGCGTTTCATGCCGCGCTTCGACCCCCGCGCCGACCTGGCACCGCGCGACGTGGTGGCGCGGGCCATCGATCACGAGATGAAGCGCCTGGGCATCGACTGCGTCTTTCTCGACATCAGCCACAAGCCGGCGGACTTCGTGCAGGAGCACTTCCCGACGGTCTATCGCCGCTGCCTGGAACTGGGCATCGACATTACCCGCGATCCGATCCCCGTGGTACCGGCCGCGCACTACACCTGTGGCGGGGTGCGCGTCGATGAGCACGGGCGCTCGGATCTGGCCGGTCTCTACGCCATCGGCGAAACCAGCTGTACCGGTCTGCATGGCGCCAATCGCATGGCCAGCAATTCATTGCTGGAGTGCTTCGTCTATGCGCGCTCGGCGGCACTGGACATTCAGGCGCAAGAAGCCGAGATCGCCATGCCGTGTGACCTGCCCGACTGGGATGCCAGCCAGGTGACGGACTCGGACGAGGACGTGGTGATCGCGCACAACTGGGACGAGCTGCGGCGCTTCATGTGGGACTACGTCGGCATCGTGCGCACCTCCAAGCGACTGGTGCGCGCCCGCCATCGGATTCGGCTGCTGATGGACGAGATCGACGAGTTCTACAGCAACTATAGAGTGAGTCGCGATCTGATCGAGTTGCGCAACCTGGCGCAGGTCGCGGAGTTGATCATCGAGAGCGCCCTCGCCCGTCAGGAGAGTCGCGGCCTGCACTTCACCCTGGACTATCCGCAGCTCGCCAGCACGGCCCGGGACACTATTCTGGTGCCGCGAACCGACGCGGCGCGAAGCGAAGCCTGACTCTCAGGCGGCGATGGGCGTCCGCGGTGAGGCTGTCGCGCGCGATGCAGAGACTGCGGGTGCGTCTTTCGTCCGGCACCCGATAACGCAGCACCACCAACCGCGCCAGGGCCAGGCTGTCAGGGCGCACCTGGATGGCCTGCCAACCGGTCGCTGGCGACCAGAGCTGCCAACCCTCGGCGCCATGCCGCAGCCGCCGTGGCACGCCCGGGTAGCGCTGCTGGAGCTGGCGCTGGCGCACGCGCTGCCAAGACCAGAGCACCAGCAGCGTCAGCAGGGGCTTGAGCGTCCAGGGAATGGCCGCCAGCCAGGGGCAGATCCCCGCGCCGAAGGCGGCCAAGGCGTGCAGCCGCAGGAGGCCGGCAGAGGCGCTCCAGCGGCATTCGAGGGGCTCAAGCCGGCTGGACACGGTCCAGGATCATGCGCACGATGAGCTGCAGATCGGCGTCTTCCGGTTCGCCACGCTGCATGAACCAGTGGAACATGTCCTGATCCTCGCACTCGAGCAGCTTGCGATAGCGCGCCTGGTCTTCCGCGCCCAGGGAGGAATAGACCTCCTTGACGAAGGGCACCAGCAATACATCCAGTTCCAGCATGCCGCGACGGCTGTGCCAGTACAATCTGTTGAGTTCGGTAGCTTCGGTACTCATGGGGACTCCTGCGACAATCGGCGCAGTATAAGCCCGAAGCGCCCCGCCGCGCAGTGCGCCTGACATTCACCCCGGGCACGCCTATGATGAGCGGCTTCACTCGACACGGAGCTGCTGCCGCAATGGCCGACTCGCCGTATTTCTGCCGCTTGACCCACGAAGGCGTCCTGGCCCTCCGCGGGGTCGATGCGACCAAGTTTCTCCAGGGGCAGGTGACCTGCAACCTCAACTATCTCGCTGACGACCAGGCCGGCCTGGGGGGTCGCTGCACGCCCAAGGGGCGCCTGGTGTCCAGCTTCCGCATCGTCAAGCAGGCCGACGGCTATCTGCTGGCGATGGCCGCGGAGCTGGTCGAGCCCTTGCTGACCGATCTGAAGAAGTATGCGGTCTTCTCCAAGTCGACGCTGACCGATGAAAGCAGCCACTGGCAACGCCTGGGGCTCTCTGCCGCCGGCTTCGCCAGCGCCTATCCCGACGTCGTGCTGGGTGACCAGGCCAATGCCGTGGCACCGCTCGATGGCGGCTTCGCCCTGCGGCTGGAGGATGGCCGGGTCGAGACCTGGCGCGCCGTGGACGCAGCGGCGCCAGCCTTGCCGGAGGTCGCGCTCGATGAGTGGCTGCTGGCCCAGGTGCGGGCCGGCGTGGGCCAGGTGTTCGGCGCGACCCGCGAGCTGTTCGTCCCGCAGATGATCAATCTGCAGGCGCTGGATGGCGTGAGCTTTCGCAAGGGCTGCTACACCGGCCAGGAGATCGTCGCGCGTATGCAGTACCTGGGCAAGCTCAAGCGGCGCCTCTATCGGCTCGCCGGCAGCGACCAGCCCCCCGCCGTGGGTACCGAGCTGTTCTCGCCGGTGCATGGCAGCAGCGTGGGCGAGGTGGTGCTCGCCGCGTCTAGCGCCGAGGGCTGCGAATTCCTGGCGGTGCTGCAGGGCGATGCCGCCGAGGATGGACGCGTCTCGGTGGGCAGCTCGGGCGGGCCAAACTGCCGTTTACTCGATTTGCCCTACTCACTCGATAGCGATCGTGAAATAAAGCGCTGAAGGTTGGGATCGCCTTTTCCGCTCCTCACACAGGTACGTCATGACTCCTCTTGCCGAAAAAGTTGTCCAGGATCTTCTGCACGCGATAGACACGGATCGCGTGGTGCTGCCCACCCTTCCCGAGGTGGCGCTGAAGGTCAGAGAAGCGGCCGAAGACCCCAACGTGGGTGTCGCCGAGCTGAGCCGGGTGATCGCCATGGACGCCGCCCTGACCGCGCGCCTGATCAAGGTGGTCAACAGCCCGCTGCTGCGCACCAGCAAGGAGATCACCGACCTGCAGATGGCGGTCGGGCGCCTGGGCATCAACTACACGGCGAACCTGGCCACGGGCCTGGCCATGCAGCAGATGTTCCAGGCCACCAGCGACGCCGTGGATCGCAAGATGCGCGAGGTCTGGAGCCAGGGCACCGAGATCGCCGCCATCAGCCATGCGCTGTGCAAGAAGTACACGCGCCTGATGGCCGACCGCGCCCTGCTCGCCGGCCTGGTGCACCAGATCGGCGTGCTGCCGATCCTGACCTATGCCGAAGAGCAGGAAGACCTGCTGGCCAACGCCATCACCCTCGACCAGGTGACGGCACGCATTCATTCGCAGATTGGCGAACGCATCCTCAAGGTCTGGGATTTTCCCGCGGACATCGCCTGCGTGCCGCGCGAGTACCTGGCGCTGGAGCGTCAGCCCGCGACGGCCGACTACGCCGACATCGTGCAGATCGCCACTCAGTTGCATGCCCAGCGCCAGGGTCAGGAAGGTTCGATCCAGACGCTGCCTGCCGCCATCCGCCTGGGGCTGAACAATCAGCCCGACCCAGCCAAGGATCCAGCCTTCTGGGACGCGGTGGAACAGTCGCGCACCCTGCTCGGCTGACCTAGACGTCCTCGGCGGGAAATTCGACCCGCACCCGTAGCCCGCCAAGCGCGCCGTCCAGCAACTGGATACGCGCGCGGTGGGCGGCGCAGATCTCCCCGACG
The DNA here is from genome assembly GCF_028640825.1 of Pseudomonas sp. LA5. Lineage (NCBI taxonomy): Bacteria > Pseudomonadati > Pseudomonadota > Gammaproteobacteria > Pseudomonadales > Pseudomonadaceae > Pseudomonas > Pseudomonas sp. LA5. The sequence goes on from NZ_JAQYZY010000060.1 coordinate 13,673, forward strand.
ATGGCCAACCCCAGACCGGCGCCCCCGGACTGCGGATCCAGGCGCTGAAAGCGCTCGAACACCTTGACCCGCGCATTGGCCGGAATGCCGGGACCGTCATCCTCGACTTCCAGCACCGCCGGCGCCAGCACCCGCACCACGATGTTGCCACCTGGCTGGCTGTGGGCCAGGGCGTTTTCTACCAGGTTGCAGAGCAGCTCGTTGAGCAGCGTCGGCTCACCGATCACCGGCGCCTTGGCGAAGGGCTCGAAGGCCAGGGCGACGCCCTTGGCATGGGTCAGCGGCGCCAGCGCCATGGCCAGCTCCCTGGCCAGTTCGCTGAGCTCCAGCCGTTCGGCGCCACCCTCGGCGATGGCCTGGGCGCCGCTCTCGATGCGTGCCAGCGACAGCAGCTGGTTGGCCAGGCGCGCCAGGCGATCGGTGCTCGCGCGGGTCTCTTCCAGGGTGGCGTACCAGGCCTGGGGCTCGCGTTCACGCAGGCCCAGTTCGACTCGCGCCTTGATCGCCGCCAGCGGGGTGCGCAATTCGTGGGCGGCGTTGGCGATGAAGTCGGCCTGGCGCTCGAACAGCCGGCGCAGGCGCAGGGTGAAGCCCTCCAGGGCATGCACCAAGGGCAGCAGTTCCTGGGGCGCCCGCACCTCGGGCAGCGGGCGCAGGTCGTCCACCCCACGCTCTTCCACGGCCTGGCGCAGGCGCTCCAGCGGTCGCAGGGCGGCGCCGACCGCCATCCACACCAGCAGGATGGCACCCAGCCCCATCAGCCCGAGGCGGATCAGGGTGTCGGTGAGCAGACTGCGGGCCACCTCCTCGCGAGCTTCGGCGGTCTCAGCGACGCGGATCTCGGCCATGCCGGTGAGATCCGGCTGGCTGACCGGCTGGGCCAGGCTGACCACCCGCACGTCCTTGCCGCGATAGGTGCTGTTGTAGAAGCGCGCCAGGGCCGGATAGTCGCGGGTCAGGGGGGCGCCCGGCGGCGGGGGCGGGATCTCTTCGTAGCCGGAGATCAGCCGGCCACGGGTATCCAGCACCTGGTAGAAGATGCGCCCCACGTTGTCGTAGGCGAAATTGTCCAGGGCGATGTAGGGCACATCGGCGCGCAGGGTGCCGTTGGACGCCGACAGGCCTGCGGCGATGGTCCGGGCCGAAGCCAGCAGCGTCCGGTCATAGGCCACGTCGGCCAGGCGCCGGCCATTGAGATAGGCCGCCAGACTGCTGATCGCCAGGATCACCGCAAGCAGGATGACCATTCGCAGCAGCAGGCGGCCACGCAGGCTGCCCGCCGCCTTCGCCACTTCAGCCATGCTGTTCTTCCAGCAGATAGCCCAGGCCGCGGAAGGTGACGATGCGTACCGCGCCGGCTTCCAGCTTCTTGCGCAGGCGGTGGACATAGATCTCGATGGCCTCGGGACTGGCCTCTTCGTCCAGGCCGAAGACCTGGGCGGCGAGTTGCTCCTTGCTCATGACCCGTCCGGGACGGGCGATCAGCGCAGCCAGCACGGCGTGCTCGCGGGAGGTGAGCGACAGCGCCTCCTCGCCCAGGGTGAAGCGCGAGGTATTGAGGTCGTAGATCAGCGGACCGCAGCGCTGCTGGCGATCGCCGCCCAGCACGCTGCGGCGCAGCAGGGCCTTGACCCGGGCTTCCAGCTCGGTGAGTTCGAAGGGCTTGGCCAGGTAGTCGTCGGCGCCAAGATTGAGGCCCTGCACCCGGTCCTTGACCTCGCCCCGGGCGGTGAGCATCAGCACCGGCAGGCGATCGCCGCGCTCGCGCAGGCGCGCCAGCACCTCGAAGCCGTCCATGCGCGGCAGGCCGACGTCGAGAATGGCCAGGGCATAGCTTTCGCTTTGTAGGGCCAGGTCGGCGGCCACGCCATCGTTGAGCAGATCGACGTTGAGCCCGGCACTTTTGAGCGCCTGGGCGACACTTTCGGCCAGAGGCGGATGATCTTCGACCAGTAGGATGCGCACGCTGACAGCTCCTGCCTAAAAGGCCCGAGTTTACCGGATAGTGGCCCCTTGACCCGTTGCCCGCCACGCACATTCGTTGCCTTTCACGACTGAAAGGCTGTTGAAAGCTTGGCGGTCTAGAGTGAAAGGTAGCGGTCCCAGAACCGCATGATGCTTGCCCAAGCGCCACCCCTGGTTGGCCAACAACAATAACAAGCGGAACGACATCCATGCTCGCCCTCGCGCAGCTCCACGTGCTCCCGTGCTACCTCTCCGAACGATCGCCGCCCTGGCGAGCCTGAGCCGTGTCCGCCTGTCAGCTTCTGAAATAACAACAAAAGGAAGACGTCGATGAGCACTACCTTGCGCACCCTCACCCTGACCCTGGCCGCCTCCGTGCTGCTGTCCGCCCAGGCCATGGCCGAACCCAAGCGTCCCGAATGCATCGCTCCGGCTTCCCCGGGCGGTGGCTTCGACCTGACCTGCAAGCTGGCCCAGAGCGGCCTGGTGGAAGCCAAGCTGCTGGACAGGCCCATGCGCGTAACCTACATGCCCGGCGGCGTCGGCGCGGTGGCCTACAACACCGTGGTGGCTCAGCGTCCGGCGGATGGCGACACCATCGTCGCCTTCTCCAGCGGTTCGCTGCTGAACCTGGCCCAGGGCAAGTTCGGTCGCTTCGACGAGAAGGCCGTGCGCTGGCTGGCGGCGGTGGGTGCCAGCTACGGTGCCATCGCGGTCAAGGCCGATTCGCCCTACAAGACCCTGGGTGATCTGGTCGAGGCGCTGAAGAAGGATCCGAGCAAGGTGGTCATAGGTTCCGGCGGCACCGTGGGCAGCCAGGACTGGATGCAGACGGCGCTGATCGCCAAGGCCGCCGGCATCAATCCCAAGGACCTGCGCTACGTGGCCCTGGAAGGTGGCGGCGAGATCGCCACCGCGCTGCTGGGCGGCCACATCCAGGTCGGCAGCACCGACATCTCCGACTCCATGCCCCATGTCGAGGCCGGCAACATGCGCCTCCTGGCGGTCTTCGCCGAGCAGCGTTTCGACGAACCGGCGATGAAGGACATCCCCACCGCACGTGAGCAGGGCTACGACATCGTCTGGCCGGTGGTTCGCGGCTTCTATGTCGGCCCGAAGGTCACCGACGAGCAGTACAACTGGTGGAAAGCCAGCTTCGACAAGCTGCTGGCGTCCGACGACTTCGCCAAGCTGCGTGATCAGCGCGAGCTCTTCCCCTTCGCCATGACCGGTTCCGAACTGGACGCCTATGTGCAAAAGGAAGTCGCGCGCTATCGCGGCATGGCCAAGGAATTCGGCCTGATCCAGTAACAGAGCCCCCGCCCCTGGCGCCCCTCCGGGCGCCTTCGAGGATGTCGACATGATCTTCCAACGCGCCTTCATGGCGGTCTGGCTGGTGGCCGGACTCGTCATGCTGTTCATCGCCCGGGATTACCAGGCGCCCTTCTCCTACGAGCCGGTCGGTCCGCGGGCCTATCCGATGCTGATGTTCGGGCTGATGAGCCTGGGCCTCGCCTATCTGATCATTCGCCCCACGCCAATCGGCGATGGCGAAGATCAGAAGCCGCTGGACGCCTCGTCGCTGCGCAAGGTGGTGGCCTGCTGCGTCATCCTGCTGGGCTACGCCCTGACCTTCCAGCCGCTGGGCTTCCCCTTGAGCGCCTTCCTTACCGCCACCCTGTGCGGCCTGCTCTATGGCGGTCGCCTGATGCCCTGTGCCCTGGTCAGCCTGCTGCTCTCGGTAAGTCTCTATGTGCTGTTCGACCGGGTGATGGAAGTCCCCCTACCCCTTGGCGTGCTGGAATTCCTGGAAGGCTGACATGGAAACCTTGAATTTTCTGATGCAGGGCTTTGGCGTCGCCATGACGCCGACCAACCTGATCGTGGCGCTGATCGGCACCCTGATCGGCACCGTGGTGGGTCTGCTGCCGGGTCTCGGGCCGATCAACGGCATCGCCCTGCTGATCCCGGTGGCCTTCGCCCTGGGCCTGCCGCCGGAGACGTCGCTGATCCTGCTGGCGGCGGTCTATCTGGGCTGCGAATACGGCGGCCGGATCTCTTCGATCCTGCTGAACATCCCCGGCGAAGCCGCGACCATGATGACCTGTCTGGACGGCTATCCGCTGGCACGGCAAGGGATGGCGGGCGTGGCCCTGTCGCTGTCGGCCTGGAGCTCCTTCATCGGCGCCTTCATCGCCACCTGCGGCATGGTGCTGTTCTCGCCGCTGCTGGCCAAGTGGGCGATCGCCTTCGGTCCGGCGGAATACTTCGCGCTGATGGCCCTGGCCATCCTCAGCCTCTCCGGCATGGCCGCCGAGAAGCCGGTCAAGACCCTGGTCGCCGCGCTCTTCGGCCTGGCCATCGCCTCCGTGGGCATCGATGCCAACAGCGGCGTCTATCGCTTCACCTTCGACAACGTGCATCTGGCCGACGGCATCGACTTCGTGATCCTGGTGCTGGGGCTGTTCTCGGTGAGCGAACTGCTCCTGCTGCTGGAGCAGACCCATCATGGCCAGGTCGCGGTCAAGGCCACCGGGCGCATGCTGTTCAACGTGCGCGAAGCCCGCAGCGTATTCATGGTCAACATGCGCAGTTCGGTGAGCGGCTTCATCATCGGCGTCCTGCCAGGTGCTGGCGCGACCCTGGCCAGCGCCCTGGCCTACACCACCGAGAAGCGTCTGGCGGGTGCCGATGGCAAGTTCGGCAAAGGTGACCTGCGTGGCCTGGCCGCGCCGGAAACCGCCATCGGCGCGGCGGTGTGCGGCAACATGATTCCCATGCTGACCCTGGGCATCCCCGGCTCGGGCACCACCGCGGTGATGATCGGCGCCCTGACCCTGTACAACATCACCCCCGGCCCGCTGCTGTTCCAGAACGAGCCGAATCTGGTGTGGGGCCTGATCGCTTCGCTGTTCATCGCCAACGTGATGCTGCTCATCCTCAACGTGCCTATGGTGAAGATGTTCACCAAGATCCTCGATGTACCGAACTGGTCGCTGGCCCCGGCCATCGCCATCATCACCGGCATTGGCGTCTACGCGGTGCACGCCACCACCTTCGATCTGGTGCTGATGGTCTGCGTGGGCATCTTCGGCTACATCATGCGCAAGCTGGACTTCCCCCTCTCGCCGCTGCTGCTGGGCTTCATCCTCGGCGAGCTGATGGAGACCAGCCTGAGACGCGCACTGTCGATCTCCAACGGCGAAGTGGGCATTCTCTGGCAGAGCGGCATCAGCCAGGTCATCTGGATCGTCTGCATCCTGATGGTGGCCCTGCCCTTCTACCGGGTCTGGCGCAAGCGTCGCGCGCCCAAGCCCGCGACCGTCTGAAGTCGGTGACACCAGCGCCCGCGGCCGGAGTCCTTCCGCCCGCGGGCGTTTTCGTTCAGGGCGGCTAAAAAAACGTAGCGAGCGGCTGTCAGGCGGGTGCGCGCGGCGCGCAGGAACCGCATCGGGCTCGCGTACGAGTGTATGGGGGATACATGAGGATTCCGAGCACTGCACGCGCCCGTCTGGCGGACGCGCAGTAGGGTTGTTAGCTGCTCTAGGAGGACTTGAAGCTCTTCTTCGGATAGATGTCATAGCGGCTGGACTTGCCCTCCAGCACATAGCCCGGTTTCACCCCCTCGATGGCCGGCGCCTTGCGCGGGCGCTTGACCACCACCCGGTGGCTGGCGCGGGCCAGGGCCGCGGCGAGCAACGCCGGGGCGTCCAGGTCATCGCCCACCAGCGGGCGGAACAGGCGCATTTCCTTCTTCACCAGAGCGCTCTTGTCGCGATGGGGGAACATGGGATCCAGATAGATCACTTCGGGCGCCTCGCCCTCCCCGCCCTGCAGGTAGGCGGTGGAGTCGGCCTGCACCAGGGTCATCAGGGCGGCGATGCCGGCCGCTTCATGATCCCGCGCGGCGCGGGCAAGGCCGTCTTCGAGCAGGGCGGCGATCAGCGGCTGGCGCTCGACCAGCGTCACCGTGCAGCCCAGGGTCGCCAGCACGAAGGCGTCGCGGCCCAGACCCGCGGTGGCGTCGAGCACGCGCGGGCGCACGCCGGGTCCGACTCCGATGGCCTTGGCGATCATCTGGCCGGCGCCACCGCCGAACTTGCGCCTGTGCGCCGCCGCGCCCTCGACGAAGTCCACCCGTACCGGACCCGGTGCCTCCGGGCCGCGCTGCACCAGTTGCAGGCCCTGAATACCGACCTGCAGGGCGAATTCCTCGGTCGTGGCGGTGCCCAGGGGCAGGTCAAGGCGCGCGGCCCAGGCAGCGGCGGCCTCGGTGAAGGCGGGTTCCAGGGCTTCGACGATAAGCGCGGGGCGGGCGGTGGACATGGGCGACTCGCTGGCGAAAGGACCGGCCATTCTACCGGCAGACGCGAAAGCCACCCATGTCGACATGGAAATGATCGCGGTGCGCCGCGTTGTAGTCCGGTCCCAGGGTGGTATTGAAGGACCGGCAAGCCCCATCGCGTACCAGCCGCAAGAAGCGTTGGGCCTGGGGATCGCCCTTCCAGTCCCGTGCCACGCTGATGCGGCGGCCATCGGCCAGGCGCAGTCCGGCGATGTCCAGGGCGTTGGCCGTGGCGTGCTGACTGCGCCGGCCGCTGGCGCGGCCATAGATGTTGCGGCAGGCAAAGCTGCCGTAGTGCTCCACCTCGGCCACCCGCTGGCCATAGACGGCTTCGGCCGCCGGCTGCAGGCCCTGCCGCTCGAACAGCGCGAAGCTGACGGCCAGGGGACAGCTGGCGAGGAAGCTGCCGCTGAGTCTCACCCCTTCGCCGCGCTGGATGCGCACCGTCCGCTCCAGCGGGCAGTCGGCCGAACCGGCATTGCCACGTAATTCGCGATAGTTGAGCGCCGAGGTGGCCAGGGACGCCGCGCAATAGTCGGCATCGGCCTGCAGGCGCCAGAGCTTGAGTCGGGTGACGGCAGTGGTGGGTGCCTGGATGTCCAGCGGCGCCCAGGGGTTGTAGGCAGGCGGAATGCGCAGCCAGCCCTGGTCGAAGGCGGTGTGCAGACCGCCATAGAGCAGGATGACGAGACCGAGCAGGTGTCTGGCTTTCATGCGGCGCGCCGAAGAGGATCGTCAAGCGAGAGACTTCATCTGACCGGAGCGGACCACGGGAATGCCGGCGAAAACGTCGCCAAACGTATCGCGGTGGACGGCGCGGACTAGAGCAGGCCGAGTTGTTCGGTATCAGCGGTGCTCAACTCGGGCAATGCGGGCAAGCCGGACAGGCGCTCGCGCAGCTGGGCGTGGAATCTCAGGGCCAGCTCGGGCGCCTGGCGGTTGTCCGGGGTATGCAGGAAGACATAGGGCACCTTGCCCGCCTCGATCCAGTCGGCTACCCGGGTGACCCACTTGGCCAGGTAATAGTCGTTGGCAGCGAGCTCCAGGCGGCCGATGAAGCGCACCTGGGGATGCTCGCTGAATGCCAGGGCACGCGCCGGTACCCGCGGCTTCTTGGCCTGGGCCAGGCGCACGGCCGGCTCGCTCGGATCGGCGCTGAACAGGGCAGCCGAATCCAGGCCGACGCGCTCCACGCCCAGGTCCATGAGCAGGCGGTTCAAGGCCCGCTCGGACTCGCCCTTGTCGAAAAAGGCCAGGTGCCGGACCTCCACGGCCAGGGCGCAACGCGGCGCCATGGCCGAGAGAAAGACCTGCAGTTCCTTGAGCCGATCGGGCCCGAAGCCGGCGGGCAACTGCAGCCACAACGGACTGGCGCGCTCGCCAAGGGGCGCCAGCAAGTCGAGAAAGGTGCGTGCGCTGGCGAGTTGCACGCGCAGATCCTCGGCATGGCTGATGTCGCGGGGAAACTTGGCGCAGAAGCGAAAGTCGGCAGGCATCAGCTCGGCCCAGCGGCGGATGGTGTCCGCCGCGGGCCAGGCATAGAAGGTGGTATTGCCTTCCACGGCATTGAACACCTGGGCGTAGCGCGGCAGGAAATCTCCCGGGCGCAGGCCGTGGTAGAGGCTTTCACGCCAGGCGTTGTCGTTCCAGGAAGGGCAGCCGAGAAAGTACGGCAGCATCAGGCGTAGAGATCGAGGCCCACGACGCTGGAGGAGCCGTCCGCCTCGGCACCGAGGGCGGCGGTGCTGCCGTAGCTGGCCAGCGCCTGTTGCGCACGCGCGGTGAGCTGACTGGCGAAGCGCCCTTCCCGCTCGCTGAGCACCAGGCCATTGCCACCGCCGTTGCCGGTATCGGTTGCCGCGGTCGCCTCGACGCGGCGGACGGGCGCGACGTCGTACCGGGAATTACCCGTGGCCTCGCGGGCGATGGCGTTCTGACGGGCGTCCTCGTCCTTCGCCACCTCGCGTACGGGCGTGACCGCGCGCGAGGAACGATTCAGGGGATAAGCAGAGGAGGAATAGCCGCTGTCAATGCGCATGGCAGGTCCCGAACGGATGGCACTACTCTAAGTAGGGTCGAAAGCTATGACAATCAACGGCCAGACGCCCGTCGCGACCGGCGGACGAGCGGCATATACAGCTTGGACGTCAGACTATTACGTCGGGTTTCCTGACGTCAGACCGACTGCTTGGGAGTGGCGACCCGATCACGCAGATAGACGGGTTGCGCCGCTTCGGATTCGGCCGACACGGCTTCGCCGCGCTGCCAGGCCGAGGCCGCCAGCACCGCCAGATCCTGCGCATGGGGCAACAGGCTGGCATCCCGCTCGATCAGGGGCACAGCCATGCGATCGCCGTAACCCCAGCCGGTGCCGGCACCGAACCAGTCGCCGGTGGCGGCAGCCGGCAGGACGACGGCTTCGGGGGCCAGCACGGCTTCCGTTCCTGCCAGCACCATGGCGTCGTCGGCGAGGTGATAGCAGCCCCAGTAGACCTCGTCCATGCGCGCATCAATGGCCGCGGCCACCTGGGTCACGCCACGCTCGCGCCAGGCGCGCTGGGCGATGATCGCCAGATTCGACACCGGCAACACCGGTCGCTCCAGACCGAAGGCCAGGCCCTGCACCACGCCGATGGCGATGCGCACGCCGGTGAAGGCGCCCGGACCGCGACCGAAGGCGATGGCGTCCACCTGCGTCAGACTCAGACCGGTCTCGGCCAACAGCTCCTGCACCATGGGCAGGACCCGCTGGGCATGCAGACGTGGCGCGATCTCGTAGCGATGGATGATCTCGTCGCCCAGATGCAAGGCGACCGAACAGGCTTCGGTGGCGGTATCGAGGGCGAGCAGGATGGACATGGGGCGAATCCGCGACGAGGAAAAAGGCTGCGCATTCTAGAGGAAGACGGGACGCGCGGGGACCCGCCCATCGGTCATGACGCCAGGACGGCGCCTTGACCGGACCGCCTGCAGGCACAGGCGGCCGTTACCGGCGTTTAGTTCAGGGCCTGCAGCACCTTAGCGGTGATGGCATCCACCGAACCCACGCCCTCGATGCGGCTGCACTTCGGCGTGCCCTGGGCGGCGCCCAGCTTCTGGTAGAAGTCCACCAGCGGCTTGGTCTGGGAATGATAGAGGTCCAGACGCTTGCGAATGGTGGCTTCGCGGTCGTCTTCGCGCTGTACCAGCGGCTCGCCGGTCAGATCGTCGGTGTCGGCGACCTTCGGCGGATTGTGCTCGACGTGATAGACGCGGCCCGAACCCGGGTGCACGCGGCGACCGGAAAGGCGCTGGACGATTTCCTCGTCGTCGACGGCGATTTCCAGCACGTGGTCGATCTTGACGCCTGCGGCTTCGAGGGCCTCGGCCTGGGGAATGGTGCGCGGGAAGCCGTCGAACAGGAAACCCTTGGCGCAATCGGCGTCGAGGATGCGTTCGCTGATCAGGGCGATGATGATCTCGTCGGAGACCAGGCCACCGTTGTCCATGATGTCCTTGACCTGCAGGCCCAGGGGCGTGCCGGCCTTGACCGCGGCACGCAGCATGTCGCCGGTGGAAACCTGCGGAATGCCGAATTTCTCAGTGATGAACCGGGCCTGAGTACCTTTGCCGGCACCGGGCGCTCCCAGCAGGATTACGCGCATCTGTTGCTCCTTAGAATGGTCTCGGACTGGCAGCCCGCGCGGGGCGCTGTCGCGATGATTGTTGTCGACGACACGAGACGGCCAAAGGGACCAACCATACACAGCGCCCCCTGGCCGCACAAGTTACCAAGCGTCGCAGGTGCCGGGGCCGTCCAGACGACGCCGGACCCCGGCAAAAGCGACAGTCTGTTCAACCGGTATTGCGCAGTCCGGCGGCGATCCCGGCCACGCTCACCAGCAGGGCCTGATCGAGTGCGGCCGGCTGGCTTTCGCCTGCCGCCCGCGCGCGGGCCAGCAACTCGATCTGCAAGAGATGCAGCGGATCGAGATAGGTGTTGCGCACGGCAATGAACACCAGGGTTTCCGGATGGTGCTCGAGCAATTCGTCCTGCCCGGTCAGGCGCAGGACCGCCACCCCGGCCTGGCGCAGCCGCTCGCGCAACTGGCTGCCGAGCACCTGCAGATCGGCTTCCACCAGGCGTTGGTCATAAAGCCGCGCCAGTTCGGCCTCGGCCTTGGCCAGCACCATTTCGAGCATGTCGATGCGCGTCTGGAAGAACGGCCAGCGCTCGCGCATCTCGCGCAAAAGCGGCGATTCGCCACGGCGCTCGGCTTCTTCCAGCGCCCTTTCCCAGCCGAGCCAGGCCGGCAGCATCAGCCGGGTCTGGGTCCAGGCAAAGATCCAGGGGATGGCCCTGAGGCTTTCCACGCCGCCTTCGCGGCGCTTGGCCGGGCGACTGCCCAGGGGCAAGCGGCCCAGCTCCTGCTCGGGCGTGGCCTGCCGGAAATAGCTGACGAAATGCGGATCCTCGCGCACCACCCCGCGATAGGCCTGCAGGCTGTCGCGGGCCAGGCGATCCATCTGCTCGCGCCAGGCCGGCTCGGGTGCCGGTGGCGGCAACAGGGTGGCCTCCAGCACGGCGCCCAGGTACAGCGCCAGATTCTGCTCGGCGATGGCTGGCTGACCGAACTTGAAGCGGATCATCTCGCCCTGTTCGGTGGTGCGGAAGCGCCCGGCCACCGAGCCCGGCGGTTGCGAGAGAATGGCCGCGTGAGCCGGGCCACCGCCACGCCCCACGGTGCCGCCACGGCCATGGAACAGCAGCAGTTCGACGCCACGACTGGCGCAGATGTCCACCAGGGCTTCCTGGGCACGGTACTGAGCCCAGGCGGCCGCCAGGGTGCCGGCGTCCTTGGCCGAGTCGGAATAGCCGATCATGACCTCCTGGGGACCGGCCAGACGCTCGCGATAGTCGGGCAGATCGAGCAGGCTGGCGATGGCCGTGCCGGCGTGATCCAGATCGTCGAGGGTCTCGAACAGCGGCACCACGCGCATCGGCTGCCGTACCCCGCACTCGCGCAGCAGCAGCTGCACGGCCAGCACGTCGGATGCGGCGCCGGCCATGGAGATGACATAGGAACCCAGGGCGTCAGGCGGCGAAGCGGCGATGACGCGGCAGGTGGCGAGCACCTCCCGGGTATCGGCCTCCAGCTCGGCGTCCAGCGGCAGCAGGGGGCGCCGGCTGCCGAGCTCGCCGCGGAGGAATTCCAGGCGCTGCGCCTCGCTCCAGGCGGCATAGTCGCCCAGGTCGAGGTAGCGGCAGATATCGGCCATGGCCGCGGCATGGCGCGCGGCGTCCTGGCGGATGTCCAGGCGGACCAGATAGAGACCGAAGGTGCGGGCCCGCCGCAGGGTATCGAGCAGGGAACCGTCGGCGATGACCCCCAGGCCGCAGCGCTGCAGGGAGTCGTAGCACAGCTGCAGCGGCGCGATCAGCTCGGCGTTGTCGCTGAGGACATGGCGGGCGCCGGCATGGGGATCGGTGATGGCATGGGCCGCCCAGCTGCGGGTGATCTGCAGCCGCTCGCGCAGCACCTTGAGCACCTTGCGATAGGGCTCCGGGTGATCGCCGGCCTGCTCGCGCAGGGCCGGACTCGCCGCCTGCATGGACAGCTCGGCGGCGAGCCGATCGACATCGCGCAGATAGAGATCGGCGGCCATCCAGCGCGCCAGCAGGAGCACCTCGCGGGTAATGGCGGCGGTGACATTGGGATTGCCGTCGCGGTCGCCCCCCATCCAGGACGAGAAGCGCACCGGCGCCGCCGTCAGCGGCAGCCGCTGGCCGGTGCGTTCCAGCAGGCCGGCATCCAGCTTGCGCAGCAGACTGGGTATCGCCTGCCAGAGCGAATTCTCGATCACCGCGAAGCCCCACTTGGCTTCGTCCACCGGCGTCGGGCGCTGGCGGCGGATCTCTTCGGTGTGCCAGGCCTCGGCGATCAGCCGGCGCAGCCGTGCCTCGATGGCGGCCACCTCGGCAGCGGTGAGGTCGCGATGATCGAGGGCCGCCAGTTGCGCACTGATCTCGTCGTATTTCTGGATCAGGGTGCGCCGGGAGACCTCGGTGGGGTGAGCGGTCAGCACCAGATCGATGTCCAGCGCCGCGACCCGCTCGGCCAGCGCCTGGCCGGAGTGCCCGGCCGCGCCCAGACGCTCCAGCAATTCCGGCAGCACCTGCTGCTCGAAGGGTGGCGGCTCGTCCTCGGTGCGCCGTCTGACCCGATGATATTCCTCGGCGATGTTGGCCAGGTTGAGAAAATGGCTGAAGGCCCGCGCCACTGGCAGCAGCTCGTCTTCGGCCAGGGTATCCAGGGTGTCGCCCAGTTGGCGGGCACCCTCCGCGGAGCCGCCACGGGCGGCCTTGGCACCCTTGCGGATCCGCTCGATCTTGTCGAGAAAGGCCGCGCCATGCTGGTCGGCGATGGTCTGCCCCAGCAGATCGCCCAGCAACCGCACCTGCTCGCGCAGGCGAACGTCGATTTCCACCATCTCGTGCTCCTCGAAAGTACCGGTTCGGACCTCACGGCAACCGCTGCGGTCTAGCGCAGAGGACAGCACCCTGCTGTCACGGTTGCAAGCCCCGGCTGTTGCAGGGTGCCCAGCCTCGCTCAACCTGAATATCCGACCTTTGCCTAAGCCACGGGAGATGCTCATGAAGATTCGCGAACTTGCTCACCAATGGGAGCAGCAGGCCACCACCTCCGGCACCACCCGCAGCTACCGCCTCGACCTGGAAGTCGAGACCGCGGCCCGTCTCGAGGCGCTCTGCGAACTCTATCCCCAGCGCACGCCCGAAGCCCTGCTCGGCGAGTTGCTGGCGGCCGCCTTCGAAGAACTGGAAGCCAGTTTCCCCTACGTGCAGGGCGAGGAAGTGGTGGCCACCGATGAACTCGGCGACCCCCTCTATGCCGATGCCGGCACCACGCCGCGCTTCCTGGAACTGGCGCGCAAGCACCTGCATCGCCTGCAGTCCGAAACGGCCGGCTAGCCGCCAACCTGCAGCTTTACCTACGCCGCTACCGCTCTGCCAAGGGCCTCCGCGCATGGCGAAATTCGATAGCCAGTGAACATTTTTGCCGGATGAGCGGTCACAGAGTCAGACCGCAGCGCTGGACGAGGGCTGGTTACCAGTACCCGTCACGGCCCCTTGGGGACGGATCGGACTTGCTTCCACGTGCGGCTTTCAACTGACCAGGCGCCCGCCCTGCCCGTGCCGGCGGCGCGCTTTTCGGATCAACAACGGAGCTTGAATCCATGAAGAGTGCCACTGCCCAAAAGTCCCTTTCCAAAGCCTGCACCCTGAAACTTGCAGCCCTTGCCCTGGGCAGCTCGCTGTTGCTGGCCGGTTGCGCCGGCAATCCGCCGACCGCCCAGATGGCCGTGACCCAGTCCGCCGTCAACGAGGCCGTGAGCGGCGGCGGCAACCAGTTCGCCCCCATCGAGACCAAGTCGGCTCAGGACAAGTGGACCCAGGCCCAGACCGCCCTCTCCAACGAGAAGTACGACGAAGCCAAGCAACTGGCCGAGCAGGCCGAGTGGGATGCCCGCCTGGCGACCCGCAAGACCCAGGCCGCCAAGGCCGCGGCGGCGCTGCAGGATGCCCAGAACAGCATCCAGCAGATCCGTGAGGAAGGTCAGATCAACCTGCAGCTCCAGCAGAACCTGCAGAAGAAGGTCCAGCAGTAAGCGACCGCCCCTTTCCTCCCTTCACGAATTCAAAGGACGACCATCATGCGTAAACACATTCTGATCCCTGCCATGTCGCTGCTCAGCCTGGCCCTGGCCGCCTGCTCCACGCCGCCCAACCCGAATCTGGAACAGGCCAAGTCCGACTACTCGGCGCTGGAATCCCAGCCCCAGGCCGCCCAGCTGGCCGCCCTGGAAACCAAGGACGCCGGTGCCTGGCTGCAGAAGGCCGAGAAGGCCTACAAGGACGGTGAAAACGAGAAGACCGTCGACCAGCTGGCCTACCTGACCAACCAGCGCATCCAGACGGCCATGCAGACCATCAAGCTGCGCATGACCGAAGCCCAGATGCAGAATGTCGACGCCGAGCGCACCCAGGCCCGCCTGGACGCCCGTACCGCCCAGCTCAAGCAGCTGCAGGACGCCCTGCAGGCCAAGCAGACCGAGCGCGGCACCGTGGTGACCTTCGGCAATGTGCTGTTCGACTTCAACAAGGCCGAACTCAAGCCCCAGGGCTACGCCAATGCCCAGAAGCTGGCCGATTACCTGAAGCAGAATCCCGAGCGCAAGGTGATCGTCGAGGGTTACACCGACAGCGTCGGCAGTGACTCCTATAACCAGCAGCTGTCCGAGCGTCGCGCCCAGGCCATCCAGACCGCCCTGGTCAGCGCCGGCGTCGAGCCGAGTCGCATCCAGACCCGTGGCTATGGCAAGGCCTTCCCGGTGGCCAGCAACAGCAACGCCTCCGACCGCGCCCTGAACCGTCGCGTGGAAGTGACCATCTCCAACGACGCCAACCCCGTCGCCCCGCGCATGTAATGACTGCGTGAAGCTCAAGGACCCCGCCCAGGCGGGGTCTTTTTTTGCCTGCGGTCCGGCTAGCGGCGCTTGCCACCCAGCAGGGAGCCAAGCAACCCCCGAACCAGCTGCCGTCCGAGCTGATTGGCCGCCTGGCGTGCCGCGCTCCTGAGTGCATTTCCCGCGAGTTCGCCCACCAGATCGCTAAGGGCACCGCCCTGCCCGGCCTTGGTCCGTGCCGCTGCCGGCGCCTCCGTCGGTACCCGCTCGGCCTGACGCTCGCGCAGGATCTCGCAGGCCGATTCGCGATCCACGGCCCGGTCATAGCGACCCGCCTGGGGCGACTGGCGGATCAGCGCCTGGCGCTCGGCTTCGCTCAGCGGGCCGACCCGGGATTGCGGCGGGGCGATGGCCACGCGCTGGACCATCGCCGGCGTGCCCTTGTCTTCCAGGCTGCCCACCAGGGCCTCACCGATGCCCAGCTCGGTCAGCACCTGCAGGCTGTCGAACGCCGGATTGGGCCGGAAGCCGTCGGCCACCGCGCGCAGGGCCTTCTGCTCCCGGGCGGTGAAGGCGCGCAAGCCGTGCTGGATGCGCAATCCCAGCTGGGCGAGGATGGCGTCCGGCAGGTCGCTGGGCGACTGGGTGACGAAATAGACGCCAACGCCCTTGGAGCGGATCAGTCGCACCACCTGCTCCAGGCGATCGCGCAGGGCCTTGGGGGTGTCGCCGAACAGCAGATGGGCCTCGTCGAAGAACAGCGCCAGCACCGGCTTATCGGCATCGCCGCGCTCGGGCAGTTGCTCGAACAGCTCGGCCAGCAGCCAGATCAGGAAGGTGGCATAGACCTTGGGCGCCTCGTGCACCAGGCGACTGGCGTCGAGCAGATGGATGCGTCCGCGGCCGTCGGCCTCCGGGCGCAGCACGTCTTCCAGTTGCAGCGCCGGCTCGCCGAAGAAGGCCTCGGCGCCCTGCTGTTCCAGGGTCGCCAGCCGGCGCAGCAGCGCCTGGGCCGAGGCGCCGGCGAACAGCGCGCGGTCTTCGCCCAGGGCCTCGGGCTGTTCGCGCAGGTGATTGAGGACGGCCTTGAGGTCCTTGAGATCGAGCAGCAGCAGGCCTTCGCGATCGGCCACCTTGAAGGCGGCGTGCAAGGCGGCCTGCTGGCTGTCGGTCAGCTCCAGCAGATTGCCCAGCAGCAGCGGGCCCATCTCGCTCAGGGTGGTACGCAGCGGATGACCGCGTTTGCCGTCGACGTCCCAGAGGGTGACCGGATAGGCCTGGGGCTGGTGCGGCAGACCCTGGGCGGTGATACGTTCGGCCAGCTTGCCCTGAGGCGCGCCGGCCGCGCCGAGGCCGCAGAGATCGCCCTTGATGTCGGCGGCGAAGACGGTGACGCCAGCGTCGCTGAAGGCTTCGGCGAGGCGCTGCAGGGTCACGGTCTTGCCGGTGCCGGTGGCGCCAGCGATCAGACCGTGCCGATTGGCCAGCTTGAGCGGATGACCGAGCGGTTGGCCAGCGTGCGGGGCGGTGTTCGGGTCGGCAGAAACGGCAGTACCAAGGATCAGCAGGGGCGTCGAGGGCATGGCGCAGCTCCGTAGCGGTTCTGCGCCCAGCTTAACCCGGGAGTCCGCGCTCAGGTACGGTTGCGGATCCGCTCGACGATGGCGGTGGTGGAGCTGTTTTCCACCAGGCCGAGGATGCGTACCTCGCCACCATAGGCCTGCACGATCTGGGCGCCGACCACCTCTTCGACGCTCTTGTAGTCCCCCCCCTTGACCAGCACATCCGGACGCACCTGCTCCAGCAGGCGCTCCGGGGTGTTCTCGCTGAAGGGGATGACCCAGTCCACCGCGCCGAGGCCGGCCAGCACCGCCATGCGCCGGTCGACACTGTTGACCGGTCGGCCCGGGCCCTTGAGGCGGGTCACGGAGGCGTCGTCATTGACCGCCACGATCAGGCGATCGCCCTGGGCCCGCGCCTGTTCCAGATAGGTCACGTGACCGGCGTGGAGGATGTCGAAGCAGCCGTTGGTGAAGACGATCTTCTCGCCATGGGCGCGGGCGTCCTCGATGGCCAGCTGCAGCTGTTCCAGGCTCAGGACGCCGCGCTCGGAGCCTTCCGAACGCTGCACCGCGCGCCGCAGCTCGGGGGCGCTGATGGCGGCGGTACCCAGCTTGCCGACGACGATGCCGGCAGCCAGATTGGCCAGCCCCACGGCCTGGGGCAGGTCTTCACCGGCGGCCAGGGCAGCGGCCAGGGTGGAAATCACGGTGTCGCCCGCGCCGGTGACATCGAACACTTCGCGCGCACGCGCGGGCAGATGCACGGCCGGCTGAGCGGGACGCAGCAGGGTCATGCCGTGCTCGCCGCGGGTCACCAGCAGCGCCCCCAGATCCAGGCGCGCCATCAGTTCGCTGCCCTTGGCGACCAGCTCGGCGTCGTCGGCGCAGACGCCGACGATGGCTTCGAATTCGGAGAGATTCGGCGTGATCAGGCTGGCGCCGCGATAGATGGAAAAGTCCTTGCCCTTGGGGTCGGCCAGCACCGGGATGTTGCGCGCCCGCGCCAGCTGGATGAGGGCCTGGTGATTCTTCAGGGCGCCCTTGCCGTAGTCGGACAGCACCAGCACCTTGACCCCGGCCAGCATGGCGGCGGTGTCCGAGGCCAGCGCCTGGGCATCGGTGTCGAAGGGCTCTTCGAAGTCGACCCGGATCAGTTGCTGATGGCGACTCATGATGCGCAACTTGACGATGGTCGGCTGCTGGGCGATGCGCTGGAAGCGCACCTGCACATGGGCCGCTCTCAGGCTGTCGGTGAGGGCATCGGCGGCTTCGTCCTGGCCGGTGACGCCGACCAGATAGGCCGGCGCGCCCAGGGCGGCGATGTTGAGGGCGACGTTGGCCGCGCCACCGGGACGATCCTCGTGCTGGTCGACGCGCACCACGGGTACCGGCGCCTCGGGGGAAATCCGCGAGGTGGTGCCGTGCCAGTAGCGGTCGAGCATCACGTCGCCGACCACCAGGACCGGCGCGAGATCGAAGCGAGGCATGGTCAGCTTCATAGGGACAGGCTCCAAAGCGCGAAAATGGCGGCGATCATAGCATAGGGGCCAAGGCGCCCCGAAAGCGCCTGCCGGCGGGAGACGCCGGGTTCAGAGCTCGTCGCGGCCGCTTATCCAGAACAGCTCGTGACGGCGTACGGCCTTGCGAAAGAACTCGTCTTCGCCGGTGCGCGGCCAGCGGCGTCCGGCCAGCAGCCACTGGATGGCCCGACGCAGGCGTTTCTTCGCCGGCAGCGGCACCAGCAGGTCGTGCTGCATACCCAGGGCCATGGCCTTGTCCAGCCGTCGCTCGGGGGTCAGCAGCGGACTCCAGGGCACCAGGGGCGCGGGCGTCTCGATGGCCGGCGGCAGGGCGATGCCGCCTTCGGCCGGGCCCATGGGCCAGCGGTCGTTGTCGTGCAGGTGGTTGGCGTAGAGCAGTTCGAGTTCGGGCTGCCACTGGCTCAACGTCAGGGCTTCGCGCAGGGCCTGGGTACTGGCCACGTGATCGGCATGGGGATCGATCTGCGGATGCGGCAGCACCACCACCTCGGGACGGAAGTGCTCCAGCAGGGCCACCAGATCGGCCACCAGATTGCGCCAGGTGGGGGCGCCGTCGACATCGCCGGGCAGTTGCAGGGGATTGTGGCGCCGGGCGCTATGCACATCGCTGTCGCCGGACTCGCGGGAGCCGAAGGTGTCTTCCGGCGCCTGGCGCATGGCCGGCAATTGCAGGCAGTAGTAACCCAGCTGCACGCAGCGCTCCGGCGGTACCCCACCCCACAGCGGCGTGACCAGGCTGTCCCAGGTGCGCAGCCGCCCCTTGAGCCGGGCCGCGGCCTGGCGATCGAGGCCCAGGCGCTGATAGTGCCCGGCCTCGATCTCGCCCTGGGTCAGGGTGACGATGCTGGCTTCCCGCGCCTGGCTGTAGAGGCCGAACGCCGCCAGTTCGGCGTCGTCGGCGTGGGGCGCGATGACCATGACGCTCTTGCTGCGGAAATCCGGCTGGGCGAAGACGTGCAGACGCAACTCGCCCTGCAACCGGCAGAAGCGCGTCCAGAGGTGCAACTCGCCACGCCGCAGGGCTTCGGCGTAGCCACTGAGATTGACATAGCGCCGCCCGGCCACGCCGCGCTCGAAGTCCTGGCGATCGCCTTCGTCACCGGCGCGCAGGTGCACCCGGGGATCCAGCAGGCGACCAAGCCAGCCGGCCCGCAGCCGACCTTCCAGGAACAGCGTCAGCTCGCCCGGCGGCAATTCCACCGCGGCCAGTCGACCGTGCTCCAGATGCAGGCCCAGCACCAGGGTGTCGGCGGGGAACTGGTAGCTGTAGTTGTCGCGCGGCGAATAGAAGAGATGGTCGGCGAACCAGGCCTCGTGGCCGAGCCAGACCAGCAGCGCCAGCAGCGGCGCGCTCCACCAGGGCCCGAGCGCCAGGCAACCGAGCAGCACGACGGCGATGACCACCAGGACCAGCCGCTTGTGACGGCGGTGACGCTTGAGCAGGGTTTGTTTGCGGGCGGTCATCTCAGCTCTCGAAGACGGTGACGCGGTGGCACCAGCGGTCCTTGTAGTCGCGATCGGCGCGGCCGAAGGAATAGCGCAACGCCTTGCCGAGGGCGCGGGCATCCTGCCAGGCGGCCTGGGTGTTCAGATAGGTGAGGACGCTGCCGGGACTCAGGTCGCTGGCAGCCGGATCGACACCGCCGTTGACGTATTCGACGCTGATCCATTCGGGCGCCTCCACCCGATAGAGCACCTGGATCGCCACCGGACGTTCGCCGAGCATGAGCAGCGAGCCGGTCATGAATTCCCGCAGCAGGCCGAACACCTCGGCCAGCCGGGCCTTGCCCGGCACCTCGAAGCCCCAGCGCGCCTCGAACAGCTCGGCATAGATCCGTGCCTGCTCGGTGCTGTCCAGCTCGGCCATGGGGACCACGCGCCCACCGGCGTCTTCGAACAGGCGCTGCTCGCGACGCTGGTTGTAGCGGAATTTCTTCGACCAGGCTTCGGGCTCGCGGAGCATGGCCAGTTCTTCGCTCTGCCGGCGCAGACCGGCGAAACGCTCGTCGCACAGGGGCGACAGATAGCGGGCGCGCTGCCGCAGGGGCGCCGCGCTACCCGGAGCGGCGGGCAGGATGATCTCGGCGTTGCCCAGGTCGAACAGGGCACGCTGGCGGCGCTTCTTCAGCACCGTACGCGACAGCGCCAGCTCGCGCCCCCAGCAGGGCACCGCGGCCTGCAGGCCATCCGCGCCGGGCCAGCCCAGGTAGCGCACCGGAATCCCGGCCAGCTCGGCCAGTCGGGCGATGACCTCCGGGTGGCTGGCGACGCTGCCGCCATGGCGCTGCCAGGCGGCGGCGTAGTCGGCGGCGGAAATGGTCGTCCAGCCGCGTTCACGCCAGAAACGGAACCTATTCAGCATGGGACGCGGGCGTCGCGGGAGCGACGTCCTCGAATTGCTTGGCGTGCAGGCGCGCATAGTAGCCGTTCAGCGACAGCAGCTCGCCATGGCTGCCACGCTCGACGATGCGGCCATGGTCCATCACCAGGATCAGGTCGGCCTTCTCGATGGTGGAGAGGCGGTGGGCGATCACCAGGGTGGTCCGGCCCTGCATGACGCGATCCAGCGCCGCCTGGATGTGGCGTTCGGATTCGGTGTCCAGCGCCGAGGTGGCTTCGTCGAGGATCAGCAGCGGCGCGTTTTTTAGCAGCGCCCGGGCGATGGCCAGGCGCTGGCGCTGGCCGCCGGAGAGCAGCACGCCGTTCTCGCCGACCTGGGTGTCGTACTGCTGCGGCAGGCGCTGGATGAATTCGTCGGCATAGGCCGCCTCGGCCGCCGCCCTGACCTGCTCCATCGGCGCCCCGGCCAGATCGCCATAGGCAATGTTGTTGGTGACGCTGTCGTTGAACAGGGTGACGTGCTGGGTCACCAGGGCGATGTGCCGGCGCAGGTTGGTCAGCCGATAGTCCTGGATCTCCAGGCCGTCGAGGAGGATCTCGCCCTGCTCGTGCTGGTAGAAACGGGGAATGAGGTTGGCCAGGGTCGACTTGCCGCTGCCGGAACGACCCACCAGGGCCACCATCTGGCCGGGCTCGGCGACGAAGTCGATGCCCTCCAGCACCGGCTTGTCGGTACCCGGGTAGCGGAAGGTCAGATTGCGTACCTCCAGCCGACCCTGGACGCGCTCGCGTTCTTCACGGCCGTCGTCGCGTTCGGCGGGCTCGTCGAGCTGCTCGAAGATGCTTTCCGCACCGGCCACGCCGCGCTGGATGGTGGAGCTGACCTCGGAGAGCTGGCGGATCGGCTTGGGCAGCAGGCCGGCCATGGTGATGTAGGCCACCAGGTCACCGGCGGAGGCTTCGCCGCGCAGCCAGAGCACCAGGAACATCAGCACCGCCATGGCGGAATAGATGACCAGCTGCAGCATGGGCGTATAGACCGCGCCGGTCTTGGTCATGGTCAGCTGCTTGTCGGTGTTGGCCAGACTGGAGTCGAGGAAGCGCCGTTGCTCGTAGTTCTCGCCGCCGAAGCTGCGCACCACCCGATAGCCCTGGATGGCCTCGGAGGTGATGTGGGTGACGTCGCCCATGGCCGACTGGATCTTGCTGCTCTGCTTGCGGAACTTGCGACTGGCGCTGGTCACCATCAGGGCGATCAGCGGCAGAATGGCCACCATCACCAGGGTCAGCTTCCAGTTCATCCACAGCAGCGAGGCGAACAGGAAGACCACGGTCATGCCTTCGCGGATCACCACCTTGATCGCCTCGGTGGCGGCGCCGGTCACCATGGTGACGTTGAAGGTGATGCGCGAGATCAGGTGACCCGAGTTGTTGGCATCGAAGTAGCGATTGGGCAGGCGCAGCATGTGGTTGAACAGCGCCACCCGCAGGTCGTGCACCAGGCCGAGGGAGACCCGCGCCAGGAAGTAGTTGCCGAGAAAGGAACCGACCCCCTGCCAGGCGGCGATCAGGATGATCATCAGCGGCACCGCCTGCACCAGGTGCAGGCCACCGACGATGGGCCAGCCCGGGAACATGGAGGCGTTGGGGTTGTTCAGGCCATCGACGAAGTACTTGAGGATGCCCGCCAGCATCGGCTGGGTGGAGGCGAAGATCAGAAAGCCGACGATACTCAGGGCGAACATGCCGATGTAGGGCCGCACGTAGCCGAGCAGGCGGAAATAGATCTTCAGACTGGAGGTCTGCGCAGGGGAGTCTTGGCTCATGGTCTCGTCGTGACGCAAAAGCGCCATGTTAACACGCACCCGCCGCCGACCCAGCGGCGGGATTTTCCGCTAGGCTCTGCACGAAAAGTCGTCGAGCGAAGGTCAGGCGAGGCGAAAAAGGCCGAGGAAGCGGAGTCTACGAGCAGTAAATGAGCATTCCGCATGTCTTTTTCAACGAAGCATCACCGAGCGCAGACTCTTTTCGTACAGAGCCCAGGCTTGCCCTCCCCCGCCCCGGAACACCTATGATGCCGCCGCTGATCGCCACCTTCGCCGAACTCAAGGATTACTGGCGCCTGGAGGTGCTGGGCGCACCCGGCAAGCCCTTGCGACTCAAGCGTCTGCTCCGGCGCGTCACCGCGGGAGAGAGTCCGAGCTTCCTGTTCTGGTATCGCCTGGCGCAATTCCTGTACTGCCGCCCGCGCGGCCTGCTCAACTACCGCAAGCTGGCGGAGCGGATCAATCGCCGGCTGATCCGTCGGCACAATATCGAGATCCTGCTGGGCGCCCGTATCGGCCCCGGGCTGCGCCTGCCCCATCGCATGGGTATCTGCGTGTCGAATCTGGCGGTGATCGGCCGCAACGTGATGATCCGCCAGCACACCACCATCGGCATCAAGAGCGACGATCCGGCGCAACTGGTCGGCATCTTCATTGGCGACAATGTCAGCCTTGGCGCCCACGTCTGCATCGTCGGCGACCACCTGACCATCGGCGACAACGTGGTGGTTGGCGCCGGCGCCCTGGTGATGCGCGACATCCCCGCCGACAGCCTCTACTACAGTCGCCACGAGGCGGTGATCCGTCCGCTGCCGGGCGCTATGCCCGGGGATGGCGCCCCCTGAGGATGGTCCGCAGCATCTGCGGCAGAACGCCGTACAGATACGGCCGATTGCCCAGCAACTGCCGCCCCAGGTAGCGCAGCACCTTGCCGCGCGAGGCGCCCTTGTAGTGCAGGCGCAGCAGCAGGGCGACATAGAATTTCTCGATGTCGCGAAAGCGCCGCTGGGCCGGGGTTTCCGCTTCCAGTTCGGACAGCGAATGGTCGAGGATGCCCGCGCAGCGCAGCGCCACCGGCTCGTCCCGCGCCAGCGCCTGCACCCGCAGGAAAAAGGAGACATCGACGCCATAGAGGGCGAAGCGCTCGTCGAAGACATCGCCGTGGCGGGCCGCAATACGCGCGGCCAGGCCCTGCGTCAGGCACAGGCCCGAACTGATGGTCACGGTGGCCTGGGGATCCAGGGGCCCTTCCGCGGTCACCACCGCCTTGTACTGGTGGGGATAGCGGATGGCGCCCGCCCCCAGCACCAGGGGTACCAGCAACTCGGCGTCCTGGCCAAGCGCCTGCAGAAAGCGCCCGTCCACCACGGTGTCCTGGTCGAAGATCACCAGGCGCTCGGCGCCCAGCCGCAGTGCCTGGTTGTAGACCCGACTCAGGGGCGGATTGCCGAGGTCTTCCTCGATCAGGACCGTCGTCCAACCCGGGGCTGCCAGCAGCGCCTGGCGCTCCGCGTCCTCCAGCGTCCGGGGGCCGTTGTTCCAGACCAGCAGGGCGCTGTCGGCCGGCAGGCTGGCCGGGGGCTGGGCCAGCAGGCTGTCGAGGGTGGCCGACTCCGCGGGACGCAAGCCATAGAGGACGACGAGAAAGAGCGTTCGCATGGACTTCCCTGGGGATCGCGGCCTAGCCGCGCACCCGCTTGCGCAGATAGTCGAGGGCCGCGCCGGCTTCGTCGGCCAGGTGCGGACGCGGCAGGTCGTTGGGCCAGATGCCTTCGGCGAAGGCCTGGCGATCGCCGCCGCCGAGACGCTCGCTCAGCGCCCGCTCCCACCAGACGTGGCGACAGGCACGGGCATAGCTGTCCTGGGGCGCCAGGCAGCCATAGAGCAGCTTGCGCCCCAGGCTCGCCCGCTGCTTGTCCAGGCCGGCCAGCTGCCACTTCACCCGCAACCGGGTCCAGACATCTGGCAGCGGCTTGGTCAGTGGCACCTCCTGCCAGTGCTGCTGCAGCGCCGGCGAAAAGTCCTCGCCATAGCGCTCGAAGAAGTGCGCCAGCATGAAGTGCAGAAAGCGCTTTTCCGCGTAGTAGTGGCGCACGGGGCCGCGCGCCTCGCCGATGGCCAGATCCGCCAGGCTGAACGACAGGGCGATCTGCTCCAGGGTATGGACCTCCTCGTCGTGGCCATGCCAGTCGTCGATCAGGGCGATGGCCTGCTCGACCCGCGGCAGATGGACCCGCGCCAGACCACAGACGCCGCTGTTGTAGAGCCGGGTCTCTTCCGCCGGCTCCTGGCCACGCGCGGCCAGGGCCGCCGCGAAGCGGGCGAATTCCGGGCGGGTACGGGCCTTGCGCCAGGACCACTCCTCGATGTCCAGCAGCCCGCGTCCGCTGTCGATGCCGTCGAACAACGACGCCAGCGGCGCCTGGACCACGGTGTCGCTGTCCAGGAACAGGGTCCTGTCGGCCCGCGGCAAGGCCCAGGCGATGGCGCAGGCCTTGCTGCGGTGCAGATAGCCGTGCTGCCCCTGCCACTCCCTGAGCGTCGCGGCCTCGATGGCCACTACTTCCGCCGGCCAGCCGCGATAGTCCTGCGGCCGATCGGTCAGGATACGGAGGGCGATGTCCTGGCCCTGCCGCCAGTGCAGGGCGCTGAGCAGGCTGAACTTCAGCTCCTGCCGATAGGCCTGGGCACCGCCGTAGACGAAATACAGGAGTTGGCGTGTGGGGCGCATGTAAAGCTGCCGGCAAAAATCTGATTCTAGCAACAAGCGGCCGGATAGGTCGCAGGGGTCACTTCACAGCCTGCCACCTTCGGGTAACATGCACGCCCTGACGTTGACGGGTCCTGCATGAAGCCTCTCGAACATTCGCGCTATCTCGAACTGCGCGACGCCGCCCAGGTAGTGGAAGCCGATCACCATGGCGACAAGGTCCTGCGCCTCACCGATGGCAGCTATCTCAAGCTCTTTCGCCGCAAGCGGCTGCTGACCTCGGCGGCGCTGTTTCCCTATGCCCAGCGCTTTGCCGACAACGCCCGCCAACTGGCCGAGCGCGGCATTCCCTGTCCGCAGGTGCTGGAGGTCTATCGCGCCGCCTCGCTGCAGCGCGATCTGGTGCACTACAGCCCGCTGCCGGGCGCCACCCTGCGCCAGCTGCGCACCTCGGACGAGGCCGCGGCGCTGCGCCCCGCCCTGGGTCGCTTCATAGCCGAATTGCACGACAGTGGCGTCTACTTCCGCTCGCTGCACCTGGGCAACGTGGTGCTGACGCCAGAAGGCGAACTGGGCCTGATCGACATCGCCGATCTGCGCTGTCATGCGCGGCGTCTGCCGCTGCGCCTGCGGGTGCGCAACTTCCATCACCTGCTGCGCTACGGCGAAGACCGCGACTGGCTGTTCGAACCCGGTCGCGAACCCTTCCTCAGGGCCTATGCCGAAGCCTGCCGCCAGCCCCTGGACTGGCGCGAACTCGACCGGCAGCTGCAGGACTAGATCAGGACTGGACCGGCACCGCCTGTCCCAGCGCCAGCTTGCGCCGGCGCTGCACCTCGGCGCCGACGATCATCGCCGCGGGCAACAGCACCAGCGGCCACAACTCGTCCGGATTGCCGATCAGCTTGGCGCCGTCGAAATTGAGCATCAGCAGGGCCACGGCCAGATAGAGTCCCCAGGGATCGCGCTGGCGCAGAGCCGCGCCCAGGCTGGCCAGCATCAGCACGCCGAAGATCAGCAGCGACACCAGGCCGGTGTAGATGCCGAAGGAGACGAAGATGTTGTGCGGGTGCTGGATGGCCTCGGTGCCATGCAGCAGGTCGTGACTCTGGTAACCCAGGCCGCAGCCCAGCCACCAGCCGCAGGACTCCCAGTCCTTGATCATGAAGTGGAACAGCTCGATGCGTCCGGAATCCGCCCGGCCCCAGAAGGCGACGAACCAGGCTTCGGTATGCACCACCTGCACCACTCCGGCGATCAGGGCACTGACCAGCACGACCAGCGCCAGGGTGCGCAGCGGAAAGCGCGGAAAGGCGAAGAGCACGCCGAGGGCGGCCAGGAAGCCGATGCCCACCAGGCCGGTACGGGTCTGCAGGGCGAAGGAGATGCCGACGATGCTGACCACCACCGCCGCCAGCAACTCGATCCAGCGACGCTCGCGGATCCAGGTGGGCGCGGCCAGGCCGCCCAGGCAGACCATCCAGATGCTCACATAGATGGGATTGGAGATGCGTCCCGGCAGGTGGATGACCCGCTGACCGACGGCATAGTGGCCGGTCAGCCAGAACACCAGGCTGGAGCCCACGGCATAGGCGCAGACCACCCAGAAGGCCAGGCGTACGAGGCCGGGGCGACGAAAGAAGTCGCCATCCACCAGGCAGGCCACGGTCAGCACGAACAGCAGCACATAGAGGATGTGCTTGAAGAACTGCCCCTCTTCGGCCCGTGCCCCCGGCACGATGAACCAGGCGAGAAACACCAGCCAGAGCAGCAGCAGCGGCGAGCGCCAGTCGATCAGCCGCGGCCGCAGCACGAAGAGGATCAGCGCCGGCAGGGCGATCGCCGCATAGAAGTAGCTGTTGATCCACTTGGCCGTGGGGATGCACAGGTAGGCGGCCATGAACATCAGCACCGCCAGGGTGAAATAACGACTCTGCTGCAGGCGATCGAGCAAGGGTGTCACCACAACAGGGCTCCCAGGAGTGCGCCGACCAGGAAGGCCAGTGCCAGTTTGATGCGTTCCATCCGCCGGCGCTTCTGCTTGTCGTTGCGGTCCTTGTCGCTGACCACGTGCTGGCCGAAGCCGGTATGCAGCACGGCATCGTTTTCCAGGATCAGCGCGTGGCGCTGGGCGTCGGCATAGCGCCGGGACAGTTCCTTCTCGCCGCTCAGGTCGCCATAGGGGGCGTGCAGCAGGTAGTCGGCGCGCCGGCGCAGACCGGGATTGAAGGAAAAGCCCTGCCATTCGGGCTTGTGCGAGCCGACTTCGTAAAAGGTGATACCGGCATGCACCTGCCGCGACTTGAGATAGACGTAGGGGCTGTGGATCGCCAGGTCATGGGCATGGCTGCGCAGCCAGACCTGCAGCGCCTGGGGATCGGCCTCCAGCAGCGCCTGGGAATCCTCGATGAAGCCGGGGCGATAGAAGGCCCAGTCATCCTCGCAGTGGAAGATCCAGCTGGTCTCGACCCGGGCATAGGCGGCGTCGACACTGCGCATCTGGCCAAGCTTGGGATTGTTGACGATGAACTCGGTGTGTTCGCGCCAATGGGCGGGGATGCAGTCGCGTACCGCCTCGTCACCGGAATCTTCGGTGATGAAGACGCGGCGGATGGGCGCGGTGTTGAATTCGTCGAAGGTCGCCAGCGTCTGCCGCAGCAGGTCGAAGCGCCCGCAACTGGTGACGACCACGGAGATGTCGCTGTCGGCGGAAAACTGCACGTTCTACCCTTTCTGCCAGTTGAGTCGAAAGCCGGACCTCGGGCAGCGCATCAGCGTCCCAGCCTGCCGAGCAGGCGGTGCAGGAACCCCGGAGCGACTGCCGGTCGCAGCGCTGGGGTTATAGCCGAAACGATGCGCTCACCCAAGTGGCCGAAAGCGAAAGAGTGACGCGCCAGGGCCTCTCCAGCCCTGGCGATGGTCGCGGCGTGCGCCGGATCGCCGCGCAGCCGGGCGAGTTTCTCGCGCAACTCGTCCAGCGAGCGATAGAGCACCACGTTGACGCCATCCGCAAAACCCAGGGCGCGGTTCTCCTCTTCACCCTGATCGAAGGTGAAGAGCACGCAGCCGCAGGCCATGGCCTCGAAGTTCTTGATCATGTATTCGCCCATGCCGACATCGGCGCCAACGAAGTAGCGGATGCGGTTGAGGGTATGCAGGTATTCGTCGCCCGAGCGGGTCTTGGTGATCAGCAGCGGCTCGACCTTGGCCAGGTCTTCCAGCAATTGCTTGCGCCCGCTGTAGGCCACGCTGCCGAGGCTGCCGACGAAGCCCAGTTCGATGTCGCGTTCGAGCCCCAGGTCGCGCAGCCGGCTGTCGTCGTAGCCCTTGGGCACGAAGTGGGCGTCCACCCCCTCCTCCTGCAGCCGCCGCGCCACGCCGGCGCCGGAGACCAGCACCCTGACGTGGGGCATGGCCCGGTAGTAGCGGCTGAATTTGCCGGTGTACTTGCAGGGGATGAAATTCTGGTAGGCGTCGTGCTCCAGCTCCACCAGATTGGGCAGGCTGCGGATGAAGGCGACCTGCCTGAGCTGCTTCTTGAATCTGAGAAAAAGCAGGATGCGATCGTATTGCTCGGGCTGGGGCACCGCGCGGCGGAAATAGCCGCGCAGATCGGCCTGTTCCTCGTCACTCAGCCAGCGCAGGTCGCACTCGCAGTGGGCGGCGATGCTGGCATAGAAGTGGTCCAGCAGGATGCGTTGCTCCTTCTGGACCAGGAACAGGACTTTCACGGCGCCGGGGCCTTGAAGGCGGCGACCATCGGCAGGCGCCAGAAGTCACGGCGCACGGCCTCGTCGGAGAAGCGTTCGGCCAGGCGCTCGCGCATGTGCTGCACGCAGGCGCGTCTCTGGCTCGGCGCCAGGCGGCCGAGGTGCTGCAGGCCCTGGCCGAGGGCTTCGGCGTCGCCGAGGGGAAAGAGGAAGCCGACCCCCTCGACGATCTCCCGCGCGCCACCGCAGGAAGTGGCGATCAGCGGGACGCCGGCGGCCATGGCCTCCAGCAGGACCATGCCGAAGGGCTCGTGGTCGGAACTCAGGGCGAAGACGTCGAAAGCCTTGAAATAGCGCCGGGCGCCGTCTACCTGACCAAGGAACAGCACCCGGTCGGCGATCGCCAGTTCGCGGGCCAGGTCCTTGAGGTCTTCTTCCAGGCGGCCCTTGCCGAGGAGCGCCAGCAGGGCATTGGCCGGCAGATTCGGCAGGGCGGCGGCGAAGCCGCGCAGCAGGGTGGCCTGGTCCTTGTCCGGATGCAGGCGACCGACGTTGCCGACGATCCAGGCGTCCTGGGGCAGCTTGAGCCCGGCGCGGGCCTCGTCGGCCGGCAGCAGTTCGCGTTCCACCGCCTCGACGTCCAGACGGTTGTAGAGGGTCTCGATGCGCTCGGCCGGCCAGTCCTTGAGGCGCTGGCGCAACTCGTCGCGTACCGCGTCGGAGACGCCCAGCAGGGTCAGGCGCTTGCTCATCAGCTTGGCGAACAGCCGCCGGCCGAGCCGGTCGTAGTCGCCAAAGGCATGGTGGACGCCGATCACCGGCAGATTGGTGGCCAGGCAGGCGATCCAGATCGGCTTGAATCTATGGGCGATGACGAAGCGGATACCGCGCGAGCGGACGATCTCGCGCAGCGCCTGGATGGCGCCGAGCTTGAGGCCCCGCACGTCCTTGGAGGAATACTCGAGGAACAGCACCTCGTCGCTACCGCAGCCGGCGGCCACCTCGGCATCGGCCGTGCCGGTGAGAAAGACCGTGGTGACGCGATAGCCGCTGCCCGCGAAGAGGCTGGCGGTCTGGCGGGCGCAGTCGAGGAAGGGACCGTCGTAGCCATGACAGAACTGCAGCACCCGCGGTTCGGCGGAACGCGTCATAGGCCGGCCCCCTCCTTGATCACCAGGACGTCTTCCATGATCAGGTACTGCAGGTCCGAGCCGAAGAACATGTTCAGGGCATCGGTGGGCGAGCAGACCATGGGTTCGCCGCGGCGGTTGAGCGAGGTATTGAGGGAGACGCCGTTGCCGGTGAGCTTTTCCAGCTCGACCATGAGGTCGTACCAGCGCGGATTATGCCGGCGCTCCAGCACCTGGGCGCGGGAGGTGCCGTCTTCGTGGACCACCTCGGGCACCCGGCTCTTCCATTCCTCGTTGACCTCGAAGGTAAAGGTCATGAAGGGCGAGGGATGGTCGACCTTGAGCATCTGCGGCGCCACGGTATCGAGCATGGACGGGCAGAAGGGCCGCCAGCGCTCGCGGAACTTGATCTGGGCGTTGATGCGATCGGCCACGCCCGGCACGCTGGGGCAGCCGATGATGGAGCGACCGCCCAGGGCGCGCGGACCGAATTCCAGGCGACCCTGGAACCAGGCCACCGGATTGCCGGCCACCATGATCTCGGCGATGCGCTGGGGCATGTTGTCGATCCGCTCCCACTTGGGTGCGTTGGGATGGCGGGCGCAGGCGGCGATGACGTCTTCGTTGCTGTAGCCGGGGCCGAGATAGACGTGCTCCATCTTCTCCACCGGCACGCCACGGGCGTGGGAGACGTAGGCGGCAGCGCCGACGGCGGTGCCGGCGTCGCCCGAGGCGGGCTGGACGAACAGCTCCTTGACCTCGGGACGGGCGATGATCTTCTGGTTGAGCTTGACGTTGAGCGCGCAGCCGCCGGCAAAGGCGAGCTTGCCGGTCTGGCGGATGATGTCGCCCAGGTAGTAGTCCATCATCTCCAGCGCCAGGCGTTCGAACAGCGCCTGCATGCTGGCGGCATAGTGGATGTAGGGATCGTCGGCGATGTCGCCTTCACGCTTGGGTCCCAGCCACTCGATCAGCTTGGGCGAGAAGTAGTAGCCCTTGCCCTTTTCCTTGTAGCGGCGGAAGCCGATGACGTTGGCGTAGTCGGTGTTGATGATCAGCTCGCCGTTCTCGAATTTCGCCAGGCGCGAGAAATCGTACTTGCTGGCATCGCCATAGGGCGCCATGCCCATGACCTTGAATTCGCCGTCGAGCATCTCGAAGCCGAGGAATTCGGTGAGGGCGCCATAGAGGCCACCCAGGGAGTCCGGGTCGTAGAACTCCTTGATCTTGTGGATCTTGCCGTTCTCGCCGTAGCCGAAGAAGGTGGTGGCGTACTCGCCCTTGCCATCGATGCCAAGGATCGCGGTCTTTTCGCTGAAACCCGAGCAGTGGTAGGCACTGGAGGCATGGGCCAGGTGGTGCTCGACGGCTTCCAGCTTGACCTTCTTCAGGTCGAAGCCGAGCTGCACCAGGCACCACTCGATGCGCTTCTGGTAGCGGTGGTAGCGACGATTGCCGAACAGGATGGCGTCCAGGGCGCGATCCGGGGCGTAGGCATAGCGCTTGGCGTAGTGCCAGCGGGCTTCGCCGAAGAGACTGATGGGCGCATAGGGAATGGCCACCACGTCGACATCGGCGGGGCTGATCCCGGCCTGTTCCAGGCAGAACTTGGCCGACTCGTAGGGCATGCGATTCTTGGCATGCTTGTCGCGCACGAAGCGTTCTTCTTCCACCGCGGCGATCAGCTTGCCGTCGATATAGAGCGCGGCGGAGGGATCGTGGCTGAGGGCGCCGGACAGGCCAAGGACGGTCAGGGACACAGGTAAAGCCTCTGTACAGGGCGAAGCCAGAGGAGTTCGCCGGGGTTTCGCGAGGCCGCTGCAGGCCCGCCTCGCCTCAAAAACGGCGAATTATAGCCGTTCAGGCAGGCCACGGGTAATGGCCGCACGCCGGAGCGGGGCCTAGCGCACGGCGATTCAGCCCCGGTACAGATGGCGGGTCGGCGCTCAGGCTGGCGGCAGGCGCTCGTCGAGCAGGCGATGCAGGGCGCTGTCGGCCGGCCAGTTGCGCAACAGCCGGGCGCGGTCGCGGGCATAGGCGGCGGCGTAGGCACGGTCGCTGCCATGGGCCTGGAGGGCGTCGAGGTCGATCACCAGCCAGCGACCTTCATGCCAGATCAGGTTGGTGCCCTTGAAATCGCCATGGCCGAGGCGCTCGCGACGCAGGGCCTCGACCAGCGCCAGCAAGGCCTCCAGCTCGACCGCAGGCGGCGCCGACTGCACATAGGGCGCGAAGCGCTCCAGCAGATTGGGTCCGTCGACGAAGGGCGTGACCAGATAGGCGCGCCCGCGCAGGCCGAGAAAGCGGCGCTCGCGCACGGCCAGCGGCTCGGGAGTGGGAATGCCGAGGAATCGCAGCCGATGCCCCTCGCGCCAGCTGTGCCAGGCTCGGCTCGGTCGCCAGAAGCGCGTCAGCCAATGGCCGAAGCCCTTGATGTTGTATCTCTTGAGCACCAGGTCCTGGTCCTGCCACTGCACGCGGGCCACGGTGGCGGCGCCGCCGTCCTTGAAGGTCGGCAGGCCGGCCAGGGCGGCGTCGGGATCGGCCAGCAGGCCTTCCAGGCGACTCAGCCAGGTGCGCCGCACGGCGATCAGGCCAAAGGCGCTGCGGGTGACGGCGAACAGGGTGCATTCCCGGCCGCTCTTCTTCAGGTAGTCGGCCAGGCGCCAGCGGCGGATCTCGGCGATACGCGC
The DNA here is from genome assembly GCF_028640825.1 of Pseudomonas sp. LA5. Lineage (NCBI taxonomy): Bacteria > Pseudomonadati > Pseudomonadota > Gammaproteobacteria > Pseudomonadales > Pseudomonadaceae > Pseudomonas > Pseudomonas sp. LA5. The sequence continues at coordinate 45,961 of NZ_JAQYZY010000060.1, forward strand.
CAGCAGAGCTTCCAGGCGCAGGGCGTGTTCGGCATTGACCAGCAGGTAGTGGATCAGCAGCTCTTCCAGCTGAGCATCCAGGGCGGCCGGCAACTGGGCGAAGAACACCGCCAGATTCTCCTGCACCCGCGCCTGGGACAGCGGCTGGCCGACGGTCTCGGCCTGGATGTCCGCCGCGTCTATGACCAGGGCGGCGCCGTCCTTGACCAGCAGGTTGTCCAGGTGCAGATCGGCTTGCCAGAGCCCCTGGGCATGCAGCCGCGCCAGGGTGGCGAGGGCCGCGCCGAGCAACGCGTCCTGTGCCGGCGACAGGGGCGGCTCGGTGACGAGCGGCTGCCAGAGCTGCTCGACGCTGGGCGCCGCCTCGATGAAGTCGAACAGCAGCCAGGCGCCCTGCCCGCTCGCCTCGCCGCTCTCCAGCAGCGTGGGGGTCGGCGCCGCGGCGGCCGCCAGCAGGCGGCACCCCTCGCGCTCGCGGGCGAATTGCCGACTCGCGCGCTCGCCGACCAGCAGCTTGGCCAGCACCCGCCGGCCCTGCCAGCGGGCCTCGCCGACATAGCGCTGACCGGGCAGCACCCTGAGCAGCGACAGCAGTTCCAACTCGCCACTGGGCAGTTCGATGCGCAACGGCAGGGTCGGCGCACGACCGGCCTTGGTCAGTTGCTCCAGGGTCATGCCTTGCGCTCCTTGTGGCGGCGACGCCCGGCCAGACGCCGACTCCAGTCGCGCACGGCGACGCTGTCCAGCGGCTGGTCCAGATAACTCGCCAGCAGGCGGGCGATGTCCTGCTCGCTCCATTGCGGCGCGCGGCGCAGCAGGGGTTCGAGATCGCGCAGGCGATCGCGCCGGCCGAACAGCAGCGGCCGGGTCTTTTCCAGATCGATCAGCCGCGCGGCCAGGCCTTCGCCCTGACGCTGCAGGAACAGATGCTTGGGATAGAAGCAGCCGTGCACCTGGCCGGCGCCGTGCAGCTGGCGAGCCAGTTCGCCAACGGCGACCAGCACCGCCTGGCGCTCCTCGGGAGCCAGGTGCGCCCAGACACGCAGCCAGCTGTCGAGATCGCGCCAGTCATCCAGCGCCCGGGTCAGCAGGATGGCGCGCCAGCCCTGGTCATCGCGGCGCTCGCCGTAATAGGCCAGCTCCAGCGACGGGATGCCGCGCTCGGCGTAGCGGCGGATGTTGCGACTCTCGCGGGCGAAGGTCGGCTCGCCAAGCGGGCGGGCCAGGGTGCGGGTCAGGTAGTCGCGCTGGCGCTTGAGGTAGTAGCCATGGCCGCCAACGTCCAGGCGAAACACCTGGCTGAAACCGCCGCGTCCCTGGTTGGGTTCGTCCACCGCGGTCAGCTCCAGCGCCCACAGCGCCGCGAAGCTGTCCAGGCCCTGGCCGGCCAGCACGGCCCGATCCTCGGCCGCCCACACCTCGTTCATTCCCGCCCCTTGAAATAGTCCAGTACCTCGCGGATGCGCCCCTTGTCGTTGTCGCTGAGGCGCGCGCGACCGCGGTATTGCAGATAGAACCTGAGGCGCTGGGTGCGCGACAGCTGGTACTTGGCCACCTTGTCCAGGCAGGCCAGGTCCTTGACGATGCGCCAGCGCAGCCAGTGGCCGACCCAGAAGGCGCCGGCCGGGCAGTCGATGAGATAGAGCACGCCCTGACCATCCACCAGCAGGTTGCGCCACTTGAGATCGTTATGGACGAAATGGTGGTCGTGCAGGGTACGGGTCGCCGCGGCCAGCTGACGGCTGACGTTGTCCACCCACACCCGGTCGCGCAGCCGCGGATCCTCGCGCCTGGCCAGCTCGGCGAGGTCCAGGGTGTCGGGAATCTCGCGGGTGATCATGGCGCCGCGGGCGAAGCCCCGGGGCGAGCGCTCCATCCCCCAGGCCACCACCGGCGCGGTGGCGATGCCCCACTTGGCGAAACGCTTGAGATTCTGCCATTCGGCCTTGACCCGCGGCCGCCCGACATAGCGCCGCAGCCCCTTGCCGGCGCCGTGGTAGCGCTTGACGTAGTAGCGGATGCCGTCGCGCTCGATGCGCACCACTTCCGACAGCGGATCGCTGGTCAGGCGTTCGCCGCCGAGGGCGAACACCGCTTCCAGGGTGGCGAATTCGGGCAGGTGGGCGACGCTGGAATCGATGCGCCAGTCAGCCATCAGAGCCGGTCCCCGTAGCGTTCCTTGCGTTCCAGCAAGGCGGCGGCCTTGCGTTCCAGACGCGCCAGCAGCGGTGCCTCGTCGCGCAGGATCTCGCGCAGCGGCCGCTGGAAGTAGCCCCGCAGGAAGCGCAGGAAGTCGCGCTGCGTCAGGCCGATGCCCAGGGCGGAGAAATACAGCCCGGCCAGGTCCTTGTCGCGCCAGCGCCGGGGCACCTGGGTGCGGCACTGGGCGCGGTGCAGGTCGATCAGCCAGAGCTGCAGATTGGCCACGGTGACCGGCTGGGCGGTGTCGAGCAGGAAATGGCAGATGTAGCAGTCGCGATGGTTGACACCGGCCCGGTGCATGGCCCCGGTCATGCGCGCCACCTCGGCGATCAGCGCCCGCTTGAGCAGGGGCTCGGGGGGCTGGCGGACCCAGTCGAGGCTGAAGTCTTCGAGGCTGACGGTGGGCGCCAGCTCCTCGGTGATGATGAAGGAGTGCTGGGTCGCCGGATTGGCGCCGCGCTCGCCGAAGGCCACCGCGGTCATGGTCGGCACGCCGACCTGGTGCAGCCGCTCGATGGCCTGCCATTCCTGGCGCGCACCCAGCACCGGCTGCTTGGCCTGCAGCAGATTCTTGGCGATCTCGCCCCAGCCGATGCCGCGGTGGATCTTGACGAAGTAGCCACGACCGGCCACCTCGGTGCGCAGGGTGCGGCGTCCGTCCAGCTCGCGATAGACCTGGCCCTGCAGGGCCTCCACGGCGACGAAGGGATCCTGGCCGGCCCAGCGGCTGGCGAAGGGCTCACGCAATTGCAGGGTCATGCCACCCCCAGGATGACATCGGCGGCGCGTTCGGGCAGCGAATAGAGATCGGCGCTGGCGGCGAAGGCCAGGCCATTGCGGCCCTGCACCGCGCGGCGCTCGGGATCGGCCAGCAGCTCGGCGAGCATCCGGTCCAGGGTCTCCTGGACGAAGGGCGACGGCACCACCGCGCCGGCGCGGGCCTCGTCGATGTAGTGGGCATAGCCGCAGACATCGGTGACCAGCACCGGCAGCCCGGCGACCAGCGCCTCCAGCAGCACGGTGCCGGTATTCTCGTTGTAGGCCGGATGGATCAGCAGATCGGCGCCGAGCAGGAAGCGCGGGATGTCGCTGCGCCCCTTGAGGATCTCGACCCGCTCGCTCACGCCCAGCGCCTTGGCCTGCAGCAGGAAGGGCTTGGGATCGTCCTGGCCGATGGCGAACAGCCGGGTGCGCTTGCGCAACTCCTTGGGCAAAGAGGCCAGGGCGCGCAGGCTGCGATCCAGGCCCTTGGTCTTGAAGCCGGAACCGATCTGCACCAGCAGCAGCTCGCCCTCCTCCAGCCCGAATTCGCGCCGGAAATCGGCGCGGATCTCGGCGGCGTTGGCCGGCGCGCGACGATCGGCGGCGATGCCCGGCGGCAGGAGGTGGAAGCGCGGCGCCGGCGTGGCGTAGTGCTTGACGAACAGCGGCTGCTGCACCTCGGAGATCATCAGGATCTCGGTCGGCGACTCGGGGGCGAACACCGCGCGCTCGTATTCGGCGAAGTGGCGATAGCGACCCCACTGGCGATACAGCGGATTGCGCAGGGTCTGGGCCTTGTCCTCGAAGCAGGGATCGGCGGCGTAATAGACGTCCAGCCCCGGCATCTTGTTGAAGCCGATCACCCGGTCCACCGGATCGCGGGCGAGGTCGGCCTGCAGCCAGGCGTGGAATTTCTCGTTGCGCCGGTGATTGAACAGGGCGCTGACCCTGGCCACCCGCACGTCGAAGCCCTCCGGCACCGGGCCTTCCCAGATCAGGGTGTAGACGCGGATGGCATGGCCCCGGCGCTGGCACTCCTGGGCGATGCGCAGGAAGTCCCGCTGCAGGCCGCCAAAGGGAAAGTACTTGTAGAGCACGAAAGCCAGGGTCATGCGGGGAGGTCTTCCAACAGCAGGGTTTCCAGTTCCAGTTCAACCCGCTCCGGGGTCAGGGCGGCGAGACTGGCCGCGGGCTGATCGCGCGGCTCGTCGGTGCCGTCCAGCCCCACGGCGCTCAGGTGCACCTGGGAGCGGCCATAGGCGCCGACCTTCTTCGGACTGGTCGGGCCATAGAGCGACACGGTGGGCACGTCCAGGGCCGCGGCCAGATGGCCGAGGCCGGTATCCACCGCCACGCAGGCACGGGCGCCGGCCAGCACCTTGGCCACCCCGGCGAGATTCAGTCGCGGCAGCACCTGGACGCCATCCAGGCCGTCGGCGATGCGTTCGGCTCGGGCATGTTCCGCCTCGTTGCCCCACAACAGTCGCACCGGCCAGTCCAGTTGGCTCATGCGCTCGGCCAGTTCGCGCCAGTGGGCCTCGGGCCAGTGCTTGCTGACCCAGGTGGTGCCGTGCAGGAACACCACATAGGGCGTCTCGTTGGTGCCGGCCAGGCGTTGCCGATCCAGGCCGTAGTCACCCACGCCCGCCGGCAGCGGATAGTCCAGGGCCTGGGCGAACAGCTGGCGGATCCGCTCCAGGGCGTGCTGCCCCTTGGCGACATGATAGCGCTCGTCATAGAAGCGGCTGGCCAGGGGCTCGCGGGCGGAGTTGCGGTCGAGACCGGCCACCGGCGCCTCGGCGTAGCGGGTCAGCCAGGCGCTCTTGAGCAGGCCCTGGGCATCGATCACCCGGTCATAGCGCTGCTCGCGCACGCGCGCCTTGAATTCGCCCCACTCGCCACTGGCCCAGGCGGAAAAGGGCTGCTTGCGCCAGCGGCGCAGGGCCACCGGGATCACCTGGCTCACGGCCGGGTGCCAGGCGGGAATCTCGGCGAAGCCCTCCTCCACCACCCAGTCGAAGCAGATGCCGGGGATGGCCCGCGCCGCATCGGTCAGGGCCGGCAGGGTATGGATGACATCGCCGAGGGAGGAGGTCTTGATCAGCAGCACGCGCATCTAGCCCACCTCGACCGGATCGGCGACCAGGCGGCCAAGCGCCTCCTGCACCAGGCTCGGCTGCAGCAGGCGCAGGCAATCGTAATGGCCGAAGCGGCAGGTACGGTCGAAGCAGGGACTGCACTCCAGCCCCAGGCGCACCACCTCGACCTGGCTGGCCAGCGGCGGCGTGAAGCCCGGCGAGGTGGAGCCATAGACCGCCACCAGCGGGCGATCCAGGGCGGCGGCCACGTGCATCAGACCGGAATCGTTGCTGATGACCGCACTGGCACAGGAAAGCAGGTCGATGGCCTCGGCCAGGGAAGTACGCCCGGCGAGGTTGTAGACATCTTCCTCGAAACCGGGGGTGACCCACTCGCGGATCTCTTCGCCACCGGGGGCGTCCTTCTGCGAGCCGAACAGCCAGACCTGCCAGCCCTGACGCAGCCGGGCATCGGCCACGGCGGCGTAGTGCTCGGCCGGCCAGCGCTTGGCCTCGCCGAATTCGGCGCCCGGGCAGAGCGCCAGCACCGGCCGGTCCAGGCTCAGGCCGAAGCGCTCCAGGGCGGCGTCACGGCTGGCCGGGTCGATGGCCAGCCGTGGCTTGGGATAGGGTTTGGGCAACTCCGCACCGGGCGCGTAAGCCAGCGCCATGAAGCGCTCGATCATCAGCGGATAGCGCGCCTTGTCGAGGGTGCGGATGTCGTTGAGCAGGCCGAATCTCATCTCGCCGCGCCAACCGGTACGCTTGGGGATGCCGGCGAAATAGGGCACCAGCGCCGACTTCAGCGAGTTGGGCAACAGGATCGCCTGGTCATAGCGACCGCGCAGCTGCTGGCCGATGCGCCGGCGGGTGGCCAGCTCGAAGGCGCCGTGGCCGAGGGGAAAGCTCAGGGCTTCGCGCACCTCGGGCATGCGCTCGAGCAGCGGGCGACTCCACTCGGGGGCGAGGACGTCGATCTGGCAGTCGGAATGCTGGCGCTTGAGGCAGACGAAGAGGGTCTGCGCCATCACCATGTCGCCGACCCAACTGGGTCCGATGATCAGAATATTCATGCTGGAAGGCGATCGGCACCTAGCGGGTGGCCGACTCCCACTCCCTCAGGCCCGGCCTGATCGAAAGCTCGCGCACGGACATCGACATCTTGCCTCTCCTTACTGATGACGGCCTAAAAGGTGGCCGGATTGCCGGACGGCGTGTCCAGCCCCAGGCCGTGCCAGATACGGCGCACTTCGTCGCGCTCGGCGAGAAAGCCGTCGGCCGGCACCTTGCCCGGCTGCTTCTGCAGCACCAGGCGGTGCAGCGCGGCGCGGTAGACCTTGTAGGCTTCGCGCAGGGCAATGGCGTCCGTGGCCGGTACCAGACCAGCCGCTTCGAGGGATTCCAGGATGCGGATGTTGTCGGGAAAACGCAGCAATTCGGGATGCTGCCACGACCAGGCCAGAACGGCATATTGGACCATAAATTCGATATCGACGATACCGCCGGCATCCTGCTTGAGGTCGAAGCGCTGCTCCGGCCGGCGCGCGTTCGGCCCCAGTCCGCCGGCGGTCACCGCGGTGCCGAGGTTGTCGAGCATCTTGTCGCGCATGCCGGCCACGTCGGCCTGCAGGGTCGCCAGCTCCCGCTGCCGACCGAGGATGCGCGCCCGCACCGCGTCGAAGCGCGCGCCAAGCCGCGGGCAACCCGCCACCACCCGCGCGCGCACCAGCGCCTGGTGCTCCCAGGTCCAGGCCTCGCTCTGCTGGTAGCGCTCGAAGGCCTCCAGCGAGCTCACCAGCAGCCCCGCCGCGCCGGACGGCCGCAGGCGCATGTCCACCTCGTAGAGGGTGCCCACCGGGGTAGTGGTGGTGAGCAGATGGATGATGCGCTGGCCGAGGCGATTGAAGAACTGGGCGCCATCCATGGGCTTGGCGCCATCGGTCTCGGCCAGGGGATCGGCGTCGTGAATGAACACCAGATCGAGATCCGAACCATGGCCGAGCTCGATGCCGCCGACCTTGCCGTAGCCGACGATGACGAAGTCCGGCTGGCAGGGCGAGCCGTCGCGTCGCTGCGGCGTGCCATGGCGCTGCACCAGCTGGCGCCAGGCCAGGCCGAAGACCTCTTCGAGGATCACCTCGGCGAGCCAGGTGAGATAGTCGCTGACCTTCATCAGCGGCAGGCTCCCGGCGATCTCCGCCGCCGCCACCCGCAGGCTGTGGGCGCGCTTGAAGTGACGCAGCACGTCCATCTGCTGCTCCAGATCCTCTTCGGGCAGGCGCATCAGGCGCTCGCGCAATTCGGCGGCCAGCTCCGGTTTCTGCGGCGGATGATAGAGCCGGCCCTCGTTGAGCAATTCGTCGAGCAGCGCCGGATAGCGTGTGATCTGTTCGGCCACCCAGGCACTGGCGCCGCAGAGCTCCAGCAGCCGCGCCAGGGCCGGCGGATTCTCGCTGAGCAGGACCAGGTAGGCGGAGCGTCGCGCCACGGCTTCCACCAGCGGCAGCACCCGCTCCAGCGCCCGATCGGGCTGCTCGTCGGCGCTGACCGCATCCAGCAGCCGTGGCATGAAGGCATCCAGGCGCTCGCGACCGGCGCGCTGCATGGCCCGCACCTGGCCGCTGGCCCGCAGACTGGCCAGCAATTCCAGCGCCTGCTCCGGCGCCTGGAAGCCCGCCGCGCGCAGTCGCGCCAGGGACTCCTCGGGGTCGAGCAGGTCTTCCCACAGCGGCAGCCAGCTGTCTTCCAGCTCGGCGCTCTGGGTCTCCTCCTCGGGATCGGCGATGGTCTGCTGGAAGTGCCAGTCGATGCGGCTGCGCCAGCCGTCGAGCGCCGCGCTGAAGTCATCCCAGTCGGCATACCCCATGAGGAAGGCCACCCGCGCCCGACCCTGAGGGTCCACTGGCAGGGTCTGGGTCTGCTGGTCGGCGATGGCCTGCAGCCCGTGCTCCACATAGCGCAGGAAGCAATAGCCCTCGCGGAGCTCCGCTTCGGCCGCGGCCGGCAGATAGTCGCGCTCGCGCAGACTGGTCAGTACCCCGAGCAGCGGGCGCTGCTGCAGTGCCGGATCGCGCCCGCCGTGGATCAGCTGGTAGGCCTGGGCGATGAATTCCACTTCGCGGATGCCGCCCGCGCCCAGCTTGACGTTGTCGGTCATGCCGCGCCGGCGCACCTCCTGGCGGATCAGCTGCTTCATGCTGCGCAGGGCTTCGATGGCGGAGAAATCCAGATAGCGCCGATAGACGAAGGGCCGCAGCAGGGTCAGCAGCTCGGCGCCGCTGGCCTGGTCGCCGCCGACCACCCGTGCCTTGATCATGGCGTAGCGTTCCCAGTCGCGGCCCTGGTCCTGGTAATAGAGCTCCATGGCGGCAAAGCTCAGCACCAGGGCGCCGGCGCTGCCATAGGGCCGCAGGCGCATGTCGACGCGAAAGACGAAGCCCTCCACCGTGGTGGCGTCCAGCGCCTTGATCAGGCGTTGTCCGAGGCGGGTGAAGAATTCCTGGTTGTCCTGCTCGCGCCGCGCGCCGCGCGTCTCCCCGCCCTCGCCATAGGCGAAGATCAGGTCGATATCGGAGGACAGATTCAGCTCTCCCGCACCCAGTTTGCCCATGCCCAGCACCACCAGCTGCTGGGGCTGACCGCTGTGGCGCCCGGTCGGCACGCCGAACTGGCCGCACTGCTGGGCATAGAGCCAGGCGCAGGCCTGGTCGATGCAGGCGTCGGCCAGGTCGCTGAGGTCCCGACAGGTCTCCACCAGATCGGCGCGCCGGGTCAGGTCGCGCCAGACGATGCGCACCTGCTGCAGCATGCGAAAACGCCGCAGCCGGCGCCCCAGTTCGGCTTCGTCCGGGCAGTCGGTCAGGGCCTCGCGCAGGCGCTGCGCCATCGCCCCCGGCGCCAGCGACAGCTCCAGATCGCCGCTGTCGACCAGCGCCAGGCAAGGCTCGGGCAGGCGGCAGAACTGCTCGACGACGAAATCGCTGAGGGCGGCCACCCGCCGCCACTCGGCGCGCAGCGGCGCGGGCCAGTTCGCCTGGCGGGCCGCCGCCGCGGGCAGCGGGGACAGGGCGTCGGCCAGACGCCGGTCGGCGAGCTCGGCACAGGCGACAAGAGTCGGAGGCAGTTCGGGACGAAGGAGGGGTATCATGGGCAGTCCTGCGCAGGGACGGTCGAACCCCACCACCCTGCCGCGAACCCCCTACCCGGGACATTCCGACGGACCACCTGGTCCGAGCGGGAACCGTTTTCTCGTCCGCGGTTCGGAGTTCGCGAGCCCTCGAGCAGCGCGTTCGACAAACGTCGAATTGTTTTTTATCGCATTACAGCTCGGAGCTGAAACGGATTTGAATTTGTAGTAAAACTACACGCCGATCGGAACCGTCCGGTCATAAATCCAAGAATTTTCGCTGCCCCCAAGAGGCCGGCGGCGACCCTGAGGCGACCGATTTTGGAAGCCTTTCCGCCCTGGAGCAAGCCATGCAAGATCTCGATCCCGTCGAAACCCAGGAATGGCTGGACGCCCTGGAGTCCGTCCTCGACCACGAAGGCGAGGAGCGCGTTCATTATCTGATGACCCGCATGGGCGAACTGGCTACCCGCAGTGGTACCCAGTTGCCCTACTCCATCAATACCCCCTATCGCAACACCATTCCAGTGACCCGGGAAGCCCACATGCCGGGCGACCTGTTCATGGAGCGACGCATCCGCTCGCTGGTTCGCTGGAACGCCCTGGCGATGGTCATGCGCGCCAACCTCAAGGATCCGGATCTGGGTGGTCACATCTCCACCTTCGCCTCCAGCGCCACCCTCTATGACATCGGCTTCAACTATTTCTGGAAGGCGCCCAACGAAGAGCACGGCGGCGACCTGATCTACTACCAGGGCCACGCGTCCCCCGGCGTCTACGCCCGTGCCTTCCTGGAAGGCCGCCTCTCCGAAGACCAGATGAACAACTTCCGCCAGGAAGTGGACGGCAAGGGCCTGTCGAGCTACCCGCACCCGCACCTGATGCCCGACTTCTGGCAGTTCCCGACCGTGTCCATGGGTCTGGGTCCGATCACCGCCATCTACCAGGCCCGCTTCATGAAGTACCTGGAGAACCGCGGCTACATCCCCGCCGGCAAGCAGAAGGTCTGGTGCTTCATCGGCGACGGCGAGTGCGACGAGCCGGAAACCCTGGGCGCCATCTCCCTGGCCGGCCGCGAGAACCTCGACAACCTGATCTTCGTCATCAACTGCAACCTGCAGCGCCTCGACGGCCCGGTCCGTGGCAACGGCAAGATCGTCCAGGAACTGGAAGGCATCTTCCGTGGCGCCGACTGGAACGTCACCAAGGTCCTCTGGGGCCGCATGTGGGATCCGCTGTTCGCCCGCGACACCGAAGGCCGCATGCAGCAGCGCATGGACGCCGTGGTCGATGGTGAATACCAGAACTACAAGGCCAAGGACGGTGCCTATGTGCGCAAGCACTTCTTCGGCGCCAACCCCGAGCTGCTCAAGATGGTCGAGGACCTGTCCGACGACGAGATCTGGAAGCTCAACCGTGGCGGTCACGATCCCTACAAGGTCTATGCGGCCTACCACCAGGCGGTCAACCACAAGGGCCAGCCCACCGTCATCCTGGCCAAGACCATCAAGGGCTACGGCACCGGTGCGGGCGAAGCCAAGAACACCGCGCACAACACCAAGAAGGTGGATGTGGAGTCGCTGAAGAAATTCCGCGATCGCTTCGACATCCCGCTGAACGATTCCCAGCTCAGCGAACTGCCCTTCTATCGTCCGGCCGACGACAGTGCCGAGATGAAGTACCTGATGAGCCGTCGCGAGTCCCTGGGCGGTCACCTGCCCCAGCGTCGCGCGCGCAGCCTGAGCATCCCCACCCCGCCCCTGGAAACCCTGAAGGCGGTGCTGGACGGCTCCGGCGATCGCGAGATCTCCACCACCATGGCCTTCGGCCGCATCCTGTCGCAACTGGTCAAGGACAAGGACCTGGGCAAGCGCATCGTGCCCATCCTCGCCGACGAGGCCCGTACCTTCGGCATGGAAGGCATGTTCCGCCAGCTGGGCATCTACTCGCCCCACGGTCAGCTCTATGAGCCGGTCGATCGCGACCAGGTGATGTACTACCGCGAAGAGAAGGACGGCCAGATCCTCCAGGAAGGCCTCAACGAGGCCGGCGCCATGTCCTCCTTCATCGCCGCCGGTACCGCCTACAGCAACTACAACCAGCCCATGCTGCCGGTCTACATCTTCTATTCGATGTTCGGCTTCCAGCGTATCGGCGACCTGGCCTGGGCGGCGGGCGATGCCCAGACCCGCGGCTTCCTGCTGGGCGGTACCTCCGGCCGTACCACCCTGAACGGTGAAGGTCTGCAGCACGAGGACGGTCACAGCCACATCCTGGCTGGCACCATCCCCAACTGCCGCAGCTACGATCCCACCTATGCCTACGAGCTGGCGGTGATCATGCGCGAAGGCATCCATCAGATGATGGAACTGCAGCAGAGCGTCTTCTACTACATCACCGTGATGAACGAGAACTACCAGCAGCCTGCCATGCCCCAGGGTGTCGAGGAAGGCATCATCAAGGGCATGTACCTGCTGGAAGAAGAACAAGGCGACTTCAAGCACCGCGTCCAGCTGCTGGGCTCGGGCACCATCCTCAACGAGGTCCGCGCGGCTGCGAGCCTCCTGCGCGAGATGGGTGTCGGCGCCGACATCTGGAGCGTCACCAGCTTCAACGAACTGCGCCGCGAAGGCCTGGCCGTCGACCGCTGGAACCGCCTGCACCCGCTGGAAGAGCGCCGCCTGACCTACGTCGAGCAGTGCCTGGGCGAGCGCCAGGGTCCGGTCATCGCCTCCACCGACTACATGAAGCTGTTCGCCGACCAGATCCGCCAGTGGGTCCCCACCGAATTCCAGGTGCTGGGTACCGACGGCTTCGGTCGCAGCGACAGCCGCAAGAAGCTGCGTGATCATTTCGAGGTCGACCGTCGCTGGGTCGCCGTCGCCGCTCTGCAGGCGCTGGCCAACCAAGGCAAGCTGGAACGCAAGGTCGTGGCCGACGCCATCACCAAGTTCGGCATCGACACCGAGAAGCGCAATCCCCTGGATTGCTGATGCGGCACACGGATAAGAGGAAACAACTGTGAGCGAGACCATCCGCGTACCCGACATCGGCAGTGGCGACGGCGAAGTCATCGAGCTGCTGGTGAAGGTCGGCGATACCGTCGAGGCCGAACAGAGCCTGGTGGTGCTGGAGTCCGACAAGGCCAGCATGGAGATTCCGGCCCCCAAGGCCGGCAAGATCGCCGCCCTGCACATCAAGGTCGGCGACACCCTCAAGACCGGTGATCTGCTGATCGACCTGGAAGGCGAGGACGCCGCCAGCGGCAGCGAACCCGCCGCCGAGCCCAAGGCCGAGTCCAAGCAGACCCAGGTCGAGGAAAGCGAAACCCCGACGCCGGCCGGCGACGAGGACGCTTCGGCGTCCGCCGGCGAAGGCGAGTCCCAGGAAATTCACGTTCCGGACATCGGCTCCAGCGGCAAGGCCAGCATCATCGAGGTGGCGGTCAAGCCTGGCGACACCATCGCCGCCGAGCAGACGCTGATCACCCTGGAATCCGACAAGGCCAGCATGGAAATCCCCTCCCCCGCCGCCGGCGTGGTGGAGAGCGTTTCCGTCAAGGTCGGCGACGAAGTGGGCACCGGCGATCTGATCCTGGTCCTCAAGGGCGCCGCCAATGCCAAGCCGAGCAAGAGCGTCGAATCCAAGGCCGGCGACAAGCCCGCCAAGGAAGCCGCCGAGCCCGAGCTGCACGAGGAAGCCGCCGCCGAGCCGGCCGGTGAATCGGTCGAGGAGATCAAGGTCCCCGACATCGGCTCCACCGGCAGTGCCAACGTCATCGAGGTGCTGGTCAAGGCCGGTGACCAGGTCAAGGCCGAGCAGTCGCTGATCGTGCTGGAGTCCGACAAGGCCAGCATGGAAATTCCGGCGCCCAAGGCGGGCGTGGTGGAAAGCGTCGCCATCAAGGTCAATGACCAGGCCAAGACCGGCGATCTGATCCTGACCCTGAAGGTGGCCGGTGCCGCGCCCAAGCGGGCGGCCAAGCCGGCTGCCGGCAATGCCGCCGCCAGCGCTCAGGCACCCGAGAAGAAAGCCGAGGCTCCGGCCAAGGCCGCCGCTCCCGCCAGCGCCCCTGCCGCCGGCAAGGGCAAGAAGGTCCATGCCGGTCCGGCCGTGCGCATGGTCGCCCGGGAGTTCGGTGTCGATCTGGGCGAGGTCACCCCGACCGGTCCCAAGGGTCGCATCCTCAAGGAAGACGTCCAGACCTACGTCAAGGATCAGCTGCAGAAGAGCAAGGCGGCTCCGGCCGCGGCCGCGGGCGTCACCGGTGGCGCCGGCATCCCGCCGATCCCCACCGTGGACTTCAGCAAGTTCGGCGAGATCGAAGAGGTGCCGATGACGCGCCTCATGCAGGTCGGTGCCAACAACCTGCATCGCAGCTGGCTGAACGTGCCCCACGTTACCCAGTTCGACCAGTCCGACGTGACCGATCTGGAAGCCTTCCGGGTCGGCCAGAAAGCCGTGGCGGAAAAGGCCGGCGTCAAGCTGACCATCCTGCCGTTCCTGCTCAAGGCCTGCGCCCATGTGCTCAGGGAACTGCCGGACTTCAACGCCTCCCTGGCCCCCAGCGGCAAGGCGGTGATCCGCAAGAAGTACGTGCACATCGGCTTCGCCGTGGACACCCCGGACGGCCTGCTGGTCCCGGTCATCCGCAACGTCGACCAGAAGAGCCTCCTGCAACTCGCCGCCGAAGCCGCCCAGCTGGCGGAAAAGGCGCGGACCAAGAAGCTCAGCGGTGACGACATGCAGGGCGCCTGCTTCACCATCTCCAGCCTGGGTCACATCGGCGGTACCGGCTTCACGCCGATCGTCAATGCTCCGGAAGTGGCGATCCTCGGGGTGTCCAAGGCCAGCATGCAGCCGGTCTGGGACGGCAAGGCCTTCCAGCCGCGCCTGATGCTGCCGCTGTCGCTGTCCTACGATCACCGCGTGATCAACGGGGCGGCCGCCGCGCGCTTCACCAAGCGCCTGGGCGATCTGCTGGCGGAAATCCGCGGCCTGCTGCTGTAAGCCGCCACAGGATGGTAACGGCTTCCCGCTACCGTCTTCTGGTGTAGCGCAAGAACCCCGCTCAGGCGGGGTTTTTGCTGCCAGATCAACCGAAAGATCCAGGAAAAAGGTAGGATGGGCGCCCCGAGCGCCGCCCCTTGCATGGGCCGACCTCTATCGGGCAACCTTGACAGCGATCCCAGGGTGCTGGCGAGGCGGAGAGGAAAAAGGATTAATGATTTGTCTGTCCTTTCCGATAAACCTAGGACATCTTTCCGTCTTCACAAGGACGCGGACCCTCGCATGAGTATTCACTCCGATGCTGCCGATGCCGCGGTAGCCGATCAGGCGGGCGCGCTCAGCGCTCCTGCCCGATTGGGCTTGCTGCGTTTCGAGCGTCTGAATGAAGCCTCCTGGGCGATGCTCTATCTCGATTCCCGCTGTGAAGCCAGCCTTGGCCTGCCTGCCCAGGCGCTGTGCTCGCTCATCGATGCCCCCTATGCCAGCCTGATGGAGCCCAGCGTCCGTCATCGCCTGCACGAAGACATCCAGCTGCAACTCGCCGAGCACGGCAGCTATCAGGTGCGCTACCTGTTCCACTCCCCTGCGGCTCCGTACCAGGTGGTCGAGGTGGGCGAAAGCCTGCAGCGCCATGGCCGCCCCCTGCTGCGCGGCTATCTGCTGCGAGTGATGAACGACGACGGCCTGGCCGGCGAATGGGAAGCCCACAACCTGGCCCTGCGCTCCACCCTGGCGCTCCTGCAGGACAGCCAGGACCACAGCCAGCAACGGCTGGGGATGGCCCAGGCGCGGCAGACCCTGCTGCTCGAACTGTCCCGGCTGGCTCTGCGCCAGGCACCGGTCGACGACGAACTGGTACAATTGCTGCGCGCCGAGGGCCCGGCCGCCTTTGCCGCGGACGAACTCAGCCTGTGGCGTTACGAGGGCAATGGCCTCGTCACCCTGTGCAAGGAAGAGCGCCTGCCAACGCTGTGCAGCGACCATCGGCGCCGGTTGCGCGAGCAGGGCGTGATCGAAGACGCCAGTCAGGTGCTGCACCCGCCCCATACCGGGGGCGGAACGGCGCTGGACGTGGCGCTGCTGCATGACAATCAGCTGATCGGTCTGCTCTGCCTGCGCCGGGACCACGCGGCCACCTGGGAAGCCGAGGACGTCGCCTTCGCCCGCAGCCTGGCCGAGTGCCTGGCCGCCCTCCTCCAGCAGCCGGAGCGCCTGCCCAAGGTCGCCCATCCCCTGACCCGGGTGATGGAGGCCAGCAACGATGCCTTCCTGCTGCTGGATGCCAGCGGTTGCCTGGAGCACGCCACCGACAGCTTCGCGCGGATCACCGGCTACCCCATCGGCAAGCTGCAGGGCCTGCACGTCGAATCCCTGCCAGCCCTGGAAAACTGGGGCGAGCTGCTCTACGAAGCCTGGCAGCGGTTGGCGCACCAGGACAGCTGGCAAGGCGAACTGCGCTGCTATCGTCGCGACGGCGAGACCTACTGGGGCCAGCTGTCGCTGTCCAAGATCCAGCAGCCCAATGGCGACCTGCAGGGCTATCTGGGCATCTTCCAGGACACCAGCAAGACCCGCTTCGCCCAGCAGCACAACGACGAACTGGTGTTTCGCGACAGCCTCACCGGGCTGGCCAACCGCAGCCACTTCATCGCCCGCCTGGAAGCGCGCCTGGAGCAGTCCAGTCCAAGCCGCGAACACTCGCTGCTGCTGGTGGACGTCGACAATTTCAAGAGAGTCAACGACAGCCTCGGTCATCGCATCGGCGACCAGTTGCTGGTGGGTCTGGCCCGGCGCCTGCGCAGCGCCCTGGGCAAGGGCGCACTGATCGCCCGCATCGCCAGCAACGAATTCGCCGTGCTGCTCGAAGGCATGGATGCGGTCGCCGCTGACAGCCTGGCCCGCGACACCCTGGTGGCCCTGGATCCGCCACTCTATGTGGAAGGCCACCCGACCCTGATCAGTTGCTCGATCGGCCTGACCACCGCGCGGCCGCACGAGACCGATCCGCAGACCCTGATCAAGCACGCCGGCCTCGCCCTGCACAGGGCCAAGGCTACCGGCGGCCATCAGGTCCAGGTGTTCACCGAGGCGCTGATCGCCGAAGCCAGCAACAAGCTGTTCGTGCAGAACAACCTGCGCCGAGCCCTGGAACAGAACGAACTGCTGGTGCACTACCAGCCCAAGGTCTGCCTGAAACGCGCCAAGCTGCTCGGCCTGGAAGCCCTGATCCGCTGGCAGCACCCGGAAAAGGGCATGATCCGCCCGGACCAGTTCATCAGCATCGCCGAGGAAACCGGGCTCATCGTGCCCATCGGCAAATGGGTCATCCGCGAGGTCTGCCGCCAGCTGCATCGCCTCGACGCCGCCGGCTTCGACGATCTGCAGATCGCCATCAACCTGTCGCCCAAGCAGTTCACCGATCCCGACCTGGTGCAGTCCTTCGTCACCATCCTCGACGAGGAGGGCATCGCGCCCAAGCGTCTGGAGCTGGAACTGACCGAAAGCCTCCTGCTGGATGCCACCGACGCCACCCGCAACACCCTCGAAGCCCTCAAGCGCCTGGGCATGAGCCTGGCGATGGATGACTTCGGCACCGGCTATTCGTCGCTCAGCTACTTGAAAAAATTCCCCATCGACGTCATCAAGATCGACAGGAGTTTCATCAAGGACATCCCGGACAACCAGGACGACATGGAAATCACCTCCGCGGTGATCGCCATGGCCCACAACCTGCGGCTGCAGGTGGTTGCCGAGGGCATCGAGACGACCGAACAGCTGGCTTTCCTGCGCCACCATCGCTGCGATATCGGCCAGGGCTATCTGTTCGACAAGCCCATCCCGGCCGATCAGCTCGACGCCGCCCTGGCGCGTTACCTGCCGACGCGCTGACCCGCCGCGCGGACTCGACCCCGCTGCTGCGATTTTGCGTACACTGAGCTTTTCGCCTGGCCCTTTCCCACGAGGTATCCCATGGTCCTGCGTTCCGAAATCCTGACCAAGAAGACTCATCTGCCCGCCGCCGAGCAGGCCCTGCCCGGCCGGGAGACGGCCATGGCCGTGCCCGCGGCCCACTATGTCAACGGCAATCCGTTGCAAGGCCCCTTCCCCACCGGTCTGCAGAGTCTGGTGGTGGGCATGGGCTGCTTCTGGGGCGTCGAGCGGCGCTTCTGGCAACAGCCAGGCGTCTGGACCACCGCGGCCGGCTATGCTGGCGGCCATACCCCCAATCCGACCTACGAAGAGGTGTGCTCCGGCCTGACCGGTCATACCGAGGTGGTGCTGGTGGTGTTCGATCCGGCCCAGACCTCGCTGGAGGCGCTGCTGAAGATCTTCTGGGAAGCCCACGATCCGACCCAGGGCATGCGCCAGGGCAACGACGTCGGCACCCAGTATCGCTCGGCGCTGTATTACACCGACGACAATCAGCAGGAAGCCTTCGAAGCCAGCCAGGCCGCCTTCCAGGCCCAACTGGCCGAGGCCGGTTATGGCGAGATCACCACCGAGATCGCCCCGCTGCCGCCCTTCTACTACGCCGAGGCCTATCACCAGCAGTATCTGGCGAAGAATCCCAACGGCTATTGCGGCCTGGCCGGCACCGGCGTCTGCCTGCCGCCCAGCCTGGCGGTCTGATCCCGAGCCGCTGCCGCGGCTCTCTTTGTCGGGCGTCGGCGGTAGAGCCGCCTCGATCCAACCTACGCCAACCTTTCCCGTAGGTTGGGTTGAGCGCAGCGAAGCCCAACAGCGCCGGCCCTCGCTATTCCGCGATCAGCCAGTCCAGCCGCCAGCTGCCTTCGCCCTGGGCCAGATGCTCGGCCAGCCAGGGCAGCAGGTCGCGCAACTCTTCCTCCAGGCCCCACGGCGGATTGACGATGGCCAACCCCGAGCCATTGAGCCGGGTGGCATCGTCCGCCGCGCGGATCAGCAATTCGACATTGAGCAGCTTGGGCGCGCCGCTGGCCTGCAGACCGGCATGAAAGCGTCGGAGCTGGCGGCGATCCTTGATCGGATACCAGAGCATGATCACCGTCTGGCGCATCCGGCCGATGGCCTCCGCGACCGCCTTGACGCAACGCTCCAGCTCGTCGGCCTTCTCGAAGGGCGGATCGATCAGCAGCAAGGCCCGGCGTTCGGGGACCGGCAGCAGCGCCCGCGGCAGCAGCCAGCCATCCTTCTGATGCACCGCGACCCGGCGATCGCGAGCCATGTTTTCCTTGAGCAGGCGGCCATCCTCCGGGTGCAGCTCGTTGAGCAGCAGGCGATCCTGGGGACGCAGGGCCTGGCGCATCAGCTCGGGCGAACCGGGGTAGTAGCGCAGCGCGCCGTCGGGATTGAGCGCCGCCACCGCCTCGCGATAACCGACGAAGGCCGCCGGCGCGGACTCCAGGGTCCACAGCCGTCCGATGCCTTCGCGCCATTCGTCGGTACGACTGGCCTGATCGCCGGCCAGGTCATAGCGACCGACGCCGGAATGGCTGTCCAGATAGGCGAAGGGCGTCTCCTTGCGCGCCAGCAGCGCGGCCAGGCGCAACAGGGTGGCGTGCTTGAAGACATCGGCGTGATTGCCGGCGTGGAAGGCGTGTCGGTAATTCATGGGATACTCCAGCGTCAGCCCTACAGTGTACCGTCTTCCTCGGACGCCAGCGGCGTCGCGCTTTGACACCCCGGCCACCCAGCGGGTTAAATCCCCAGGTTCTTCAATTCTTTACCCCAGGAGTCACGCTTGGACGCTGTCACCATCAACAGCTTGTTCTTGATCGGTGCGGTGCTGATCGGCCTGTCGATTCTGGTCAGCTCGATTTCCTCGCGGGTCGGCATCCCGATTCTGGTGATCTTCCTGGTGGTTGGCATGTTCGCCGGCATCGACGGTCCCGGTCACATCGCCTTCGACAACTATCCGATGGCCTACCTGGTGGGCAACCTGGCGCTGGCGGTGATCCTGCTCGACGGCGGCATGCGCACCCGGGTGTCGAGCTTTCGCGTGGCGCTCTGGCCGGCGCTGTCGCTGGCCACCGTGGGGGTGATGATCACCACCGGCCTGACCGGGGTCGCCGCCGCCTGGCTGTTCGATCTCAGCCTGCTGCAGGGCCTGCTGATCGGCGCCATCGTCGGCTCCACCGACGCTGCGGCGGTGTTTTCCCTGCTCGGCGGCCGGGGCCTCAACGAACGGGTCACCGCCAGTCTGGAAATCGAATCGGGCAGCAACGATCCCATGGCGGTGTTTCTCACCGTCACCCTGATCGAGATGCTCGCCAGCGGCCAGAGCGGCTTTTCCTGGAGCCTGCTCGGGCATTTCGTCAGCGAATTCGCCATCGGCGGGGTGATCGGCCTGGGTGGCGGCTGGCTGCTGCTGCAGCTGATCAATCGCATCCACCTCGCCGACGGCCTCTATCCGCTACTGGCCATCAGCGGTGGCCTGCTGATCTTCGCCCTGACCAACACCGCCCATGGCAGTGGCATCCTCGCGGTCTACCTGGCCGGTCTGCTGATGGGCAATCTGCCGATCCGCAGTCGCCACGGCATGCTGCACATGCTCGACGGCATGGCCTGGCTGGCGCAGATCGGCATGTTCCTGGTGCTGGGCCTGCTGGTGGAGCCGCACAACCTGCTGCCCATCGCCCTGCCCGCCCTCGGCCTTGCCCTGTGGATGATCCTGGTCGCCCGCCCGCTGTCGGTGGCCATCGGCCTGCTGCCCTTCCGCGCCTTCCACGACCGCGAAAAGGCCTTTATCGCCTGGGTCGGGCTGCGTGGCGCGGTCCCGATCATCCTGGCGGTGTTCCCGATGATGGCCGGGCTGCCCCAGGCCCAGCTGTTCTTCAACGTGGCCTTCTTCATCGTGCTGGTGTCGCTGCTGGTGCAGGGCTCCAGCCTGCCGCTGGCCGCCAAGCTGCTCAAGGTGACGGTGCCACCGGAGCCGGCGCCCTTCTCCCGCGCCGGCCTGCAGGTCCATCCGACCAGCGAATGGGAGCTGTTCATCTATCGCCTGGGCGCCGAGAAATGGTGCATCGGCGCCGCCCTGCGCGAGCTGAAGATGCCCGAAGGCACCCGTATCGCCGCGCTGTTCCGCGGCGAGACCCTGCTCCACCCCTCCGGCAGTACCACCCTGGAAGCCGGCGACATCCTCTGTGTGGTCGGCCACGAGCACGATCTGCCGGCCCTCGGCCGGCTGTTCAGCCAGGCACCGCAGCAGACCCAGAGATTCTTCGGCGACTTCGTCCTGGAAGCCGACGCCGAACTCAGCGCCGTGGCCGCGCTGTACGGCCTGCAACTAGGCGAGGTGGACGGCAACCAGCGCCTCGGCAGCTTCATCACCCACGAGATCGGCGGCGAACCCATCGTCGGCGACCTGGTGGAATGGAATGGCCTGGTCTGGATCGTCGCGGCCATCGAGAACAAGCGCGTGCGCAAGGTCGGCGTGAAGTTTCCCGAAGGCCGCAGCAGCGGGCCCGCGCTCTTTCTTTAACGGTGGATGAACAGGGTTCGCGCCCTGGAAAGCGCTATCTTGCGCCCATGGCAGCCTGGCTTTAACCTCGCGCCTTTCCACTGCCCGACGCCCGCCGCATGCACCGCCTGTCCGCTCTGCTTCGCGCCGCCGCTCTCTGCGGTTGCCTGTTCACCCTTCCCGCCGTGGCTCAGGATTCCGGGCCGCCGGATGCCCAGCAGGTGCAGCAGAATCTGACCGGGCTGGCCGATCGCAAGCTGCCCGCCCCCGAGCAGAGCGCCGCCCAGGACAGTCTGCAGCAGACCCTCAAGCTGCTCGATCAGCGTGACCAGTACGTCAAGCAGCTGGCCGATCTGCGCCAGCAGCTGGCCCAGGCGCCGCAGCAGATCAAGGATGCCCAGCGGCAACTGGCGCGACTGCGCGCCGAGCCGATCAAACCGGCCGAACAGCGCTATGCCGGCGCCACGCCCCAGGCCCTGGAGCAACGTCTGAGCGAGACCAGCCTGGCGCTCAACAGCGTGCAGGACGACCTCAATGCGGCCAACAGTCTGGTGATCAATGCCCAGACCCGTCCCGAACGCGCCCAGGTGGACATTGCCAATCTGCAGACGCGCCTGCAGCAGATCGCCGATCTGCTCAAGAACGGGCGCGAGAACGCCAAGCCAATTACGCCCGAGCGACGCGGTCAGTTGCTGGCGGAACAGGCGGCCGCCAATGCGCAGATCCAGCTGCTGCGCCAGGAACTGGGCGGCAACAGCGTGCTGCAGGATCTGGGGGCCATCCGCCGCGAACTCTTCACCGAACAGGTCAAGCGCTACGAGCAGGAGACCCTGGACCTGCAGACGCTGATCAGCGGCAAGCGCCGCCAGCAATCGGAAAAGACCCTGGCCGAAGCCTCCCGCGAATCGGAAAAGACCGCCGGGGACGATGTGCTGTCCCAGGAGACCGGGCTCAATCTGCAGCTGTCGGACTACCTGCTGCGCGCCACCGATCGCCTCAACGACCTCAACCGCCGCAATCTCGAGTCGCGTCAGCAGCTGGACCAGCTCAAGCAGACCACCGAGAACATGGAGCAGCAGATCGGCGTGCTCAAGGGCAGCGTGCTGCTGTCCAAGCTGCTCTACCAGCAGCGGGCGGCACTGCCCTCGGTCAAGGTCAACAAGGACCTCACCGACGACATCGCCGATCTGCGCCTCTATCAGTTCGAACTCAATCAGCAGCGCGCCCAGATCGCCAATCCGGAAGGCTACGTCGACAATCTGCTGGCCCAGCAGCCGCCGGAAAAGGCCACCCCGCAGCTGCGTCAGCAACTGCTCGACCTGCTCAAGACCCGCAGCGAACTGCAGGAGCGCCTCAACACCGAACTCAATGCCCTGCTCAGCGAATCCATCGATCTGCAGCTCAACCAGAACCAGCTGCGCAGCACCATCACCAGCCTGCGCGGCACCCTCGACGAGCAGATGTTCTGGATTCCCAGCAACAAGCCGCTGGACTGGAACTGGGTCAAGACCGCGCCGCGCAAGCTGCTGCAGCAGCTGCGCGACGTGCCCTGGGGCTCCAGCCTGCATGAACTCTATGTCGGCCTGGCCGAGCGCCCGCTGCTGCTGCTGCCGCTGGTGCTGGCCTTCGCCACCCTGATCTGGCAGCGCCCGCGCCTCTATGGCCGGGTCCACAAGCTCAACCAGGACATCGGCCACTATCAGCGCGACAGCCAGTTGCACACGCCCCAGGCGATCCTGCTCACCATCCTGCTGGGCCTGCCGGCAAGCCTGGTGCTCTGGCTGGGCGGCGTGGCCTTGGAAGGTGACGAACGCGGGGTCAACGCCGCCATCGGCGCGGCCCTGCTGGAGATCGCCGCCGGCTGGCTGGTGTTCTACACGGTGTATCGCCTGCTGGCCTCCGGTGGCGTGGCCGAGACCCATTTCCGCTGGGCCCGGCCCCAGGCGCAATCGTTGCGCCGGCTGGTCAGACGGGTAGGGCTGCTGGCCCTGGCGCTGATGGCGGTGGTGGCCATCGCCGAGCGCCAGCTGGCTGGCCTCGCCGATGACGTCCTCGGCATCCTCATCGTGCTGGTCGCCTATGCCAGCCTGGCCTGGATGCTCGGTCGCTCCCTGCTCAATGCCACCGCCCGCGAGCGCCTGCCGTTCTTTCGCCTGCTGCTCGGCCTGATGATCACCGCCATTCCGGCCGTGCTGTTCTTCGCCGTGCTCTTTGGCTACTACTACACGGCGCTCAAGCTCACCGATCGCCTGGTGGACACCCTCTATGTGCTGATGGCCTGGATCATCCTCGAAGCCACCCTGGCCCGTGGCCTGAGCGTGGCCGCGCGGCGCCTGGCCTACCAGCGCGCCATCCAGAAGCGGCAGGCGCAGCAGGAGGACGCCGAGGGCGTCGAGGTGGTGCAGGAGCCGACCCTGGACATGGAACAGGTCAACCAGCAGTCCTCGCGGCTGTTGCGCCTGACCCTGCTGCTGGCCTTCCTCGGCGTCCTCTACCTGGTCTGGGCCGATGTGGTGGCGGTGTTCTCCTACCTGGACAACGTCACCCTCTACCAGTACACCAGCGGCACCGGCGCCGCCGCCACCCAGGTCCCCCTGACGCTGCGGGTGTTCATCATCGCCCTGGTGATCGCCGGCCTCACCGTCGCCCTGGCGCGCAACCTGCCCGGCCTGCTGGAGGTGCTGGTGCTGTCACGCCTGAATCTGGCCCAGGGCAGCGCCTACGCCACCACCACCCTGCTGTCCTATGTCATCGTCGGCTTCGGCACCGTGACCACCCTGGCGACCCTGGGGGTGAGCTGGGACAAGCTGCAGTGGCTGGCCACCGCCCTTTCGGTCGGTCTGGGTTTCGGTCTGCAGGAGATCTTCGGTAACTTCATCTCCGGTCTGATCATCCTCTTCGAGCGCCCGGTGCGCGTCGGCGATCTCATCACCATCGGCAACGTGACCGGCACGGTGAACAAGATCCGCATCCGCGCCACCCATATCACCGACGCCGATCGCAAGTCGGTGGTGGTGCCGAACAAGACCTTCGTCACCAGCCAGCTGATCAACTGGACGCTGACCGACACCGTTACCCGCATCGTGCTGACCTTCGGGGTCAATCGCGGCAGCGACCTGGCCCAGGCGCAACAGCTGATCATGCAGGCGGTAAAGGAGAATACTCGCGTCCTGCACGACCCCGAACCCTCGCTGTTCGTCACCCACTATGGCGCCACCACCCTCGATCACGAATTGCGCATCTATGTCCGGGAACTGGGCGATCGCAGCGCCGCCACCGACGAGCTGATTCGCCGGGTCGACCAGCTGCTGCGCGAGGCCGGCATCAACCTGCTGTCGACGCCGCAGATGGAAATCACCCTAAAGAATCGCCACGGAGCGGAGAAACAACTGGGCAAAAAGCCTCTCCTACCTGAAGGGGATGCCCAGCAGGAGGCCGAGGGTCCCAAGCCATCCAAGGCCTGACGGCCCCCAAGAGCCTGTCCATAATTTGCTGCGCGTCGGCCAAACTGCGTTGAAAATGGCTTCGGAATGCTCATTTACCACTCGTAAACTCGAGCGCGAGTCCGATCCGCTTCCTCCGCCGTTTTCGCCTTATTTGGCTCTAGCTCGCGAGATTATGAACAGGCTCTACAGCCCCTGGGATACCCATGAAACAGCTGCTCGACCTGACCTTCGACAACAGATTCGCCCGCCTGGGCGATGACTTCTCCACCCATATCGACCCCCGGCCGCTGGACGATCCGCGGCTGGTGGTCGCCTCGCCGGCAGCGATGGCGCTGCTGGACCTGGACCCGGCAGTGGCCGAGACGCCCGAATTCACCCAGGTGTTCGCCGGGGCCCAGCTCTGGGACAGCGCCGAACCCCGGGCCATGGTCTATTCCGGCCATCAGTTCGGCTCCTACAACCCCCGCCTCGGCGATGGCCGTGGCCTGCTGCTGGGCGAGGCGGTCAACGACCGCGGCGAACACTGGGACCTGCACCTCAAGGGCGCCGGCCTTACACCCTTCTCGCGCATGGGTGACGGCCGCGCCGTGCTGCGCTCCTCCATCCGCGAATTCCTCGCTTCCGAGGCCCTGCACGCCCTGGGCATCCCCACCACCCGGGCGTTGTGCGTGATCGGCTCCGCCACCCAGGTGGTGCGCGAGCGACTGGAAACCGGTGCCACCCTGCTGCGTATGGCGCCCAGCCACGTGCGCTTCGGCCATTTCGAATACTTCTACTACACCCGCCAGCATCAGCTGCTGGAGCAGCTGGGCGAGCATGTGCTGGCCGCGCACTTCCCCGAATTGCTGACGACGCCTGAGCCCTGGGCCGCGCTGTTCCGCGAGGTGGTGGAGCGCAACGCCCGGCTGATCGCCCACTGGCAGGCCTATGGCTTCTGCCACGGGGTGATGAACACCGACAATTTCTCGATCCTGGGGCTCACCTTCGATTTCGGCCCCTTCGCCTTTCTCGACGACTTCGACGCCCAGTTCATCTGCAATCACTCCGATCACACCGGGCGCTATTCCTACAGCAACCAGGTGCCCATTGCCCACTGGAACCTGGCGGCCCTGGCCCAGGCGCTGACGCCCAAGGTGGCGGTGGAGACGCTGCAGGAGAGCATCGCCCTCTTCCTGCCGCTGTACCAGGCGCACTATCTCGACCTGATGCGCCGTCGGCTGGGTTTGCAGGACGCGCGGGAAGAAGACCAGGAACTGGTCGAGCGCCTGCTGGCCCTTATGCAGCAGGGCGGCGTGGACTATCACCTGTTCTTCCGTCACCTGGGCGAAGACGAACCTGCCGCGGCGTTGGCCCGGGTGCGCGAGGACTTCATCGACCTGCGCGGTTTCGACGACTGGGGCCAGGCCTATCGCGCGCGCCTGGAGGCCGAAGGCGGTACCGCAGCCGACCGCACCGCACGCATGAATGCGGTCAATCCGCTGTATGTGCTGCGCAATTACCTGGCCCAGCAGGCCATCGAGCAGGCCGAAGCGGGCGACTACCGCGAGGTGCGCCTGCTGCACGAGGTGCTGTCACGCCCCTTCGAGGCCCAGCCGGGACGCGAGCGCTTCGCCCAGCGGCCGCCGGATTGGGGCAAGCACCTGGAGATCAGCTGCTCGTCCTGAGAGCCTATTTATAACCTGCTGCGCGTCGGCCAAACTGCGTTGAAAAGGCTCTGGAAGGCCAGCCCCGTCGAAATGCTCATTTACCACTCGTAAACTCGCACGCGAGCCCGGTCCGCTTCCTCAAGCCTTTTCGTGGGGCCGCCCAGGCCTTGTTTGCTTCTAGCTCGCGAGATTATAAAAAGGCTCTGAGAGCTGACCGTATCTAGGCGCCGTTGACCTGGAAGACGTGCCGCAGATAATGCAGGAAGTCCGGCTCGCCGCCCTGGGCCTTGCCCGGGGCGTCGGAGATCTTGGCCACCGGCTGGCCGTTGCAGCGACTCATCTTAAGCACCATGTTCATCGGCTGCACCCCGGGGATGTCGCAGGTGAAGTGGGTGCCGATACCGAAGCTCACGTTGATCCGCTCGCGCAGGGCGCGAAACAGCGCCAGGGCCTTTTCCAGGTTGAGCGAGTCGGAGAACACCAGGGTCTTGGTCAGGGGATCTATGCCCAGCTGCTGGTAGTGGGCGATGGCCTTTTCCGCCCACTGCAGGGGATCGCCGCTGTCGTGCCGCAGGCCGTCGAACAGCTTGGCGAAGTAGAGATCGAAATCGCGCAGGAAGGCATCCATGGTGATGGTGTCGGTCAGGGCGATACCGAGCTGACCGCGATACTCGCGCACCCAGCAGTCGAGGGCGGAGATCTGGCTGTCGATCAGTCGCGGCCCCAGTTGCTGGTGCGCCATCAGCCACTCGTGGGCCATGGTGCCCAGGGGCGCGACATCCAGCTTCCAGGCCAGGTGCACATTGCTGGTGCCAACGAAGCGACCGGGGAAGTCGTCCCTCAGGCTGCGCACCACCATCTCCTGCACCCCATAGGAGAAACGCCGCCGGGTGCCGAAGTCGGCCATCTTGAACTCGGCCAGTTCATCGGCGCCCGCCTCTCGTGCCAGCCAGTCGAACTTGCGATAGAGCTGATCCTGCGCCACCTGCAGCGGCAGATCGGCATGGCGTTGGCGATTGCGCACCTCGCTGATCAGCGCCAGGATCGGCACCTCGAACAGGATCAGGTGCAGCCAGGGACCTTTCAGGGTCAGGGTGAAGCGCCCTTCTTCCTCGCCCAGGAACACATAGGACGGATTGAAGCGAAATAGCCGCAGGAAGCGGATGAAGTCCGGGGTGATGAAGGGGATGCGCTCGAGAAAGGCCAGCTGACCGTCGCTGATGGCGACATCGGCGAGGGCATCGATCTCGGCCTGGATGGCCGCGTGATAGGGCCGCAGGTCTTCGTCGTTGCGGCAGCGAAAGGCCCACTCGACTTCCGCATTGGGATAGTTGTGCAGGACGGCCTGCATCATGGTGAGCTTGTAGAAGTCGGTGTCCAGCAGGCTTTGCACGGCCTGCTCGGAAAAACTATCGGCCATCATCGGCGGGGGCTCGGCAGCTAGAAGTCAGACGACAGGATGCCCAACTTGCCGAGGAAGCGAAAGGCGCTTGACCGCCCGAGGGCCTAGCGGTTGTGGGTCTGGGTCATGCCGAAGAGAAACAGCAGCAGGTCCTGGCTACCCGTGCTGGAGGTGGTCAGGCTGCGAGCCACCGGCGTCTGGCAATACTCGAGGCCTTCACTGCCGACCACCACCGCCGCCGGCCGCAGCCAGCTCGCATAGGCCAATGTGGTGACCCCACAGAAAGCCGCGATCAGCAAACCTCGAGTAATTTGTGAAGTCATGGCTCTAACCCTCTGATCTTCCGTCCCAACGCCTGTTGGTAAACGTAGAGGAGAGTTCGCCATTGCGCAGCATTCCACGACGAATGGCGGCGTAATTGCAGCATATCCCGACGGGCGGCCGTGTCTATACCGATGCGCTGGCGACATTTCTCCAGATCGAGCAGGGCGACGGAGAATTCCTTGCCCTGAGGGCCGACTCGTTCGGCCACGAAGATGTGCTTGGGATAGAGGCAACCGTGTTGCCAGCGGTGCCGATGCATGCGCGCCAGCACCTCGCCCAGGGTGGTCAGGAAACGCTCGTGCTCGGCTTCGCTGAGAGACTGGCCGCCACCTTCGGCGTACCACTGATCGAGGTCCTGATAGCCTTCCAGAGCGGCGCTCACCAGCAGCGCGCGCCAGCCGCCCTGGGCATGCCGGGCATCGCAGAACAGTAGTTCGGGAACCTGAATGCCCAGGTCGCGAAAGGCGATCAGCGCATCGCGCTCGCGCAGAGCGGTGGGACGTCCCAGGGGATGACGCAGGCTGCGATAGAGATGGCCGACCTGGCGCTTGACGTAGGCCAGGGTACCGTCGGGCAGCTGCAGGCGCTGAACACCGCTTTCGCCACCGCGGCGGACGTTGGGGGCTTCCACCCAGTCACCCGCGGTGTTCCACCAGCGATCGAAACGCTCTTCGCCTTGCGTTACGGCTCCCATCAGCTGCCTCTCTTATTCTAGATAGCTTCAATTGGCCTTGCGCAGGACATAGACCCGCCACATGGCATAGCCCGGCAGGAAATCCAGAGCGCGGTCGACGACGAAGCCGGCCTGGGCGACCTCCGCCTCGAACTGGCTGCGCTCGACGATGAATCTGTTCTGATAACCGCCACGGTCGCGGCCCTGGGCCTTGCGACGGCGCTCCAGCGCCTGACGCCGCCAGGCCTTGAAGTTGCCATCCACCCACAACGACAGGATGACACTGTCGCGGGTCACCCGGTGGAACTCCTGCAGCAGTGCCAGTCGGTCCGCCGATTCGCCCACATGGTGAAACAAGCGCATACAGAAAATGCAATCTACAGAATTGTCGGACAGGTCGATAGCGAAAGCCGACGTCTGTAGCGTCTTCACTCGGGCCACGACGTCCGCCGGCTGCTGATCGCGGGCGGTGGCCAGCATGTTTTCCGAGTAATCGGCACCGATGATCAGGCGATTGCGCTTTTCCGCCAGCAGCGGCCAGAAGCGCCCTGCCCCACTGGGCAGATCCAGCACCAGATTGGGTTGGCCGGCGATGCTCAGGGCCTGCCGCGCCAGTTGCTGGTCGCGCCAGTTGGACAGACGCCGGGCCAGACCGTCCTGATGCTTCAGGTAATACTGGCGGGCGTGGTCGGCGTCGTACTTTTGCGAAAAGGGCAGGTCGATGGGCGCTTTCACGGAGGCGGCTCCTGAGGGAGTGGAGAAGTGCCGCCACCCTATCCGGGCCCCTGTCAAACCCCGGTCAAGCCTTTGTGAAATTTCTGTAACCTCAGTCCGCTAGTCTGTCGGTGCCGAGTGCTATCTCGAAGCGGCAACCGCCCGCCGTGCTTTCACCCAGGGTCACGTGCCAGCCCTGCAGCTGGCAGATCCTGCGCACCAGCGACAAGCCCAGCCCGAGGCCCTCGCCGCGCCCCTCCGCGCCCCGCACGAAGGGCTGGAACATCGCCTCGCGCTGCTCCTCGGGGATGCCGACGCCGCTGTCTTCCACCACGAAGCCGTCCGTCCCGACATGCAGGCCGATGTAACCCCGCTCGGTGTAATGCAGCGCATTGCGCAACAGATTGCTCATTACCGAGCGCAGAAAGGGCTCGTGCCAGAGCGCCTGGTCAGCCCCCGGCGCCACGCTCAGCCGCCACTGCAGGCCCTTGGCTTCCACCGCCGCCTGCCACTCCTGCGTTTGCCGCCGCGCCACGTCGGCCAGGGTGGCCCGCGGGGCCTGGGTGTCGTTGTCGCCCTGGTTGCGCGCCAGGGCCAGAAAGGTCTGCACCAGTTCCTGCATCTCCCGCGCCGCACGGGTCATCCGTTCCAGCGGACCCTTCGCCCGCGCTGGCAGATCCGGCGTGGCCTCGAGCAATTCGCAGGAGGAATTGATCACCATCAGCGGAGTACGCAATTCGTGGCTGACGTCACTGGTGAACAGCCGTTCCCGGGCCAGGGCAGCACGCAGGCGCTCCAGGGCATCATCGAAGGCCCCGGCCAGCTCGCCGACCTCGTCCTTGGCGTAGTCCGGCGCCAGGGGCGGGGTTACATCGAGCAACTGGTCACGCCGGCGCACCTGACGCGCCAACCGTACGACCGGGGCGATCACCCGCCGCGCCAGGGCCCAGCCCAGCAGCCAGGCCAGGGCCACGCTGATCAGGAAGCCGACCAGCACCACCTTGTAGAGCAGGCGTTCGCGCGCCTCGAAATCGCTCTGGTTCTGCAGCAGGACGAAGTGATTGCCCTCCAGCTCGGCCACATAGGCATAGAAGTACTGTTGATCCTCCTCCACTTCACTGAAGCCGGCCGGCAGCTCGCGCAGGTGCGCTGGCAGCTGTGCCACCTCGGTGAGAGGCACGAAATACAGGCGCATGTCCGGGTCCAGCACCGGCTGGCCGCCGCGCTTCATGTCGCGCTGCACCATGCGCTCCAGTTCATTGTGCAGATCGGTGGAGATCAGGCGTTCCTCGACGGTATGCACCGCGGCGACGATCCCCAGGGCAAAGACGCCACCCACCAGAAAGGTCATCAGCACGAAGGCGATGACGATCCGTCGCGACAGGCTCAGGTGATATTCCATGGCTAGTCCTGCTCGACCAGTTTGTAGCCCACGCCGTGAATGGTGCGCAGCAGCGGCTGCTCGAAGGGCTTGTCGATCACCTGGCGCAACTGGTGGACGTGGCTGCGGAGGCTGTCGCTGTCAGGGTAGTCCTCGCCCCATACCGCTTCCTCCAGCACCTCGCGCCGCACCACGTGGGGCGACTTCTGCATCAGCAGGGCGAGAATCTTGAGGCCGATGGGATTGAGCTTGAGCGCCTTGCCGGCGCGACTGACCTCCAGGGTGTCGAGGTCATAGCTGAGATCGGCGACCTGCAGCTGCCGCCGCCCGCCGCCCTTGGCCCGGCGCATGACCGCCTCGACGCGGGCGGCCAGTTCGGACAGGGCGAAGGGCTTGACCAGATAGTCGTCGGCGCCGGAGCGAAAGCCTTCCAGACGATCGTCGAGTTGATCGCGGGCGGTGAGCATGATCACCGGGGTGTCGCGGCGGGCATCCTGGCGCAGCCGCTGGCAGAGGGTGTAGCCATCGATGCCGGGCAGCATGATGTCGAGGATCAGCAGGTCATAGTGCTCGGTCGCGGCCAGGTGCAGGCCCGACAGCCCATCCTGGGCGCAATCCACGCTGTAGCCCTTGAGACTGAGGTAGTCCAGCAGATTGCTGAGGATGTCGCGGTTGTCTTCCACCACCAGGATACGCATGTCGCTGACCTCTTGCCCGAGCCCACCGCGGGCCTCGTTGTCGTCTGTTCGGCACAGAGCCTAACCGGCCCCGGCGGCCTCGACCAGCGCGGGCGGGCCGGCGACCGGCCATAAAAAACCCCGGTGTCCGCGAGGAGCACCGGGGTTGGGCTCGGCCCGGGGGGGCCGGAGCGGGTGTTACATCATGCCGCCCATGCCACCCATGCCGCCCATATCGGGCATGGCCGGAGCGGAGTCGTCTTTCGGCAGCTCAGCCACGATGGCTTCGGTGGTGATCAGCAGACCGGCGATGGAGGAAGCGGCCTGCAGCGCGCTGCGGGTCACCTTGGCCGGGTCGATGATGCCGAATTCCAGCATGTCGCCGTATTCGCCAGTGGCGGCGTTGTAGCCGTAGTTGCCGCTGCCCTGCTTGACCTTGTCCAGCACGACGGAGGCTTCGTCACCGGCGTTGGCCACGATCTGGCGCAGCGGGGCTTCGACGGCGCGACGCAGGATGTTGATACCGGCGTTCTGCTCTTCGTTGATGCCTTTCAGGTCCTTCAGCGCGTCCAGGGCACGCACCAGGGCGACACCGCCGCCAGGCACCACGCCTTCTTCCACGGCAGCGCGGGTAGCGTGCAGGGCGTCTTCAACGCGGGCTTTCTTCTCTTTCATCTCGACTTCGGTGGCAGCGCCAACCTTGATCACGGCAACACCGCCGGCCAGCTTGGCCAGACGCTCTTGCAGCTTCTCTTTGTCGTAGTCGGAAGAGGTTTCTTCGACCTGGGCACGGATCTGCTTGATGCGGGCCTGGATGTCGACTTCCACGCCAGCGCCGTCGATGACGGTGGTGTTTTCCTTGTTCAGGACCACACGCTTGGCTTGACCCAGGTGCTCCAGGGTGGTGCTTTCCAGGCTCAGGCCGACTTCTTCGGAGATGACGGTACCGCCGGTCAGGATGGCGATGTCCTGCAGCATGGCCTTGCGACGATCACCGAAGCCCGGCGCCTTGACGGCAGCGACCTTGACGATACCGCGCATGTTGTTGACCACCAGGGTGGCCAGGGCTTCGCCTTCGACGTCTTCGGCGACGATCAGCAGCGGGCGACCGGCCTTGGCGACAGATTCCAGCACCGGCAGCAGTTCGCGGATGTTGGAGATCTTCTTGTCGACCAGCAGCAGCAGCGGGCTGTCCAGCTCGGCCGACATGGTGTCGGGCTTGTTGATGAAGTAGGGCGACAGGTAGCCACGGTCGAACTGCATGCCTTCGACGACGGACAGTTCGTTTTCCAGGCCCGAGCCTTCTTCGACGGTGATGACGCCTTCCTTACCAACCTTCTCCATGGCTTCGGCGATGATGTTGCCGATGCTTTCGTCGGAGTTGGCGGAGATGGTGCCTACCTGGGCGATGGCCTTGCTGTCGGCGCAGGGCTTGGACAGGTTCTTCAGCTCGGCGACGACGGCAGCGGTGGCCTTGTCGATGCCGCGCTTCAGATCCATCGGGTTCAGGCCGGCGGCCACGGACTTCAGGCCTTCGGTGACAATGGCCTGGGCCAGCACGGTGGCGGTGGTGGTGCCGTCGCCGGCAGCGTCGTTGGCCTTGGAGGCCACGTCTTTCACCAGCTGGGCGCCGATGTTCTCGATGCGATCCTTGAGCTCGATCTCCTTGGCGACGGACACGCCGTCCTTGGTGATCAGGGGAGCACCGAAGCTACGCTCCAGAACCACGTTACGGCCTTTCGGGCCCAGGGTGGCCTTGACGGCGTCGGCCAGGGTGTTGACACCGGTCAGCAGCTTCTTGCGCGCGGAGTCACCGAATTTGACGTCTTTTGCAGCCATGTTCTGTTTCCTCTAAGAAATTCGAAAAGTGAGCGGGGATCAGCCTTCGATAACGGCCAGGATTTCGGACTCAGCCATCACCAGCAGTTCTTCGCCATCGACCTTGATGGCGTTGCTGCCGGAATAGGGACCGAAAACCACCTTGTCACCCACTTTCACCGCCGGAGCACGGACGTCGCCGTTGTCCAGCACGCGTCCAGTGCCTACGGCAACCACTTCACCGCGGTTCGGCTTTTCGGCAGCCGAGCCCGGCAGCACGATGCCGCCAGCGGATTTGGTCTCTTCTTCGCTGCGACGAATCACAACGCGATCATGCAGAGGACGAAGCGCCATTGTCGTATCTCCCAAAGTTCTAAGTGTTTCCAGCGCCGATGACTGCATCGGCAGTTTGTTTTTACCGGCTGCGCCGGGTGCGCCCTGTGCATGACAGGACGCGAAACCTGCTCGCCTTGCGGCGACAACCTTGCGGTGTCCGCTACATGAGGTTGTCGCCAGGCATTTCAAGGGCGGAGGACAAAATTTTTAGCGTTTTTGCTCGTCACGGTGCACCACTTCACCCTCGATCACCTCGGGGCGATGAGGCGCGCCCTGACCGGCGCCCGGCTGATAGCCCTGGGCGCCGGGATTGCGCCGGGTCACCCGGCCGATCACCGCGCCCAGCAGGGCCTTGCGGGTCACCGGCAAGAGGCAGACGAGCGCCAGAACGTCGCTGATGAAGCCCGGGAAGATCAGCAGGGCGCCGGCAATCGCCAGGGTCAGGCCCTGGATGACTTCCTGCTCGGGCATCTGCCCCTGGGCCAGGCGCATGCGGATGCGCCAGAGGGTGGTGAAGCCGGCGACGCGCAGCAGGGCGACACCGACCAGAAAGCTCAGCAGCAGCAGGGCGAAGGTGGCGAGCACGCCGATTTCGCTGCCGATCTTGATGAGTACGGCCAGTTCCACAAAGGGGAACAGCAAGAAGAGTAAGGCGGTCACGCGCATCTCAGGTCCTTCACGGTGGAAGCCGGTTGAAAGACAGGAGATGGAGGCGGTCGAGCCGATTTCAAGGTCGCCGCCAGGCGCCCGGCACAAACGACAAGGCCGCGAAAGTCGCGGCCTTGAGGGGGTTGCACAGGGTCAGGGAAATATCGGGTTACCAGGACACGCCGACACCGGCGGTGTACTCGGTCTGGTTGACGTTGCCCTCGGCACCGCTGGTCAGTTCCTTGGACGCCTTGAGGTTCAGCGACGCCCAGTTGGTCACCTTGTATCTCAGGCCGACATCGCCGTCGAAGGTGAAGTTGGCGGTGTTGTCCAGCGGACGACCCAGTTCACCCGTGGTGAAGAACTGGATGGTCTGACCGTACAGATAGCGGTTGTAGTCCCACTTCATGCTCGCCGAG
The DNA here is from genome assembly GCF_028640825.1 of Pseudomonas sp. LA5. NCBI lineage: Bacteria > Pseudomonadati > Pseudomonadota > Gammaproteobacteria > Pseudomonadales > Pseudomonadaceae > Pseudomonas > Pseudomonas sp. LA5. The sequence continues at coordinate 80,062 of NZ_JAQYZY010000060.1, forward strand.
AGGAACTGGTCGGAGCCGCCGTCGGCATACTGGTAGCGATTGTGGTTGAGCAGCCCGGTGAGCGAGAAGGCACCCAGTTCGTTGTCCCAGAACTGGTAACCGGGACCGGTACCCAGGGTCCGCTGCTTGGCCAGCGCCTGGATCCAGTCGCGCTTGTATTCGGCGCGGCCCTGCCAGAAGAATTTCTCGTCGAAGAAGCGATCCAGGGCGTATTGCAGATCGTACTTGTTGGTCGAGACGGTATCGTTGGCCTTGTAGCGGTCGTAGCTGCCGTTGGCGTTGTGCCGCCACATGCCATGGCGCGCCTGGGTCTTGAAGTCGATGTCGTACTTCTGGCTGTCCTCGGAGGAGCTGATGTAGTCCAGGCCGGCGTCGATGTTGCCTTTCCAGGCGAAGTCGCGCAGGAAGGGCCGCGGCGGCACGATCTGGGTGATGCTGGCCAGGGGGACGGTCTGCTGGCCATCGGTGGTGGTGACCACCACCTGGCCGTCGTCGGCCGGCTTGAGGCTTTCCACCGGGAAATCGGGTTCGTACTTGCCGCGCTGGACGATGACGGGCTTGTCACGCTGCAGCGTCTTGATCTTGTCCCAGGACAGGGGAATGTTGCCGCCGTATTCGGTCTGCAAGAGCAGCTTCTTGCTGTCCAGCAGCTTGATGGTTCCGGTCAGACGATCGCCATTCTTGAGCCAGACGGTGTCGGCATGGGCGAAGGAGGCGAGTGACAACAGCGCGAGCGAGGAGAGCAATCGAAAACGCATGGGCACCAGGACACCTTTGGGTGGACTTGGGTGGAAAGGTAACGAAACGAGAGGGGCGCGATTATCCGGGTGCCAGAGGCTCGCGCAACCGTTCCTGGGTAAAAGTTAGGCAAGTTTCCGGAAATACTGCCCAAAGGTCGGGCGTCTTGGGAGAATGCGGCAGCTCGACACGTTTCAGCACCACCGTAACCAAACTTTTCGGCACACTGGCACTCTTCTCCCCGGAGCAGCAGGGCGTCATGCGTGCACCCCCTCCCCTCGAATCCCGTCGCCAGGCCGTCTTCCTGGCACTGGCCGCCATTCCCGCGGGGCGGGTGGTCAGCTATGGCCAGTTGGCGGAACTCGCCGGGCTCGGTCGCGGAGCCCGCTGGGTGGGCTGGGTGCTGGGGCGTCTGCCGGAGGGCAGTGCCCTGCCCTGGCATCGGGTGATCGCGGCGGATGGCCGGCCGAGCCTGACCCAGGACAGCCCCTCTGGCCGGGAGCAACGCGAGCGGCTGCGGGCCGAGGGTGTACTGCTGCACGAGGACCGGGTGGACATGCGTCGGTACCGGTGGAATCCAGCTGAGAGTGTCGAGTAGAGTGCGCGTTTTTTCCGAGCCCAAGGGCATGTTTGCACGTTTCTGGCGTGAAGCCGTCACCACCTACAAGTCAAAGGCCTGCCTGGCCCTGCTGCTGCTGGGTTTCGCCGCGGGCCTGCCAGCCATGCTGGTGTTTTCCACCCTGTCGGTCTGGCTGCGCGAAGCGGGCGTGAGTCGCGAGACCATTGGCTATGCCAGCTGGATCGGCCTGGCCTATGCCTTCAAGTGGGTCTGGTCACCCATGCTCGACCTGTGGAAGCTGCCGCTGATCGGCAAGCTCGGGCGGCGACGCTCCTGGCTGGTGCTGTCGCAGATCCTGGTGGGCCTGGGATTGATCGGCATGGCGCTGTGCAATCCGCAGCAGCACCTGGAGCAACTCATCGCCCTGGCCGTGCTGGTGGCCTTTGCCTCGGCCACCCAGGACATCGCCGTGGACGCCTATCGCCTGGAGATCGCCGATGACGATCGCCAGGCCGCCCTGGCCGCCTGCTACATGACCGGCTATCGCATCGCCGCCCTGCTGGCCAGCGCCGGCGCGCTGTTTCTCGCCGAGGAGCTGGGCTCGTCCCGGCTGGGCTACAGCCAGAGCGCCTGGGCCACTACCTACATGCTGTTCGCCCTCCTGGTGCTGCCGGGCCTGGTGACCAGCGTGCTGATTCGCGAACCCGAGCCGGTAGCGCCCATGGCCATGGCGGAATCGCGCTTCGGCTTCAATCACCAGCTGGTGGCGGTCGCCCTGCTGCTGGTGATGCTGATCTCCATCCCCGCCGCCATCAATGCCGCCATCGCCCAGGCCTGGCCACGCGCCCTGCTCTACAGCCTGTTCATCGTCGGCTGCCTGTCGCCCTGGGGCCGCTATTGCTCCAAGCCCCTGAGTGATCTCATGCGCCGCATGCGCGAGCCCCTGCGGTTGCGCGATGCGGCCAATGCCGAAGAACTGCCACGCTTCGACTTCGTCCACCAGATGGTCTCGGTGATCCTGCTGATCGTGCTGATCGTGGCTGCCACCGGCGGCCTGTCGGCCCTGGCCGGCGGCTACTGGCCGCGCGGTCTGATGTACGGCCTGATCGTCTGGCTGTGCCTGACCGCGCCGGGGCGCCGGCTGATGGCACCGGTGCTGACGCCCATCACCGAATTCATCCAGCGCTACCAGTGGCAGGCGCTGCTGCTGCTCGGCCTGATCTCCACCTATCGGCTGTCCGACACGGTCATGGGGGTGATGGCCAGCGTCTTCTATATCGACGTGGGCTACAGCAAGGAAACCATCGCCGGGGTCAGCAAGATCTTCGGGGTGTTCATGACCCTGTTCGGCGCGGGCCTGGGCGGCGTGCTGATCACCCGGGTAGGCATCCTGCCGATCCTTTTCCTCGGCGGCGCCGCTTCGGCGCTGACCAACCTGCTGTTCGTGGTGATCGCTTCCACCGGCGCCAACGTGCCGCTGCTGATCGCCACGATCTGCGCCGACAACGTCAGTGGCGGCATGGCCACCTCGGCCTTTGTCGCCTACCTGTCGAGTCTGACCAACCTCAGATTCTCGGCCACCCAGTACGCCATGCTCAGCTCGCTGATGCTGCTGTTGCCGCGCCTGCTGGGTGGCTATTCGGGGGCCATGGTCGAGCACGTCGGCTACAGCTCGTTCTTCTCACTGACCGCGCTGATGGGGGTGCCGACGCTGCTGCTGATCGCCGTGCTCTGGCTGCGTCAGCGGCGCGATCCCGCCGTCGTCAAGACCGGCGGGATCTGAGCGGGACCTAGGCGGCGGGGCTGGACTCGCCCTGCGCCTCAGCGACCGGTGCAGTGTTGGCGAAGTGCACCACCCGCTGCGGGAAGGGAATGCCGATACCCACCGCGCCCAGACGGTCGCGGACCTGCTCGTTGAGCATGAACATCAGCGGCCAGTAGTCGCCGCTGTCGGTCCAGAAGCGCAGCGACAGGGTGATGGCGCTGTCGCCCAGGGCCGATACCACCACCTCGGCGGCCGGATCCCGATGCACCCGCGAGTCTTCCGCCAGCGCCAGCAGCACCTCGCGGCCCTTCTGCAGATCGGCCTCGTAATCCACGCCGACATCGAAGATCACCTTGCGCTTGGGCTGGCGCGAGTAGTTGGTGATGATGCCGTTGGACAGATTGCCGTTGGGGATGGTGACGGTCTTGTTGTCCCCGGTCAGCAGGATGGTGTGGAAGATCTGGATGGAATTCACCGTCCCCATCACGCCTTGGGCTTCGATGAATTCACCGACGCGAAAGGGGCGGAAGGTCAGGATCAGCACACCGCCGGCAAAATTCGACAGGCTGCCCTGCAGTGCCAGACCCACGGCCAGACCGGCCGCACCGATGATGGCGACAAAGGAGGTCGTGGCGATGCCGATCATGGACGCCGCGCTGACCGCCAGCAGGATCTTGAGGATGATGCTGACCAGGCTGCCGAGGAAACTCAGCAGCGCCGGGTCGGCGCCATGGTGGGCCGCCAGGCCGCTGGCCTTGGCCGAGACCTTATTGATCAACCACCAGCCGATGGCCAGGGTCAGCAGCGCCAGCAGCACCCGGCCGGAATACTGCAGGACAATGGGCAGCCAGCCCGCGGTCATCGCCAGCAGGTGGTTGTATTGGTTTTCGATATCCAAACGGCGTCTCCTGTTACCTCTTCAGTCAGATGCCGCCGCGCTCGGCGGCGACCCTAAAGGGAGTCAGCTCAATCACGGAAGTTCTGGTATTGCAGCGGCATGTCCAGGGACTGGCCGCGCAGCAGGGCGATGACCTCCTGCAACTCGTCGCGCTTCTTGCCGGTGATGCGCACCTGCTCGCCCTGGATGGCGGCCTGAACCTTGATCTTGCTGTCCTTGATCAGGGCGACGATCTTCTTCGCCAGCTCCTTGTCGATCCCCTCGCGCAGGACGGTCTCCTGCTTGACGGACTTGCCGGAGGCATAGGCATCCTTGACCTCCAGGCACTGGACGTCGATCTTGCGCTTGGCCAGGTTGACCTTGAGGATCTCCAGCATCTGTTCGAGCTGGAAGTCGGCATCGGCGGTGAGGGTCACCGTCAGGTCCTTGGCTTCGAAGCTGCCCTTGCCGCGCAGGTCGTAGCGGCGATCAAGGTCCTTGATGGCGTTGTCGACGGCATTGGTGACTTCGTGCTTGTCCAGCTCCGATACCACGTCGAAGGAAGGCATGGATTTTCTCCTCGGTTGCGATGGGGCAGCCTTGACGCTGCGGCATGACCGACCATTATAACGACTGACCCTAGCCTTGCAGGAATCCAACCATGCCCCGCGAATCCACCCTGGAGTCACAGTTGTGAGCTGGCACGTACTGGGTGCCGGCAGTCTCGGCGGACTCTGGGCGGCGCGGCTGTTTCGCGGTGGCGAACCGGTCCGGCTGATCCTGCGTGACCGTACACGCCTGGCGCAGTATCGCGCCGGCGGCGGACTGCAACTCAGCGAAGGCGACACCACCAGCCTCTATCCGCTGCCGGCCGAGACGCCCGAGGCCGGCAATCCGATCCGCCGCCTGATCCTCGCCTGCAAGAGCTATGACGCCGAAGAAGCCATCGCCAGCGTCGCCGCGCGCCTGGAACCGGAGGCCGAGATCCTGCTGCTGCAGAACGGCCTGGGCAGCCAGGATGCCGTGGCCGCCCGGGTCCCGCGGGCGCGCTGCCTGAGAGCCAGCACCACCGAGGGGGCCTATCGCGAGACCGACTTCCATGTGATGGCGGCCGGCGCCGGGCAGATCTGGATCGGCGACCAGCTCGGCAGCCATACCCCGCCGCCCTGGCTGGACACCCTTACCCAGCTGGGTTTCCCGATGCGCTGGACCGAAGACATCGACGCCCGGCTGTGGCGCAAGCTGGCGATCAACTGCGCCATCAATCCGCTGACCGTGCTGCATCGCTGCCGCAACGGCGAGCTGCGCCAGCACGCAGCGGAGGTAGCGGCGCTCTGCGACGAACTCGCGGCCCTGCTGGAAGCCATGGGCCTCGCCCCGGCGGCCCAGGGGCTGCAGCAGGAGGTCGAGGCGGTGATCGCCGCCACCGCCAACAACCGCTCTTCCATGCTGCAGGACGTGGAGCGCGGCCAGCGCACCGAGGTGAGCCATCTGCTCGGTCATGCCCTGCCGATCGCCGGACGGCTGCGCCTGCCGGTGCCGCATCTGACGGACCTCCAGCAGCGGTTGCGGACCCGGCTCGCGGAGCGCGGATTGCCCGAGGACTAGCTGCGGGCTACCCTGCCCGCTTCCCTGTTGCCGCGGCTGCGCCATGATCCTCGCCAAACGCCTGAAGAATCTCCCGGTCGGCCGCAAGTTGCTGGCCGCCCTGCTGGTGATGATGATCGCGGTGCTGGTGGTGGCCAACGTGACCTTCATCAGTGCCGCCTACTGGATCTCCCAGGAAAGCGTGGCGCCCCAGGCGCTGCAGACCCTGGGCCGGCTGTTCGCCAGCCCGGTGCTCAGTCGCGAGGTGCTGGCCTCGCCGGAGGCGGCCCAGGTGCAGTTGCGCCAGCTGGACGGCTATGCGCCGCTGCGCCTGGCCGCGGTCTACGACAGCCAGGGCCAGCGCCTGGCCGAGTTGCACAACGGCGATCGCCTGCAGGTACCCGCGCGCTTCGAAGAGCTGCAGACCTGGCGCCTGCGGGAATTCCGCACCAACCTGCTGGTGGAACTGCCGCGCCCCGAGGGCCCGCCCGGGCATCTGCTGCTGGTGGCCAGCAGCGAGCTGCCGGGCGCCTTCTACCGCGGCACCCTGACCGCCAGCCTGGCGATCCTGACCTTCAGCATCCTGCTCTGGCTGGTGGTGGCGCGACAGATCAAGCGACTCATCACCCTGCCGATCCGCGAGCTGGAAGAACTTTCCCGCCAGGTGACCCGCGAGGAAAACTACTCGCTGCGCGCCAGCAAGGGCAGCGAAGACGAACTGGGTCGCCTGGCGGAATCCTTCAACACCATGCTCGGCCGCATCCAGGGCCGCGAGCAGCAACTCAAGCGCGCCCGCGACGACGCCCAGTACGCCGTGCTGCAGGCCCAGAGCCTGGCCGAGGAGACGCGCCGCTCCAACCGCAAGCTGGAACTGGAGGTACAGGTCCGCGGCAAGATCGAGAAGAAGCTCACCGGCTTCCAGAACTACCTCAACAGCATCATCGATTCCATGCCCTCGGCGCTGATCGCGGTGGACGAGCAGTTCTACGTGACCCAGTGGAACCAGGAGGCCACCCACCTCTCCGGCACCCAGTTGGACGAAGCCCTGAACCAGCCGGTGTTTCTTGCCTTTCCCTCGCTCAAGCCGTTCCTGCCGCAATTGAGTCGCACCGCCGAATTGCTGCGGGTGGAGAAGGTGGAGCGGGTGACCTGGGCGCTGACCGATACCCCGCGCCACTACACCCTGACCTTCTACCCGCTGATGGGCGGCGCCGGGCGCGGCGTGGTGATCCGCATCGACGACATCACCCAGCGCCTCAACATGGAAGAGATGATGGTGCAGTCGGAAAAGATGCTCTCGGTGGGCGGCCTGGCCGCCGGCATGGCCCACGAGATCAACAATCCCCTGGGCGCCATCCTGCACAACGTGCAGAACATCCGCCGGCGGCTGTCGCCGGAGTTGCCGAAGAATCTCGAGCAGGCCGCCGAATCCGGCGTCGAACTCAATGCGGTGAATTGCTACCTGGAAAGCCGGCAGATCCCGCGGCTGCTCGACGGCATCCACCAGGCCGGCAGCCGCGCGGCCAAGATCGTCAGCCACATGCTGGCCTTCAGCCGGCGCAGCAATCGCAAGATGGAAGCCAGCGAATTGCCGCCGCTGATCGACCAGGCCATCGAGATCGCCGGCAACGATTTCGACCTGGCGGAAGGCTTCGACTTCCGCACCCTGTCGATCATCCGCGAATTCGATCCGGCACTGGGGCCGGTGCCGGTGATCGGCAACGAACTGGAGCAGGTGCTGCTCAACCTGCTGAAGAACGCCGCCCAGGCGATCCACCTGCGCGACGACGAGGAAGAAGGCGAATACGGCCGCATCACCTTGCGCACCAGGCTGCGCGGCGGCTGGGCGGAGATCCAGGTGGAAGACAACGGCATCGGTATCCCCGAGGACATCTGCAAGCGCATCTTCGAGCCCTTCTTCACCACCAAGGAAGTGGGCCAGGGCACCGGTCTGGGCCTGTCGGTGTCGTACTTCATCATCACCAACAACCACAAGGGGCAGATGGAGGTGCACTCCACGCCCGGCGTAGGGACCTGCTTCACCCTGCGGCTGCCCCTTATCCAGGCCGACTTCGACGCGGCCTAGGACTTCACAGGAGCTGCGCCATGGGTTTTCGCCTTACCGAGATCTACACCCGCCAGGGCGACGCCGGCGATACCGGCCTGGCCGACGGCAGCCGGGTACCCAAGGATCATCCGCGCATCGAGGCCATCGGCGCGGTGGACGAACTCAACAGTGCCCTGGGTCTGCTGCTCGCCGAGCTGGCGGACGATACCCGCCTGGCCGAGGTGAGCGACGCCCTGGCACCCTGCCAGCACCGGCTGTTCGACCTCGGTGGCGAACTGGCCATGCCCAGCTATCGCGCCCTGCAGGCGGGGGAGATCGAGCGTCTGGAAGGCGCCATCGACCGCTGGAACGCCGAGCTGGGGCCGCTGGAGAATTTCATCCTGCCCGGCGGCTCGCGTGCCGTGGCCCAGGCCCATGTCTGCCGCACCCTGGCCCGCAGCGCCGAGCGGCGCTGCCGCAGCCTGCACGCGGTGGAGCCGCTGGAAGGCCAGGGCCTGCCCTATCTCAATCGGCTGTCCGACCTGCTGTTCGTCGCCGCCCGCATCGTCGCCCGGCGCCAGGGGGTGAGCGAGGTGCTCTGGCAGGCCGCACGGCCATGAGCGCGCCGGCGGCACCAACCGCGCCACCACCGCGCCGCCACGAGGGCCTGCTGGCGCTCTGGGACGGCCTGATCCTGATCCTGGTCTGCGTGAACCTGGCGCTGATCCTGTTCGACAGCCTTTACGCCCTGGGGCCGCTCAACCAGGCCCTGGCCGCCTTGCTGCCCGGCTTCCACGCCTTCTACGGCGAACGCATCCATGCCCACTTCACCCACATCGACCTGGTATTCGTCGCCTTCTTCCTCGCCGATGTGCTGCTCGGCTGGCTGGTGGCGGTGGTCGAGCGCCGCCATGCCCGCTGGTACCACTATCCCTTCATCCACTGGTACGACGTGCTCGGCTGCATTCCCCTGGGCGGCTTCCGCCTGCTGCGGGCGCTGCGCATCGTCTCGCTGCTCCTGCGCCTGCAGCGCCTGGGGCTGATCGACATGCGCGGCTGGCGGCCCTATCGGCTGTTCAACCATTACTACCAGCTGCTCATGGAAGACCTGTCGGATCGGGTGATGATCAAGATCTGCGGCGAATTGCAGGACGAGCTCAACACCCGCGACGACTTCTCTCAGAGCGTGATCGACCGCGTCATCCGTCCGCGCAAGCAGCGGCTGATCGACGGCATGGCGCTGCGCATCCAGGCGATGGTGGAGCAGGGCTACAGCCAGAATCGCGCCACCCTGGAACGCCTGGTCGGCGACGTGGTGCAGGGCGCCCTGGACGAGAATCCCGACCTGGCCCGGCTCAAGCGCCTGCCCATGGGTGAGCGCCTCGCCGACACCCTGGACGGGGTGCTCACCGACATCGTCAACGGCCTGGTCCGGGAAGCGGCGGCCAGTCTGCGCACCCGCGACTTCCGCGCCCTGGCCAGTCGCCTGGCCGATCACGGCTTCGATCAGAGTCTGCCCAGCGGCGCCCAGGACAATGCCCTGGACGAGGTGCTGGTGGAGATCCTCGAGGTATTCAAGCAGAAGGTCCTGCAGCGCCGGCTCGATCAGCTCGACGGCGAGCTCTGGCCGCAGGACTGGCAGCGCAGCGAGATCGATCCGATCAACGCGCCCCGGCGCTGATCTGCTGCTGCAGATTCTGCACCTGGGTCTGCAGGGTGGTGATGTTGCGGGTGGTCTGCAGGCGGAAGGCGTCGAATTCCTTGCTGTCCGGGCCCACCGGGCGGGCGTCCAGTTCGCTGCGCAATACCAGCAGGTCCTGCTGCATCTCGCCAAGGGCCTGGTTCTGGGCGCTGGGTTTCTTCAGCGCAGCGATGTCGGCCTGCAGCGCCTTGTTCTGCGCAGTGAGGCCGGCCACCTGCTCGGTCAGGCTGGCGGTCTGCGCCAGGCCGTTCTTCAGTGTGGTCTGCTCCTCGGCCAGGGCCTTGAGTCGGGTATCCGCCTCGCCACTGCCGGTCTGCACCGTCTGCACCGCGGTGGAGAGATTCTGCAGACGGTTGTCCTGGGCCTGCTGGTTGTCCGTCACCCCCTGCTGCTGGCGGGTGAGTTCGGCGACCTTGCTCTGCAGCGTCTTGACCTGCAGCAGCAGGGCCTCGCGACTGGTAGTGCCGGAGGATTCGCTCTCCACCAGCTTGCCGGAGATGTCCCTCAGGCGACCCTGGGCGTCTTCGCTGATGCGCGCGAAGTTTTCCTGGGTGGCCACCACCTGCTCCTGCATCAGCACCAGTTGCTGATGACTCCACCAGGCGACCCCGGCCAGGGCCAGGGTCAGGGCCGCGACCAGCACCCACAGCGGCGCGGTGGAGGGCCCGCGGCGTACCGGGCGGGAGTGACCGCCAGCGGGTTCGCGATAGACCTCTTCGGCTTCGACCGGACGCCGACTGCCGGGACGGCGATCGTCGCGCTCCGGGGTCAGACTCGGGACGTTATCCATTTCATCGAGAAGATCGTTGCGCATGGCAGACCTGTGAGCAGAGGCAGGAAGACGGAATCGCGGCCAGTATAACGGCCGTCGCCATGGACGCGAGGCAGCCGGCACGCGGATTGGCCCCGGGAGCGTGCGCCGAAACGCAGTCTGCGTCGATAGCAAAGCGCCAGCATGCCCTGCCCTGGGTGCGCTGAGGAATGCCGCTAGACCGGTCCGCTATGGGCCTGGGGCGCTCGCGGGCGATATTCTTCCAGGGCGCTCCAGGAACTGGCTTCGGGCAGGTAGCCGAAGGCCTCCTGGGCGGCACGGATGTCCAGGGTGAAGGGGCTGTCGAGCAACTCGGGCCAGCAGGATTCATGACCCGGGGTGCGCAAGCGGGCATAGAGCCGCCGGGGATCGAAGGCCTTGCGCTCGACCACCGGCGGCAGCTCGAAGCGGCGCAGCAGGAAGTTGATCGCGTCCCAGCACACCAGGGGCTGGCCATCGCTGAGGTTGAAGACCTTGCCGTGGGTGGCGGCCGGTTGCCTGAGCAGCAGGGTCACCAGGGCCTTGCGCAGGTTGCCGGCGCTGGTGAAGTCCCAGCGATTGAGACCGTTGCCGCTGCGCCCCAGCTGCCTGGCCTTGGCCCGCTCAAGCAACCAGCGCGCCCAGTCGCGATCGGCCAGGCCGAGTACCTGGGCCGGCCGCAACACCGTGACCTGGGGGCCGAATTCACCGGCGGCCAGGGCCAGGCGCTCCAGTTGCAGACGGCGCTGGGCCTCGCGGCTCCTGGGCTTGGCCGGCACCTGGTCTTCCTTGAGCGCTTCACCGCCTCTCTCGTAGAGGCGCGCGGACGACACATAGACGAATTGCGCGACCTGCTGCTGCAGGGCGGCTTCGATCAGCACCTGACCGTGATCCAGATCGGCGGCGCTCGGCACGCCGGCCACGTCGGTGCAGTGGGCGATGGCGTCGATGTCGTCGCACAGCGCCACCACCTGCGCGGGCTGGTCGAGCAAGGCCGGGTGGTAGTCGGCGCCGCGTTCGACCAGGGCGTCCAGGGTCGCGCCGGGGCGGCCGTGCACCCGCACCAGTTGGCCGCGGTCGAGCAGATCGCAGGCCAGACCCGCACCGAGCGCCTCGCTGGCGCCCGTGATCAAGATACGCATGTCGCTGGGATTCCCGAACCTGTCCGCGGTCGCCGAGGACGACCCAGGGACCAGTGTAACCAAAGCCTTCGACAGGCGCCGCTAGTCGCGCACCAGCCACTGGCCGGCGACGCCCTCCAGATGGCGGGTCAGCGCCTGCAGGGCGACACCGCCATTGCGCCAGTGATGCCAGAACAGCGGGACATCCACCCAGTGACCGGGCGCCAGATCCACCAGAGCACCACTGGCCAGGGCGGCCGCACTCTGGATATCGGGCAGCAGACCCCAACCGATACCACTGAGGGCCATCTGCTGGAAACCTTCGGCGGACGGGCAGAGGTGGTAGTCGAAGGGCGCGGTGACACCGAGCTGCTCCAGATAGCGGTGCTGCAGGCGGTCGTCCGGACCGAAGACGATGGCGGGCGCGCGCGCCAAGGCCTGGGCGATCGGCCGCCCGGTCAGCCAGCGGGCACAGAAATCCGGACTGGCCACGGCGCGATAACGCATGGCGCCCAAGGATCGCACCCGGGCGCCCGCCAGGGGCTGACCGCTGGCGCAGAGGCAGGCCGCCACCTCGCCCGCGCGCATGCGGCGCAGCACCACGTCCTGATCCTCTACCACCAGATCCAGCAGCAGCCCCTGCTCCACCAGCCAGGGGCCGACCGCGGCCGGCCACCAGCTGGCCAGGCTGTCGGCGTTCAGGGCGATACGGAGCCGCTGCGGCGCTTCTTCGGCCAGTCCCGGCACCTCGCTGCCCAGGTCGGCTTCCAGCAGGCGGACCTGCTGGATATGGCGCAACAGCCGCAGCCCCGGCGCGGTGGGCTGGGGCGGTGTCTCCCGCACCAGCACCGCCTGGCCGACCCGGGCTTCGAGCAGCTTGATGCGCTGGGACACCGCCGATTGCGACAGGCCCAGCCGGCGCGCCGCCCGTTCGAAGCCACCCTCTTCCACCACCACCGCCAGGGCTTCCAGCAACTTGTAGTCGATCATCGATTCAGCTAATGCTGCATAAGGAATATTGGTTTTTCTTATACACCCGGACCCGGCAAGGTGGCAGCCATTCCCGCACCACAAGGCGACACCCTTGCAATGAACAGCTACTTCACCGGCCTCCTGACCATGGCCAGTCTCATCATGGCGCTGGGTGCCCAGAACACCTATCTGCTGGCCCAGGGGCTGCGCCGCGAGCACCATCTGGCCATTGCCGCCTTCTGCCTCACCTGCGACGTGATCCTGGTGGCCGCCGGGGTGCTGGGCCTGGCCGCGCTGATCCAGCACAGCCCGCTGCTGGTGGTCATCCTGCGCTGGGGCGGCGCGGCCTTTCTGCTCTGGTACGGCGCCCAGGCGCTACGCCGGGCCTGGCGGCCGGCGGCCATCGACAAGCTGGAGACTACGAGTCCGTGCAGCCGGCGGCAGGCGTTGCTCGCCGCGGCCGCCGTCTCCCTGCTCAATCCCCATGTCTATCTGGACACGGTGCTGCTGGTGGGCTCCCTGGGCAGCCAGCAGGCCGCGCCCCTGGCCTATGTGCTCGGCGCCGCCACCGCCTCCATGCTGTGGTTTTTCGGACTCGCCCTGGGCGCGGCCTGGGCCGCACCCTACCTGGCCCGTCCGGGGGTGTGGCGACTGATCGATCTGCTGGTGGCCGGGGTGATGTTTGCCGTCGCGGTGCAGTTGCTGGTCTCGACCTGAGGCTGGCCTTCGCCCGGCGAGCGCCCTAAGCTGCGGCTCTGCGTTTCCTGTCGAGAGTCCCTATGCCCTTCGCCCGCTCGCTCCGCAGCCAGAGCCTGCTCCTGTTCGGCGGCAGTCTGCTGCTGATGCTGCTGATCGCCCTGGCCGGCTTCGGCCTGCTTTCCCGCGAACTGCACCGCTACCAGCACCTGATCGAGGGCCCGCTGGAGCGGCTGGTGGAGATCGATGACACCCACCTGACCTTCAAGATCCAGGTGCAGGAGTGGAAGAACTTTCTGCTGCGCGGTGGCGATGCCGACACCGCCGAGCGCTATTGGCAGGCCTTTCTGACCCGCGAAGCCGAGGTCGATCAGCGACTGCAACAGCTGGCCACCCGCGTCGACCCCGAATTGCAACCGCGCCTCCAGGCGCTGCGGACCCAGCACGGGCGTCTGGGCGAGCGCTATCGCGCCGGCCATGCCGCCTATCTCGCCCATGATCGCGATCCACGCCGCGGCGATGCCGAGGTCCGGGGTATCGACCGCGAGACCGCCGAGGGCTTCGCCGCCCTGGTCGATGAACTGCACGGCCGTACCGCCGAGCAGATCGCCGCCATCCGCGCCGAGGCCCAGCGCGACATCCTGCTCGCCGGTCTGGCCCTGCTGCTCTGCGGCGGCGGCCTGCTGTTCCTGGGGGTCAGGCTGGTGGAGCGCCGGCTGGTGGACCCGCTGGTGACCTGCGCCCGGCAACTGGGGCTGCTGGCGCGCGGACGCTTCGGCGAGCGCCTGCCCGGCGGGCGCGATGACGAACTGGGCCGCCTGACCCTCAGCACCAATCTCCTGCGCGACGCCGCCGTGCAGCACACCCATGAGCTGCGCCATCAGGCCAGCGAGGTCAGCGCCCTGAGCGCCCTGCTTGCCAGTCAGCTGCTGACCGAACCGGGTCAGCCCGCGCGCGCGATTGATCCGCAGGTCCTGAAAGAGGTCAGCCGTCGCCTCGCCGACATCGCCGGCGATCTGCAGGAGGCCGCCAGCCAGCGGCAGGATTGAGCGGCGGCGCTAGAGCTGCGCCGGTACCTCGCGCCATTGGCCCGGCGCCAAATCGTCCAGCGTCCAGGGGCCGATGCGTACGCGCACCAGGCGCAGGGTCGGCAGGCCCACCGCGGCGGTCATGCGCCGCACCTGGCGATTGCGCCCTTCGCGGATGGTCAGCTCGATCCAGGCGGTCGGCACGCTCTTGCGAAAGCGCACCGGCGGATCGCGCTCCCAGAGCACCGGCGGCTCGGCCAGCAGGCGCGCTTCGGCCGGCAGCGTGGGGCCGTCATTGAGTTCGACCCCCTGGCGCAGGCACTGCAATTGCGCTTCGCTGGGGGTGCCTTCCACCTGGGCCCAGTAGGTCTTGGGCAGCTTGTGCCGGGGATCGGCGATGCGCGCCTGCAGCTGGCCATCGTTGGTCAGCAGGAGCAGGCCTTCGCTGTCACGATCCAGACGGCCAGCCGGATAGACACCCGGTACCTCGACGTAGGCCTTCAGGGTCGCGCGGCCATCGGCGTCGGCGAACTGGGTGAGCACATCGAAGGGCTTGTTGAGCAGCAGCAGCCGCGGCGTGACCGGCGGCGCCTTGGCCTGGCGACGGGGCCGCTGGCCGGGGGTGGAACGGGTATTTCGCGACATGGGGATCGACGGCGGCTAGTAAGGGCCTGTTCAAAGGCTCGCGAGCTAGAGCCAAACAAGGCGAAAATGTCTGAGGAAGCGGATCGTACTCGCGCTCGATTTTACAAAAGTAAATGAGCATTCCGACCGGGCTGGCGATCCAGGACCTTTTCAACGCCGTTTGGCCGACGCGCAGCAGACTTTGAATAGGCTCTTAGGGGTAATCTGGGCCATCCAGTCTATTCGTCCGAGGTCCCATGCGCATCTTTCGTCCGCTGTGGCTGATCCACCTGCTCACCCTGGCCGGTTGCGCCTCGTCGGCCTACGAAGGCCCGCGCACCGACCACTTCGACGGCGAGCGCTTCCACAACCTGGCGCCGCGCGAGGACAAGAGTCTCTGGACGGTGCTGAAATGGCAGTTCACCCGCACCCGGCCGGAATGGACCTGGCAGGAAGGGCCGGCCGTGCCGACGCGGCCAGCGGCCCGGGTCGAGGGCGGCGAATTACGGGTGACCTTCGTCAACCATGCCACCCTGCTGATCCAGCATCAGGGCCTCAACATCCTCGCCGACCCGGTCTGGTCGGAGCGGGTCAGCCCCTTCAGCTTCATCGGTCCGCGACGCTATCACGCCCCCGGCGTGGCCCTGGATGACCTGCCGCCGCTGGATCTGATCTTCGTCAGCCACAGCCACTACGACCATATGGATCTGGCGACCCTGAGGCGCCTGGCCGAGCGCGCGCCCCTGACGCCGGTGGTGACGCCCCTGGGCAACGCCGAGCTGATCCGCCGCGAGACCGGCTTCGTCACCGTCAGCGAACTGGATTGGTGGCAGAGCCTGCCGCTCAAGGAGGGCCTGCGTCTGCACCTGGTACCGGGCCAGCACTGGTCGGCGCGCAGCCGCTTCGACACCAATCGACGGCTGTGGGGTGGCTTCGTGCTGGAAGCGCCGAGCGGACCGGTCTATTTCGCCGGCGACACCGGCTGGGGCCCGCATTTCGCGCAGATCCGCGAACGCCTGGGCGCACCGCGCTTCGCCGCCCTGCCCATCGGTGCCTACGAACCGCGCTGGTTCATGCAGGACAGCCACCTGAATCCCGACGATGCGGTACGTGCCCATCAGGCGCTGGGCGCGGCCAGCAGCCTGGGTATCCACTTCGGCACCTTTTCCCTGAGCGACGAAGGACAATTCGCCCCGCCCCGCGACCTGGCCCATGCCCGGGCCCTGCATGGTCTGGCGGACGCGGCGTTCCGGACACTGGCGCCGGGCGAGGTCTGGTCGGTTCCCTGAGGTTCTATACGAACAGGGCCTGTGCGCGGTGAGGCTCCGTTGAAAAGCGCTACTCCACCAACCCCTTGTCCCAGAGCCGCACCAACTCACTGGGCGCCCGGTCTTCGGGGATCAGCAGGGTCAGTTCGTCTTCCTGCTCGGCAGGTTGCGGGCGAAAGCGCAGCTCCACCTTGAAGTAGCGCTGATCGCCGCGCCCGACCTGGGTCGGTTCGCCAGATTCCGGCAGGCAGCGTTCCAGCACCGAGCAGATGCGCCCGCGCTGGGCGCTGTCGTACTGGCCGAATTCGATCTCCCGCGGCTTGCTCAACGCATGCAAGGGGGCGAAGCCCCCCTGTCGCGAGAGCCGCACCACGGTGTCCTTGCCCAGCGGGGGAAGTTCGCGCATCGCCTTGCTCCTCTAGCTAAGGGTGACACCCACGCCCGCCCAGGCCTCCTCGACCGCACGGACCTCGGCCGACTCGGCGCCGAAGCGACGACCGGCGTTGGAGACCGTCAAGCGGGCGAAGGCAGCGAAATCCGCATCGTTGGCCAGGCGGCTGTCGCAAAGGGTGTCGTACCAGATCGGCCCGGCCTTTTCCCAGGCGTGACCGCCCAGGGCCAGCGCGGCCAGGTAGAAGGCCCGGTTGGGAATGCCCGAATTGAGGTGGACACCGCCATTGTCTTCGCGGGTCTCGATGTAGTCGCGCATATGGCCAGGCTGGGGATCCTTGCCCAGGGTCGGATCATCGTAGGCAGTGCCCGGTTCGGCCATCGACCTCAGGCCCTTGCCCTTGATCTTCTTGGTCAGCAACCCGGCACCGATGATCCAGTCCGCCTCGGCGGCGGTCTGCTTGAGCTTGTACTGCTTGACCAGGATGCCGAAGACATCGGAGACCGACTCGTTGAGTGCGCCGGACTGGTTGAAGTACACCAGCCCCGCCTCGCTCTCGGTGACGCCGTGCACCAGTTCGTGGGCAATGACGTCGAGGGCGATGGTGAATCGATTGAAGATCTCGCCGTCGCCATCGCCGAACACCATCTGCTCGCCGTTCCAGAAGGCATTCTGATAGTCCTGGCCATAGTGGACGGTGCCGGCCAGCGGCAGGCCCTGGCCATCGATGGAATTGCGCCCGAAGACCTCGTTGAAGAAGGTGAAGGTGGCGCCCAGGTAGTCGTAGGCCTCGTCCACCGCCACATCGCTCAGCGCCGGCTGGCCTTCCTGACGCACCAGGCGCCCGGGCAGCTGCATGGCATTGCCGGCATCGAAGATGCTGCGCTGCGGACTGGCGTCATCGGTACGCGGCAGCGGCCCGATCGGCGCCTGGCGCACCCCGGGCCGACCGGGATTGTGCAGCAGACTCTGGACGTGGCTCAGGGTGGTCAGGGCGCAGGAACGCTGGTGTTCGTCGCCATGATCGATGATGCGGCCAAGAATGTAGGGGGGAATCACTCCCTGGTAGGTGCCCGGATAACGAGACATGCGCGACCTCCTCCTCTAGGGGACAAAGGTCCCCGATCACCGCAGCGTGCGGTCCTGTCCGTTGGACCACGAAACAGCCGGACCACTCCCGCCTCTTCACCCGGAGGCAGGCTTCTGGTACAAAGGCACCCCACGCGGGCGTCGTATAATGGCATTACCTGAGCTTCCCAAGCTCATGACGAGGGTTCGATTCCCTTCGCCCGCTCCAGATTCCATGCGGCTTTCAGGGCTGCATCAGCGTTACGCGGAAGTGCTGGGGGCCGTTTTGGGGTCCGTATCTGTCCAAGTGGCAGAGAGACTGTCAGAGCGTTAGAGAGTGACGGCGAGAGTCTCGGCCGTGAATCCCTCCCCCCGATAGCGAAAGCAATTTTTCAGGTTGGCGAAAAAAGTAGGTTACTGAGGTTACTTTTTTTTCTAATCATCCTCTATCCCTTGCCAGACAAGGCTTTCAGAGGTTTAGCCAAAAGTTTTTTTCAGGTTATTTGAGGTTATTAGTAACTTTCCAGGCAGGTTACTTCCCTCCAGGCTGAAACCCTTGTTCTAGAGCGGTTCCAGAAAAAGTAACCTCGGAAAAAACCTCAAGTAACCTCCTCCAGGTTACCGACGAAACCCAGCAACGACGCGGCCTAGAGCCCTGTCAATCGACCCCTCTACCCTCGGTAACCCACTTTTTTCGTCGACCTGAAAAAGTCCTCAAGCACTCATCGGCCTAGGGCTGCATTCGGCCGTCTGAAAAAAGGCTGGTGGTGCAGGGATTCGCAGGGTTTTTAAGGCCTGCCAACTCCCGTACAGCCCCAGTAGCGGCGCGGAATAGGCCCAGGTGCAGGGCTGCAGAAAAAGCGACACATTTAGACCGCGGGCGTGGCGGGGGGACGACGGCGCGCGCTGGGTGCAGCATGTGCGCCGCCGTCGTCTCCTGGCTCGCCGGACTACAGTTCCCTCAAGCGGCACCCTTCAGTGTCCCGATGGGGGCAGCCGAAGCATTCCTCGTCGTGGTCACAGAGGTAGTCAACCTCCTCCTCTACGTCTTCACTCCCGATCCCGCTGGCGGCCAGGTAGTACTCCGAGATCTGGACGTGTGCGTTGATCAATTTGCAGTAGTGCAGGTGCATGATTTGACTCCATGGTTTGGAGCTCAAAGACTGGCGTCACGACGCGCCGGACGGGTACCGAATTGGTTCAGAGCGATGCGGATTGTGTAGGGGTAGGCAACCCGCGCTGGAGGCCTCCAGCTACGATAGGGTCAGCCTGCCCAAGACCACTGGAGGTCGACGATGAATCTGTTGAATGGCACATACCGGCTCGTATCTGGAAATGGCCAGTGTCTTTGTGTCACATTCAAAGCGGGTATTGCGGATCCATACGACCAGGGCGGCCCTATACTTGGCGAGATCCGCTTTTCTGACCGGACAATTACAATCGGTCGAGACGTGTCAGAAATAGATGTCCTGAGCAGGAATTTTGAATGGATACAAAAGACCGAATAGCGCTATATGAGAAGCTTTATTTCTTCGAGCTAGAAAGGAAAGAAAAGCTAATATCACGTCTAAGCCTTCCATTGGCTATCATTGTCACCCTGAGCTCTCTCTTGTCGACGATGCTGGAGAAAGCCCCACCGTATAGCGACGGAATGTACGGGGTGCTCTTCTGGATATTCTACCTTTGCTGCATGATCACAGCAGTGCGCAGCGCTTGGTATTTCTGGAGAACCTGGCAGCTGCGAGACTATGACGCCCTACTTCCCGACCTGTCCGCGCTGGAGGACCATCGACAGGATCTACAGCGGCACTTCGAGACACACGGCGAGAGTCAAGACGATGCTCAGGCCCATTTCAGAGAAATCATCATCCGCTTCTACGTTGACTGCACAACCGTCAACACTAGGAATAATGATAAACGAGCTGCATATTTCTCTAACATGGCAACAAACGTTGCACTAACATTCTTTTTGGCAATGCTTTCGTTCGGCACCCTTCACTTGTACCAAAGAGGACATTAAGAAATGAGCCAGCAGAAACCGCCACCTCCACCGCCACCGGCCCCGCGCTTCGTTAGAGATCACGACCCGCATAAGACCCCCCCGCCACCGCCACGCGAGAAGAAATAAAAAAAGCCGCCTCCGGGCGGCTTTTACATACATTCAATTGCTACGGAAGTTGTGAAATTTCATACTCCCGGAAGCGGATCACCTCCTCTCCCAACCATTCGTTGACCTGGGCCAGGCGAGCCTGCAGCGGCTCCAGCTCATTGGCGGCGTACACCAGGGCGGCATCGCGGATCGAGCCGAAGCCACCGGCGTTCTGCGGCACGATGCCCATCAGCTGCGGCGGGATCCGCAGGCCGGCGAGCATGTCGTCGCGGGTGATGCCCTTGATCGAGTTGAATTCGTCCTTCGCCGCCACCTCGCTGACCGGGATCAGCTGGATGCCGTCTTTCTTGCCGCCCGGGGCATAGACGAAGAGGTTGCGGAAGTTGCCGGGGCCCTTGGACTGGCGCAGCGCGGTGCGGACGTTGTCGATGTCCTCCTCCTTCTGCGCCGGGTCGGTCATGTAGAAGATGAAGCCGGCGTGACTGCCGTTGTTGTAGTACTTCCGGCGGAACAGCGTGGCCGACTCGTTCAGCAGCGCAGACTGCATGGCCGCGAGCCACTCGGGCATGCCGTAGATCTCCTGGTTGATGTCGGCCTCGCGCAGGTGGCAGATGGTGCCCGGGGTGAATTCGTGCTCGTCTCGCCACCCGCGCACCTGGAAGAAGCGGTTGTCCTCGCCGCGGCGCATGTACTTGGCCAGCACCGGCTGCAGACTGACCGGCGTGCCCAGGCGCGACTGCCGGCGCTCCAGGTACGCATTGCCCGACCAGAGCCAGTCCAGGGCGAACTGCTCGAACGCCGCACGGCTCAGCAGGCGATGCGGGATGAAGGTGCGGGCCAGCATGTTGCGCTTGAACTTGAGACCGGAGTCCAGATAGACGCTGGCCCGCGTGGCCTTGGCCAGGCCGTCGAGCGATAGCGGCGGGTCGTAGTAGCGGCCGTTGAACCAGCATTCCAGGTAGTCGAAGACCTCGCGCCCTTCCAGCACCGGCATGGGGTCGCCGAAGGTAAAGGCCTCGATAGGGCCGGGCGTCGAAACGGCCAGCTCGGTGGATTCGCTCATCAGAAAATCTCCATGACGCCGGTATTGCGGGCGGTCTGCCCTTCCAGCGGCTCGTTGTGCAGGGCATGAAAGAGGGCCCACGCGAGATCCGCGTGGCCTGTGGTGTCGTTGCGTCCGGCCGTGTAGGTGAACTGGCGGCCGCTGGCGGTGGTGGTCTTGCGAATGGCCATGAGCGACTGGGCGACGTCGGTCCAGCCAGCGTCGAATTCGAGCCGGCCGTTCTTGATCACGTCGTAGGCCTTGAGCACCAGGCGGGTCTTGACCTCGGGCGAGTAGCTGAAGGTGGTCAGGTTCGGGAAGAACTGGCGCACCAGCTGGGCCACGCCGCTGCCCATGCCGGTGACATCGATGCCGATATAGGTCACCCAGTAGCGCTGGCAGACCTGGCGGATCGCCTCAGCCTGGGCGGCGAAGTCCATGCCGCGGAACTGGTGGCGCTCGAGCACGCGGAACTTGCCGCCCGGTACCAGCGGCGGCGCGACCACCACCAGGCCGGCGGTGTCGCCGGTCTCGGCGGGGTCATAGCCGACCCAGACCGGGCGTTCGCCCAGCGGTCGGCTGGCGAAGGGTTTGTAGTCCTCGGCCCACTCGACCCAGCTGTCCACCATGCAGGGCTGCAGCATGGCCAGGGGGAAGATGCTCGCGCCGTCGTCGACGAACTGGCACATCAGCAGGTTCTGGAAGGCCTCGGCCGAGTACTCAAGCTTGAGCTCCTCCAGGTCGAACAGGTCGCAGCCACGGGACTCGGCGTCCAGGATGGTGACGATCTGCCGCCAGATCCGGTCCTCGCAGAGCCGGCCCTCCTGCAGGGCCTCATGGGAGACGTCCAGCTTAAGGTGCTGGGCGACCGGCTTGCCCTTGTTGAAGCGCTCCCCAGTCCAGAAGGTATAGGCCTCATGGGCCATGGAGCTCGGCGTCGAGAAGTAGGTCCGGCGGTATTGCTTCTGCATAGCCATGCCGCTGGCCACCTTGTTCAGCTCCTCGAAGCGGAACGTCCAGAAGAATTCGTCGAAGTAGAAGTTGCCGTGGTAGCCCTGGGCAGTGCGGGCATTGGTACCCAGGAAGTGCAGCTCGGCGCCGTTGGCCAGGATGATCGGATCGCCAGTCACATCGACGCCACAGACCTCCCGGGCGAAGGCCTGAATATACGCCTTGAAGATATGCGCCTGGTTCTTGCTGGCCGACAGGAAGATCTGGTTGCGCCCGGTGATCAGGGCGTCCAGGAAGGCCTCGCGGGCGAAGTAGTAGGTCGCACCGATCTGCCGGCTCTTGAGGATGGCGCGGGTCCGCTGCTGGCCTGCCCGGTACCAGTCGAGCTGGTACCCAAAGCACTGGTCGCGGAAGGCGCTCTCAAGGGCCTCGATCTGCTCCTCGGTGAATTCGTTGCGCGCCGCCTTCTTCTTCGGCCCGGCATTGCGGTTGTCCAGCTTGGGATTGAGCTCGGCCTCGGTACCGCCGCCCTGGAAGCGCTGGATCCGTGCCTGGCGTTCCAGCTGGCGGTGGAGTAGATCGATCTCCTTGAAGTCGCCGCCGGTCTTGCCGTCCTTGAGGATCAGCTGCACCAGGCGCGCCTCCAGGGCGCCGCCGATCCGCTCGACGTTGTCCGCCCGATCCCATTCGTCCCGGGCCTTCCAGCTGTGGACGGTCTTTTCCTTTTCGCCGATCGCCTCGGCGATTTCCGTCACCCTCCAGCCCATCCAGTACAGATGCTTGGCGCGCCGACGCACGTCCATCAGCAGGTCGGTGGACGGAGCGGCCGCCGGCGTTTCGGCCGGGCTTGGCAGGGGCGAGGAATCGGATAGGCTTTTCATGGCCGCCAGACTGCCGCCCTGATCCCCTCCTCCATAGCGCGCGACCGTGTACCGCGCGCGCCTACAAAACCCCCTCGTTGCTGGGACGCGCGCGCGTCCCGACCATGCCCCTCATCGCCCAAGCACTCCCGCTAAGCCTCTGAGGATCCCCGGCATGGCCGACCCCAAGACCCCCAAACTCCGCTCTCCTTTCTTCCGTGTCGCCGTCGAAGGCGCTACCAGCGATGGCCGCCAGATCGAGCGCGCCTGGATCGAGCAGGCCGCGGCCAGCTACAACCCCAAGACCTACGGCGCTCGCATTTGGATGGAGCACATCCGCAGCAGCGTGGCGGACAGCCCCTTCAAGGCCTACGGCGACGTGATCGCGGTGAAGGCCGAAGAGGTCGAGATCAACGGCCAGAAAAAGCTAGCCCTCTTCGCCCAGATCGAGCCCACCGCCGACCTGGTGGCCCTGAACAAGGCCAAGCAGAAGATCTACACCTCGGTCGAGATCTCGCCCAAATTCGCCGACACCGGCGCCGCTTACCTGGTCGGCTTGGGCATCACCGACAGCCCGGCCAGCCTGGGCACCGACGTGCTGTCCTTCGCCGCGGCCAATCCGGCGGCCAATCCCTATGCCAGCCGCAAGCTGCACGCGGACAACCTTTTCACCGTGGCCGAAGAGACCGTCCTGACCTTCGCCGAAGTCGAGGACAAGCCCAGCCTGGGCGCCCTGCTCTTCGCCAAGGTGACCGAGCTGCTCAAGGGCAAGGAAGCGCAGACCCAGGGCGAGTTCGCCCAGTTCGGCGCCGCCGTCACCGCGGTGGCCGAGCACGTCCGCGAGCAGGACAGCCGCTTCACCAACGCCGAAACCGCTTTCGCCGAGCTGGCCGGCAAGCATGCCCAACTGCAGGCCGAATTCACCGCCCTGCAGGTGCAGCTCAGCCAGACCCAAGACCCCAACCAACCCAAGCGCCCTCCGGTCACCGGCGGCGATGGCCAGAACCTGACCGACTGCTGATCAGCCGTTCACTTTCCCGGAGAGATCCATGCGTAACGATACCCGTGCCCTGTTCAACCAATACCTGGACCAAGTCGCCGCCCTGAGTGGTGTGTCCTCGGCGAGCGCGACCTTCGCCGTCGACCCCACCGTCCAGCAAAAGCTGGAAACCCGCATCCAGGAGTCCAGCGACTTCCTGAGCAAGATCAACAACATTCCCGTCGACGAGCTGCTCGGCCAAAAGGTCGGTCTGGGCGTCTCCGGCACCATCGCCAGCCGTACCGACACCACAGGCACCGCCAGCCGTAGCCCCCGCGACGTGTCCAGCACCGATAAGGCGGATTACAAGTGCGAGAAGACCGACTTCGACACTGCAATCCCCTACTCCCTGCTGGATGCCTGGGCCAAGTTCCCGGACTTCCAGGCGCGCCTGCGTGACGCCATCGTCAAGCGCCAGGCCCTGGACCGCCTGATGATCGGCTTCAATGGCACCAGCGCTGCGGCCACCACCAACCGCGCCACCAACCCTCTGCTGCAGGACGTCAACATCGGCTGGCTGCAGCAGTACCGCAACAACGCGCCCCAGCGCGTGCTGAAGACGGGCAAGGCCGCGGGCAAGATCGTCATCGGCGCTGGCGATGCTGCCGACTACAACAACCTGGACTCGCTGGTATACGACGTGATCAGCAACCTGATCGACCCCTGGCACCGCAAGGATCCGGGCCTGGTAGTCATCGTCGGTCGCGACCTGGTCCACGACAAGTACTTCCCGCTGGTGAACAAGGAGCAGCCGGCGTCCGAGAAGCTGGCCACTGACGTGATCTTGGCTGCCAACCGTATGGGTGGCCTGCAGCCGGTCGAGGTGCCCTACATCCCCGACAACGCGCTCTTCATCACCTCGCTGCAGAACCTGTCGCTCTACTACCAGACCGGCGGCCGCCGCCGCTTCGTCAAGGAAGCGCCGGAGAAAAACCGCATCGAGAACTACGAGTCGAGCAACGACGCCTACGTGGTCGAAGACTACGGCTTCGGCTGCCTGGTCGAAAACATCGTGACGGGCGTTTAAGCCATGGCCTCCTCTCCCGCGAAACGGCACTTCCTAGCAGCTGCAGCGGCACTCGCCGCTGCAGCTGTCGGGCCGGCCGACAGCATGGCGGGCCGCACCGTGTACGAGCAGCAGCTGGCCCAGCTGCTGCAGGACCGGCTGCGACTCAAGCAGGTGCAATCCACCCAGGCCAAGGCCGAGCTCAAGCGGCAGCTGCTCGGCGCCTATGCCGACTACGTCAGCGGCGTGCTCGAGGGCGGCAATGGTGCCCAGGACGAGGTGCTGGTCACCGTGATGATCTGGCGCATCGATGCCGGCGACTTCTGGGGCGCGCTCCACATCGCTGCCTACGTGCTCAAGCACGGCCTGGTGATGCCGGATCGCTTCGCCCGGACCACCGGCTGCCTGATCGCTGAAGAGGTGGCCACCGCCGCTCTCAACGCCCAGAAAGCCGGTCAGCCGTTCGAGCCGGACCTCCTGTTCTACACCGACGCGCTCACCGCCGAGCAAGACATGCCCGACGAGGCGCGCGCCAAGCTCTATCTGGCCATCGGCCGGGCCGAGCTCGAGGGCATCGATGAAGAGCGGCCGGGCGCCGAGGGTCAGCTGGCTCGCGGCATCGCTGCCCTGCAGCGCGCCATCAGCCTGCACGACCGCTGCGGCGGCAAGAAAGACCTGGAACGGGCCGAGCGCCTGGCCAAGAAACATGCCGCCTCTGGTGGCTAACCGAGCGGTCCCCCGCAACCCCGCCGGCTCGGGGCGGATCGGCCAGGCCTAGCCTTGGACCGTGAAGCCCCGACCACCGGCGACCCATTCGAGAGCAGCACCATGAGCGGATTCGTTGCAGGCGGCACCGTCGCCAGCGGTCAGGTGGTGTCCGACCCTTTCTGGCCGGCGATCGAGCTGGACCAGGTCCGCGCGCGGTTGCGGATCGACAGCAGCGTCAGCACTGAAAAGCTCAAGGCAGCAGTGATTGCCGCAGCCATCGCCGTCAACCGCGAACTCGCCGGCTACCGCTTCGCCCAGGTCACCACCGGCTACGCCACCCTGGCCGCTGTGCCCGGGCTGCTGATCGACGGCGTCAGCGAGCGTGCTCACCTGTACCTGCGTGCGATCGATGCCGCCACCGCGGCCGAGGTCGCCGAGCGGTACCGCAGCTACGACAGCACCGCCAAGGGCGACAAGGACGCCGAGGCGGAGACCCCCACCATCGACGACTACCGCCGCGATCAGCGCTGGGCCGTCCGCGACTTTCTGGGCCTGGCCCGGACCACCGTGGAGCTCATCTGATGGCCACCGTCGTGCGCGCCCAGCAAGGCGACACCCTGGACCGGATCTGCCTGCGGCACTACGGGCGCACCCAGGACGTCACCGAGACCGCGCTCGAAGCCAACCCGGGCCTGGCGGAGCTGGGCCCCATTCTGCCGATCGGCACCCCTATCACCTTGCCAGACGCCCCCGCCCAGGCCACTGCCGGCATTGCCGCGCAACAGCCGGTCAGCCTCTGGGACTAGACGAGAAACATCATGCCCGACCGTCCCGACACCTGGGCCTGGCTCGCCGCCTGGCTCGAACACAACTGGCCCGCGCTCTACGCCGGCCTGGTCGCCTGCGTCATCGCGGGCCTGCGGATCGCCTACAGCGGCGGCACCCTGCGCCGCGTGCTGCTCGAGGCGCCCCTCTGCGGCGCCCTGGCCCTGGCCGCAAGCCACGGCCTTTCCCTGCTGGGCATACCTGCCAGCACCGGCCCCTTCTGGGGCGGAATCATCGGACTGCTGGGCGTCGAGGGTACTCGCGCCGCGGCTAAACGCTTCGTCGAACGCAAGGTAGAAACGCAATGAACCAGCCCAAGATCCTGATCATCGGCGCCCACGGCCTGGCCGTGCGCGACCTGCAGAAAGCCCTGGCCGCGTCTGGCTTCTCCGTCGACCTGGACGGCGACTATGACGAAGGCACCGAGCACGCCGTCGAAGACTTCCAGCGCTCTGTCGGCCTGGTGGCCGATGGCATCGCCGGCCCGAAGACCTTCGCTGCCCTACTGGGCAAGCGCGACCCGCTGCACCTGGGATTCGCCGACCTCGAGCACGCCGCCAAGACCCTGGGCGTCCCCGTCGCGACCGTTCAGGCGGTCAATGAGGTCGAGTCGAAGGGCGAAGGCTTCCTGGACAACGGCAGGGTGGTGATCCTGTTCGAGCGCCACGTCTTCTATCAGCGCCTGGTCAAGGCCCACGGCCAGGCCGAGGCCGATCGTCTGGCAGCCCTCAACCCGAACCTGATCAACCCGAAGTCCGGCGGCTACGTCGGCGGTGCGGCCGAGTGGCAGCGCCTGACCTCGGCCCGGCAGATCGACGAGGCCTGCGCGCTAGAGTCGTGCAGCTGGGGCCTGTTCCAGGTCATGGGCTACCACTGGCAAGACCTGGGCTATGCCAGCGTCCAGGACTTCGTCACCCGCCTGCAGACCAGCGAAGCCGAGCAGCTCGACGCCTTCGTCCGCTTCGTCAAGGCGGAGCCTGCGCTGCTCAAGGCCCTCAAGGCCGGAAAATGGGCGGACTTCGCCCGCGGCTACAACGGCCCGGCCTACGCCCGCAACCTGTACGACGTGAAGCTCGAGCGCGCCTTCGCCCGCTACAGCGCCGCCGCCCCGGCTAAGGACGCCGCATGACACCCGTCACTGACGTGCAGCGCCTGGAGCCGCAGGATGGGGAGGTCTTCATCCTGCCGGCCGGCGCGTCCTTCGAGGAGGCCGAGCGTCTCTGTGAAGCCATCCAGACCGCCAAGCCAGGCGTGCGGGCTGTCGTGGTGATCGGCGAGCTCGAGCACCTGGACCAGGCGGCGATGAACCGCGCTGGCTGGTACCGCCAATGATCAGCTGGAAGGAGAAGGCGCTCTTCGCGCTGGCCCTGGCCCTCACGATCGCCGTGCTGTGCCTGACCCTCTATGCGCAGGGCCTGCGCATCGACCAGGCCAATCAGAAGCGCGAGGCCGCTGAGGACCAGGTCACCCAGCTGACCGGCGAGCGCGACCACCTCACCGACACCCTCACCGAGCAGCGGGCCGCCCAGGCCCAGCTGCAGACCACCCAGAAAGACCTGCGCCGCGAGATCGATGTCCGCCGGCGCCGAATCCAGGAGCTCGAACATGAAAACGCTGAACTCAAGGCTTGGGCTGGCCAGCCTCTGCCTGCTGCTGCTCGCCGGCTGCGCCAGCGGCCCGTCCTCACCGGAGCCACGGCTTACCGTGAGTGGCTGTCCAGTGGTAACGCGCTGCCAGCTGCCGTCGACCCACCCGCGCAATAACGGCGAGCTCCTGGACGACAGCGAGGCGCTGGAAGCTGCCTGGGCCGACTGCGCGGCCCAGGTCGATATGGTCTATGACGCCCAGCAGGCCCACCCATGAACAAGCCCGAAAGCCTTCGCGCTCACCTGCTCGCCGCCGTCCCTGAGCTGCGCCACAGCCCTGACCGGCTGCTGGTCTTCATCGACAAGGGCAAGCTACGCTGCACCGCCGCAGCCAGCCTGTCCTGGGAGTACGGCTACGAGCTGCAGATCATCCTGACCGACTTCGCCGGCCACCCGGACGCCGTGATGCTGCCGCTGCTGGCCTGGGTCCGGACGAACCAGTCTGAGCTCCTGGTCAACCTGGACAAATCTGCCCAGGGCATCGGCTTCGAGGCCGACATCCTGGACAACTCTAAGGTGGATCTTGCGATCACCCTTCCCCTCACCGAGCGCGTGGTCGTCAAGAGCCAGCCAGACGGCACCTATCAGCTGAGCCACGTTCCAGAATCGAAATACACCGAATACCAGGAGCCCGGTACCTGGCAGGTCTTCGCCGGTGGCGAGCTGCTGGCCGAGTGGAAGTCCGGATCCGCTGGCGACGCCCTCGCCCTGGAGACACCGCAGCCGGGCCGCAGCCGTGGCTGACCTCGAGGCGCTGGAGACCTGGCTCTCGCCGCTGCTGCAGAAGCTCGACGGCCGCGGCCGGGCTCAACTGGCCCGCAAGGCTGCCCAGCAGCTGCGCCGCAGCCAGCAGCAGCGAATCCGCGCCCAGGTGAACCCGGATGGCTCGCCGTTCGAGGCACGCAAGCCGAGGGATCTGCGTGGCAAGAAGGGCCGCATCAAGCGGCGCATGTTCGAGAAGCTCAAGATGGCCCGCTACCTCAAGGCCAAAGGTTCGCCTCAACAGGCGGTGATCGGCTTTGCCGGCCGCGTCTCCCGCATCGCCCGCGTCCACCAGTACGGCCTGAAAGACCGCGCCGAGCGTGGGGCCCCTGAGGTCCGCTATGCAAGACGTAGGCTACTTGGATTCGCAGATGAAGACATAGGCAACTTACGGCTATTACTTCTCGACCATCTGAGCCTATTTAACCATTCATAGCGAATGCAATTAGTTCCCTGTCGCTTTTATCATGTCCACTATATTCCTCGCACTAGGAGAATCAGCCGGAACATAAGTATAATGATCCTTGAACACCTTTCCTTTATTGTCTTCACCATCGACTCTCAGGTCGATCTTGAGATTTTTCAATTCCGCGTCAGGCGTTGCAACTCTTTCCAAACTTAAAATGGCCGTCTGGCCGGGCTCAATTTTCTTCTCAACTTTTCCTATTGCACTTTCCCAATCGCTCAGCCAAATTCTTCTCCTAAACATCAAAATTTCAGGATCTGTATCAGGATTACCCCCCTTTCTTTTAAGCTGTTCACGTCTTTCCCAGAAATCCGACGTCGACTCTGTGCCAGACAGATTTGCGTAGATAGGTGTTTTGAAAGGATTCCTTATGCTAAGTGGGAAAATAATTTTCGATCCTTCACGCCTAGCTGGGAGTAGCTCTAAGGTCGGGGAACTCTTAGTCCCCTCCGATACAAGAGCATTGTCGGTATAAAATTTAAAATTCACTCCAGCATCGGTTAAATAAGAATACCTTACGCCATAGTAAATAGAAAAAGGATCGCGCCCGGTATAACCTAGATAAAAAGCAAGTATGAATAAAGCCAAACAGAATGACAAAAATCGGACAGTCGGCCCCACACTCGGAGGAATACTGCCTCTCTTATTAAATACTTTTCCATTAGCGTCAGAAGACTTTATGCTTGGCCTAGACGCCTTCTTTTTGAAGTCAAAATCGTCAACGTACACCACCATCTTAACAGTTTCATCTGGCAAGACTCGATCAACGAAAATTTCATTCCCCTCCGCTGTTACACCTCCTGCGGAAACAGAGATAACCTGAATTACATTAACCGAAGGAAACCGTATTTTTACTTTCTCCTCTTTGTCTTTCCCTTTATTCACTATGGTTAGCGTGAGCGTGCACCCTGAAACCTCTTTCTCATAGCATGACATGCAATCATCACAAGATAAATACAACTGACGAATGCGAAATGAAGAAATAAACCTATTAATAATAGCCGTCAAAAATAACGTCCCTATTAAGTTTAGTAGAGGTAAAAATTTATCCATACATTAAGCTCTTTATGTTTGCATCCAGGCTAACATCTAAAAATTCTCACCTAGCGCTGATCTAGGCCTAGCATCAGCAATATCGTAGCCTGTCTTGTAGCTCTTACTCATACAAATATCGGCAGCTGCTACATTCAGCAGGTACGGCCATCCTCCGCGGCATGACCGACATCGCCGCCCTCTCCCGCCTCATCGAGAACCTGATCCGCCTCGGCACCGTTGCCGAGGTCGACCATGGCAGCCTCCAAGACAAACGCCCTGCCCGGGTTCGGGTTCAGAGCGGCGACCTGCTGACTGGCTGGTTGCCCTGGGCCGCCCTGCGTGCTGGCACTACGCGCGACTGGGATCCGCCCACCGTAGGCGAGCAGGTTGTTGTTTTCAGCCCCAGCGGCCAGACCGCCCAGGGCATCGCCATTACCGGCCTGTTCAGCGCCCTCATCCCTGCCAACGGCGATCGCGCCGGCCTGCACCGCCGCACCTACCCAGACGGCGCCGTCGTCGAGTACGACAGCGAAGCCCATCGCCTGCGGGCCGTCCTGCCCGAGGGTGGCGTCACCGATCTGACCAGCACCGGCGGCATCAACATCGTCGGCCCGATCAACCACCAGGGCGACTACACCCAGACCGGCAACCAGACCGTCACCGGCAAGGTGACCGTCAGCGTGGACGTGGTCGCCGCCGGCATCAGCCTGGTCAAGCATCCGCACGGCGGCGTGCAGACCGGCAGCGGCAAGACCGGAGCGCCCACGGCATGAACCGATCCACTGGCCTGACCGTCACCGAGCTCGAGCACCTGCAGCAGTCGGTGGCCGACATCCTCACCACGCCGATCGGCACGCGGACCATGCGCCGCGCCTACGGCTGCGACCTGTTCAGCCTGCTCGACCAGCCGCTCAATCCCGCCCTCGCCCTGCAGGCCAAGGCCACCGCCGTGACTGCCCTGCTGCGCTGGGAGCCCCGCCTCAACCTCACCTACATCGGCATCAGCCTGGGCGACGCCCCGGGCCAGGCCTTCGTTGACCTCGAGGGCTACAGCACCGTCAACGACGCCGCCGTCAGCCTGCGCGCACCGCTCACCCTGGGAGGCCTGTAATGGTCGACACCTTCAGCCCCATCGACCTCAGCCAGCTGCCGGCCCCGACTATCGTCGAGACCCTGGACTTCGAGACCCTGCTCACCACCCGCAAGGAGCGCCTCATCAGCCTCTACCCCGCGGCCGAGCGCGCGGCGATCCGCGAGCGCCTGGCCCTGGAGTCGGATCCGGTCAACAAACTGCTCCAGGAGAACGCCTATCGCGAGTTGGTGCTCCGCCAGCGGGTCAACGATGCCACCCGCGGCGTGATGCTCGCCTTCGCCGTGGGCACCGACCTGGACCAGCTGGGCGCCAATTTCAGCGTGACCCGCCTGCTGCTCAAGGCCGCCAATCCCAACGCCGTGCCGCCCACCGCTGCCGTCTACGAATCCGACGACGACTTCCGCGCGCGGATCCAGCTGTCGCCCGAGGGCTACACCACCGCCGGCAGCCAGGGCAGCTACGTGTTCCACGGCCTGTCCGCCGATGGCAACGTCCGCGACGTCCAGGCCATCAGCCCCGCGCCGACCCAGGTGACCATCTACGTGCTCTCGCGCCTGGGCACCGGCCTGGCCTCGCCCGAGCTGCTGGCCAAGGTCACCGCAGCCCTCAACGCCGAGAAAGTCCGGCCGCTCACCGACAAGGTGACCGTGCTGTCGGCCAACATCGTGGACTACCAGGTCAACGCCGAGCTCACCCTCTACGACGGTCCGGATTCCGATGTCGTGGTCGCCGCCGCCTACAAGGCGGTCGAGGACTATGCCGCCAGCGTGAAAAAGATCGGCTATGACGTCGCCCTGTCCGGCCTTTACAAGGCCCTGCACCAGTCCGGCGTCCAGGCGGTCAAGCTCACCAAGCCCGCCGCCAGCCTGGTGCTGGGCAATGGCGAAGCCAGCAACTTGACCGGCGTCACCCTGACCGTGGCAGGGGCCACCAATGTCTGAGCTGCTGCCACCCAACAGCACGGACCTGGAGCGGCGCCTGGCCGAAACCGGTAGCGCCATCAGCGACGTGCCGGTACCCACCCGGTCGGTCTGGGACCCGAATACCGCCCCGGCCGAGCAGCTGCCCTGGCTCGCCTGGGCCCTATCCGTCGACGCCTGGGATCCGCTGTGGAGCGAGAACCAGAAGCGCCAGACCATCCGCGCGAGCATCCAGGTCCACCGCACCAAGGGCACCTTCGGCGCCATCAAGGACGCCCTGGCCGCCCTGGGTTTCCCGATCCGCGTCCAGGAGTGGTACCAGCAGGATCCGCCGGGCAAGCCCGGCACCTTCCGCCTGCTGATCGACGTCGACCAGATCGGCGTGCCCAACAGCAGCGCGCTGCGCTTCATGCCCGTCGTCGAGGCAGCCAAGAACCTGCGCTCGCACCTGGACACCATCGAGCTCCGCGTCGCCACCAAGACCCGCGCCTACCGTGGCGCCGTCACCGCGGCCGGCTTCGAGCTGACGGTCCGCCCCTCCGACACCCAATACGCCGCCCTGGAGCCTGGCTTCGTCCTGGCTGAATCCGGGCTGCACCAACTCACCAACGTGGACCTGGTCCAGGCGCTGGAACTGAAAAATGGCTGACTTGACCCTACCCGAGGTAATCACTCGCTTCCGGGGGAATGAGGCGCGTATCGCCGACTTCGCCAACGGCAACGCCGCGGGCTACTACATCACCGTCGACGGCAAGAAGGTGGAGACGCTGCCAAGCGTCGTCTCCCGTCTTGCGGCTGCGATCGCCGCGGCCAGCTCTACGGCCGACACCCTCAAGGGCACCGGCGGCGCGAAGCTGATTGGGTTCGGTACGGTCACGGTCGATGCTGCCTTGACCAACCAGGCGAAGGGAATCGCCGACAACGCGAAGGCCATCACTGACCTGGATACCGCCAAGCTCGCCAAGGGCGGCGGCACCATGACCGGCGCGCTCAAGCTGGCAGGTGCGCCGACCGATCCGCTCCACGCGGCCACGAAGGGCTGGGCAGAAGCGCTGGTTGGCACCTACTGGAAGCCCGCAATCGGCGACGTCCTGACGACCGTCCGCGGTGCCCCGGACGCAACATGGATTCCCGACGGGGCAAACTATCTGCAGGCCAGCTACCCCGACCTGTTCCAGAAGCTTGGCTTGCTGGACGCTGACGCAACCGGTAATGGGGCCTGGCCCAAGACCGGCGGAGTTGTGCAAGGCATTCTCAGTGTGGCCTTGGGCAAGGACGGCGTAATTTGCGCCGCCGTATCGACGTCGTCTCAGGGAATCATGCGGAGCGCGGACGGCGGCGCCAGCTTCACCAAGATTTTGTCCATCACGGACGGCCAAGCCCAGGGGATAGATACCGACAAGGCTGGGGTCTGGATCACCGTTGGCAGTAATGGATTCCTGCGCAGCGTGGATAACGGCCTTACCTGGACGTCGATCACGTCTGCGGCGGGCATTGTCGGCCAATGCACCAGCATCGTCTGTGACAGAAAGGGGACTTGGATCGCCTGCTCCCCGTCGAATCAGAGTTTTATCCTCAAGTCGAAGGATAACGGTCTGACCTGGACGCGGATCGCCCTCCCTTACGCGCCGTTCAAGCTTTCGACCAATCGAAACGGCCTGTGGATCATGTCCGCGCAAAGCAACGGCATAGGATTGCGCTCGACCGACAATGGCGAGACCTGGACGCAAATCTCGCTACTGGCTGCATATAACGGCCAGACAATCGTGACCTATGGAAACGGCGTATTCGTGGCCGTGTGCTGGAACAGCAGCAACCAGTACAGCTACTACGCGGTTTCCATTGATGGCCTTACCTGGTCGTCAGTCGGCCAGTATTCCGCCAGCCAGCCCCCCTACGGCTGGGATACCGACGACCGCGGCCTCTGCTGGTTCATGTGTTACACCGGCTCCAATCTAAGGCTGACCGTCGGCATTTCGGCTGCTGGAGCAGCGGCTATTTTCTCTGGAACGGTATTCGGAGCCAGCACCGGGCCCGGCGCGCAGACAACGTGGCCGAACTTCGTAGTGACTGACGGCCAATATGGCTGGATCGCATTCGGCGGCAGTAGTGGCGACGTTGTGAGGTGCAATCCGTCGTACGACGTGAAAACCCTTTTCAAGGTCCCCAAGGCCGCTACCCAACCGGCGCCCTTCGCCAACTTCATCAAGGCCAAATGACCATGGACACCATCACCCTTTACCAATGGGGCGCCGATGGCGTCCTGGCTGGATACATCCAGGCCGACCCTATGGCGGGCATCCCCGAGCGCAGCACGCCGACCCCACCGCCCAAGCTCAAGGCTGGCCAGGTGGCCGTCTGGAACGGTCAGGGCTGGATCGCCGCCGACAAGGTGCCTGAGCAGCCGCTGCCAGTGGTCACCGCTGACCAGGTCGACGCCGAGCGGGATCGTCGCGTCGAGCTGGGCTTCGAGTTCCAGGGCAAGCACTACCAGACCCGCGAGGCTGGCGACCGGGAAAACATCCTGGGCGCCATGAACAACGCACTCGCAGCCATCATCAACGGCGCTAAGGCCGGCGAGCTGCGCTGGGCGGACGCAGCCAAGGACTTCTTCTGGATCGCCGCCGACAATACCCGCGTGCCGATGGATGCCCAGACAGCCCTCGCCCTGGGCCAGGCCGCCACGGCCCGCAAGAGCGCACTGGTGCAGGCTGGCAGCGACCTCAAGGCGATGGCGCCCATCCCCCAGGACTTCGCCGCGGACAAGTGGTGGCCGGTATGAGCAAGGGCTACTTCGAGAACCGCCCGGCCATGCGCCAGGTGGACCGCTGGACCTGGGAGCTGGTCGAGCCGCTGGTCTTCGTCGACCCCGTCTATGGCCGGATCGTCGTTCCCGTGGGCGAGCGCAGCGACCTGGCGTCGATCCTCTTTCTACGTGAGGTCGCGCGCTGGGCCCTGATCCTGGCCGCCCTGGCCTGGGCCGCCGGCGCGGTCTGTGCCCTGCTGCTGCCCCTGCAGGCCTTCGCGGATCCGCTGCTGTGGACCAGCATCGCTGCCACCGGCATCTACGCCGTCCTGGCTGGCTACGCCGTGCTGGCCGCCTTCGTCCACGACTTCCTCTACCGCACCGGCCAGTTGCCCCGGGCTGCGGCGGACGCGGTGCTGTACCGCGCCTGTCGGGCTGAGGGCGAAGCGCGCTGGCGGGCCTTCATTTTCTGGATCGGGCCACGCCTCGGCGGGGCCAGTCATTACCACACCGGCAGCAAGGGCTGATTATGGACTTCCACACGATACACACTGCCTACGGGCTCAAGCGCCTGGCCCAGGCCGAGGCTGCCGGCGTCGCCATCAACCTGACCCAGGCCGCCGTGGGCGATGGCAATGGCAACCTGGTGACCCCGGCTGAGGGCATGACCCAGCTGGTGCGCGAGCGCTATCGCACCACCATTAACCGCGTCTACCAGGACCCTGACGAGCCTCGCGGCTTCATCGCCGAGATCGTGATCCCGGCTGCGACCGGCGGCTTCACCCTGCGTGAGGTCGGTCTCTTCGACGACCAGGGCAGCCTGTTCGTGGTCGGCAACCTGCCAGACACCTACAAGCCGCTGCCCGGCGAGGGCGCCTATTCGGACGCCGTGCTGCGCGTGCAATTCCTGGCCTCGAATGCCTCGGTGATCAACCTGCAGGTGGACCCGAATCTGGCGGTGGCCAGCCACACCTGGGTGCTCAACACCTTCGCCAAGGCCTTGATCATTCCTGGCGGGACCGTGCGTCAGGTGCTGGCCAAGTGGGGCAACGGCCCCGGCGAATACGGCTGGGAAGATCCTACTGAAACCAACGTGGTGGTGCGCTCGATCGAGGAGGTCCAGACGCTGGCCGCCAATCAGACCGTGGTCAACCTGGCCAAGACCACCACCGTGGGCCTGGCGGTCTATGTGGCCGGTACCCGGCTGCGCGCCGGCGAGGAATGGACCGCGACCAGCAGCACCGCGCTCAAGCTCACCAGCAGCTACGCCGCCGGCACCAAGATAGTCCTCGCCCAGAACGACCCGCTCGGCACCTTCTTTGATCCGCTGATGAAGACCCAGAACCTGGCCGACGTACCGGACAAGGCCAAGGCTCGGGCCAATCTGGAGCTCTACAGCAAGACCGAGGTGGACGCCCTGATCGCCCGGGTACCGGCAGGCACGGTCGGCTACTTCGCCGGCACGACCGCCCCGGCCGGCTGGTTCAAGGCCAACGGCGCGGCGATCTCGCGTACCGCCTACGCCGAGCTATTCGCCGCCCTGGGCACCTATCACGGCGCGGGTGATGGCTTCACCACCTTCAACCTGCCGGATCTGCGCGGCGAATTCATCCGGTGCCTGGACGACGGCCGCGGGATCGATAAAGGCCGCGGCATGGGTACCGGCCAGTTGAGCCAGAACCTGGAGCACACCCACACCGGCAAGACGGCCCAGGCCGGCGCGCATTCCCACGTCTACACCAACACCGATACTGCCGAGACCAGCAGCAGCGGCCTGTCCGGCGGCAACAACTTCACCGACCGCGACACCAACTACAACACCACCACCAACGGCGACCACACCCACGTCGTCACCATTGACCCAAGCGGCGGCAGCGAGGCGCGCCCGCGCAATATCGCGCTGCTGGCCATCATCAAGTACTGAGGCAACCCATGGACAAAATCGTCTATCAAACCGACCAGGCCGGCTTCTACCAGGGCCAGACCTCCGCCGATGAGTCCCCGCTCGAGCCCGGCGTCTACCACCTGCCGGCGCGCTGCGTG
Source organism: Pseudomonas sp. LA5 (assembly GCF_028640825.1). Lineage (NCBI taxonomy): Bacteria > Pseudomonadati > Pseudomonadota > Gammaproteobacteria > Pseudomonadales > Pseudomonadaceae > Pseudomonas > Pseudomonas sp. LA5. The sequence continues at coordinate 116,547 of NZ_JAQYZY010000060.1, forward strand.
GAAACGCCGCCGCCCGCCACCTGGGAGGACAGCCAGTGGCCGCGCTGGGACGGCACCACCTGGCGTCTGGTCAACCGACCCAAGGCCTTCGACGCTGAAGATCCGGTCGACAAGCTCAAGACCTTCCTCGCCGCCAACCCGGACGTGGCGAGCCTCATCACCGCCGCCTGATTGTGTAGCGGCGCCCGCTACAAACCCCGCCCCGCGACCCGCGCGCGCGGATCCGCCAGCCTGTGCAGCGTCACCTACCCACCTGCGCAGGCTTACCCTCCATGGCTGACTTCCATCACGGCGTGCGTGTCCTCGAGATCAATCAAGGCACCCGCTCCATTTCCACCGTTTCCACGGCCGTCATCGGCATGGTTTGCACCGGCAGCGATGCCGATGCCGCTAGCTTTCCGCTCGATACGCCCGTCCTGCTGACCAACGTCCAGGCCGCTGTCGGCAAGGCCGGCACCAAGGGCACCCTGGCCCCCTCGCTGCAGGCGATCGCCGACCAGTCCAAGCCCGTCGTGGTCGTGGTCCGGGTTGCAGACGGCGCTAGCGCGGCGGAGCTGCAATCCAACCTGATCGGCGGCGTGGTCGCCGGCAGATACACCGGCATGAAGGCCCTGCTCGCAGCCAAGGCCAAGCTCGGCGTGACGCCGCGCATCCTGGGCATTCCCGGGCTCGACACCCAGGCCGTGACCACCGCCCTGCTGCCGATCGCCAAGCAGCTGCGCGCCTTCGTCTACGCCAGCTGCTATGGCTGCGCTACCAAGGAAGAGGCCGTCGCCTACCGCACCCAGTTCAGCGCCCGCGAGCTGATGCTCCACTGGCCTGACTTCCTGGCCTGGTCCACCACCGACAACAAGACCGTCACCGCGGCCGCCACCGCACGCGCCCTGGGCCTGCGTGCCCAGATCGACCAGGAGACGGGCTGGCACAAGACCCTGTCCAACGTCGCTGTGGCCGGCGTCACCGGCGTTTCCAAGGATGTCTTCTGGGACCTGCAGAACACCGCCACCGACAGCGACTACCTCAACGGCAACCAGATCACCACGCTGATCAACCACGAGGGCTACCGCTTCTGGGGCTCGCGCACCTGCAGCGACGACGCGCTCTTCACTTTCGAGAACTACACCCGCACCGCCCAGGTGCTGGCAGACACCATGGCCGAGGCGCATTTCTGGGCCGTGGATCGCCCGATGCACCCCAGCCTGGTGCGCGACATCGTCGAGGGCATCAACGCCAAGTTCCGCGAGCTGACCCGCCAGGGCTACCTGCTGGGCGGCGAGTGCTGGTACGACGCCGACGCCAACGCTTCCAGCACCCTCAAGGCCGGCAAGTTGTGGCTCGACTACGACTACACCCCCGTCCCGCCGCTGGAAGACATGACCCTGCGCCAGCGCATCACCGACCGCTACCTAGCCGACTTCGCGACCCGCGTAAACGCCTGATCCTGATCACCCGGCGCCCCTACGGGCGCCCTCTGGAGAGCTGCCCCCATGGCCATGCCCCGCAAACTCAAGAACATGATGCTTTTCAACGACGGCCACTCCTACCTGGGCGTCGCCAAGTCCGTCACCCTGCCGACCCTCGGCCGCAAGATGGAAGCCTTCCGCGGCGCCGGCATGAACGGCCCCGTCAAGGCTGACCTGGGTATGTCCGACGACGGTATCCAGCTGGAATGGACCCTCGGCGGCCTGGACCTTACCGTCCTCAAGCAATTCGGAGCCGTGGGCGCCGCAGCCGTGCCCCTGCGCTTCACCGGCAGCTACCAGCAGGACGACACCGGCGAAGAGACCGCCGTCGAGATCGTCGTCCGCGGCCGCCACGAATCCATCGAGATGGGTGAAGCCAGCGCCGGCGAGGACACCGAGCACAAGATCACCACCGCCGGCAGCTACTACAAGCTGATCGTGGACGGCGAGACCGTGATCGAGATCGACCTCCTCAACTTCATCGAGAACGTCGGCGGTGAAGACCGCCTGGCCAAGCAGCGCGCCTCGCTCGGCATCTGATCCCTCCCCTTTTCCAGCCCGCTTCGGCGGGCCACCTGATCTCCCAAGCCTATTACCTGGAGTACCACCATGAGCGACACCACCAACGCCGTTCCTGCAGGCGACCACACCCACCCCATCAGCCTCGACCAGGCCGGCAGCCACAGCCACAACGCGCCGCAGCCGGTACCGGAAAACGTAGTCGTCCTGGACCAGCCCATCGTCCGCGGCGCGACCACCATCGCCCAGATTGCCCTGCGCAAGCCCAACGCCGGCGCCCTGCGCGGCATCACCCTGTCCGACCTGCTGCAGATGGACGTCAACGCCATCGTCCGCGTGATCCCGCGTATCAGCACCCCGACCCTCACCGAGGCCGAGGTCCGCGCCATGGATCCCGCCGACCTGGTCGACGCCGGGAGTGTCGTCGCCAGTTTTTTGCTCAAGAAGTCCATGAAGGCGGATCTCTTCCCCGCCACGTAGAGGATGCGATGGCGGATCTCGCCATCACCTTCCACTGGCACCCCGCTCAGCTCGACCAGTTGAGCGTTTCCGAACTGATGGACTGGCGCGAACGCGCCCGCAAGCGAGTCTCCCCCGATGGCCAATGACCTGCAGATCCGCGTCCTCCTGTCCGCCCTGGACAAGGTCACGGCCCCGCTCAAACGCATCGCCGGGGGCGGCAACGCGACCGCCCGGGCGCTCAAGGCTGCCCGGGACCGGGTCAAGGAGCTCAACCAGCAGCAGCAAGACATCAGCGCCTACCAGCGCCAGCGCGAGGCCGTGCGCCTGAGCGCCGAGGCCCTGGCCAAGGGTCAGGAGAAGCTGCGGTCCTACCGCGAGCAGCTCAAGGCGATGGACGCCCCGTCCGCTGCCTTCCAGAAGACCTTCGCCAACGCGGCCGCTGCCGTCGACAAGCTGCAGGCCAAGCACACCGCCCAGCGCACTGAGCTGCAGCGCCTGCTGCCGATCATGCGCGCCAGTGGCGTGGATACCCGCGACCTCGGCGGCGCCCAGTCGCGGCTGCAGGCGCAGATCACCAGCGCCAATGCGGCGATCGACACTCAGCGGGGCAAGCTCGAGCGCCTCAATCGCACCCAGGAGAAGCTGGCCAGCGCCCGCGGCAAGCTCAAGCGCGGCCAGGAGCTCGCCGGCAACGCCGCCATGGCCGGCGCTAGCTCGGCTGCCACCGGCGCCGCGATCGGCGGCCCGGTACTGGGCATGATCAAGGCCTTCGCCCCGGCCGAGGACGCCGCCACCCAGCTGCGCGCCTCGCTGATGCTGAGCGACGGCTCGGTCCCTGAATCCTTCAAGCAGATCTCCGACCTGGCCACGCGCCTGGGCGATCGCCTACCCGGTACCACCGCCGAATTCCAGGAAATGATGACCATGCTGGTGCGCCAGGGGATGTCGGCCAAGACCATCCTCGGCGGCATGGGCGAGGCCTCGGCCTACCTGGGCGTCCAACTCAAGATGCCAGTTACCGAGGCCGCGGAGTTCGCGTCCAAGATGCAGGACGCCACCCGCACCAGCGAGAAGGACCTCATGGGCCTGATGGATACCATCCAGCGCGGCTTCTACCTGGGCGTCGACTCCAACAACATGCTCGAGGGCTTCAGCAAGATCAGTCCGGCGCTGGACATCATCAAGAAGGAAGGTCTCGAGGCGGCCAACGCCCTGGCCCCTCTGCTGATCCAGCTCGACCAGACCGGCATGGAGGGCGGCGCTGCGGGCAACGCCCTGCGCAAGATCTTTCAGATGGGCATGGATACGGACAAGGTCGGCAAGGCCAACAAGGGCCTCAAGGACAAGGGCATCAAGCTGGACTTCACCGACGGCAAGGGCGAATTCGGCGGCATGGAGAAGCTCTACGCTCAGCTGGACAAGCTCAAGGGCCTCAACACCGAGACCCGCCTGGGCGTGCTGAAACAGGTCTTCGGTGACGACTCCGAGACCCTGACCGCGCTCAACACCATGATGTCCAAGGGCCTGGCCGGCTACCAGGAAGTCCAGGGCAAGATGAAGGCCCAGGCGGACCTGCAGATGCGCGTCAACGAGCAGCTCAAGACTGTGACCAACCTCTGGGATGCCGCGACCGGTAGCTTCACCAACGCTCAAGCTCAGTTCGGGGCGTCAGTCGCGCCCCAGCTCAAGGAAATCATCACCTGGCTGACCGATGCTGCCTCCGCCACGGGCGCCTGGGCCGAGGCCAATCCCACTCTAGCCGGCAACCTGGTCAAGGTGGCCGCGGTGCTTTCAGCCGTGTCGATCGCCTTCGGCACCGTTGCCCTGGGGCTGGCTGGCGTGCTGGGTCCCTTCCTGGCGCTGCGCTTCATGCTCGCCCAGGTCGGTATCCGCCTGCCGAACCTGATCGGCCTGCTGTTCAACCTCGGCAAGGGCGCCCTGCCCCTGGTGGCCGCAGGCTTCCGGCTGCTCGGCGCCGTCGTGATGGCCAACCCCATCGCCGCCGTCATCTTCGGCCTGGTCACCGCGGGTACCCTGCTCTACGCCAACTGGAGCACCATTGCGCCGTGGTTTAAAGGGATCTGGGAGGAGATGAAGCTGGGGGCCAGTGGTGGTATTACCGGAATCGCTAAGCTGATCCTGGACTTCTCGCCGATCGGCCTCTTCTACCGGGCCTTCGCGGCGGTGATGAACTACTTCGGCTTCGAGCTCCCGGCCAAATTCACCGAACTCGGCGGCATGATGATGCAGGGCCTGGTCAACGGCATCACCAGCGGCCTGGGCGCGGTGAAAAACGCCGTCATGGGCGCCGGCGAGAGCGCGATCAACTTCTTCAAGGAGAAGCTGGACATCCACTCGCCGTCCCGCGTCTTCGCCTCCTTGGGCGAGTTCACCATGCAGGGCCTGGCCATCGGCCTGGGCAAGGGGGAGGGTAGTCCGTTGGCCCAGATCGCCGACACCGCTAAGCGCATCGCCAGCGCCGGCGCGGTCGCCCTGGGGATCGGTACCGCCGCCACGCCCGCGCTGGCCAACGGCATCACCTTCGACGACCGACCCGCGATGTCCGCTGCAGCCCCTGCTGCCCCGGCGGGCGGTGACGTCTACAACATCACCATCAACGCTGGTGCCGGTATGGACGCCCAGGCAATCGCCCGCGAGGTCCAGGCCGTCCTGGCCCGCATCGAGAGCCAGAAGGCCGCCCGCGGCCGCAGTAGCCTCAAGGACAGGACCTGACCACCATGATGATGGCCCTCGGCAATTTCATCTTCAGCCTCTATACCCTCGCCTACCAGGAGCTGCAGCGGCAGACCGACTACCGCCACGCCAGCAGCTCCCGCGTGGGCGCCGCGCCGGCGCGCCAGTTCTTGGGCAAGGGCGACGACAGCATCACCCTGCCCGGCTGGCTCGCCCCGGAGCTCGCCGGCACGCCCAGCAGCCTGGACGTGCTGCGCTACATGGCCGGTACCGGCGGCGCCTGGCCGCTGATCGAGGGCAGCGGGCGGATCTACGGGCTCTGGGTCATCGAGAGCATCACCGAGACCAAGACGCTCTTCTTCTCGGACGGCACCCCGCGCCGCATCGAGTTCAGCATCGCCCTGAAGCGCGTTGACGACGACACAGGACGCGAGCTGCTCGGCGCCAGCATGGCTGGCATGGGCACTCTGCTGAGGAAACTGCTGTGATCCAGGAGCTGCTCGACACCGCCACTGGCCAGCTGCGCACCCTCGGCCGCGACCTGGTGCAGGGCGCTACCTATGCCCAGGCGCGCTACCAGATCCTGGTCGACGGCAAGGACATCAGCGCCCTCATCGCGCCGCGGCTGATCAGCCTGGACCTGACGGACAACCGCGGCCTCGAGGCCGACCAGCTGAGCCTGGTGCTGTCCGACCACGACGGCCTGCTGGCCATCCCGCCCCGGGGCGCCAAGATTCGCCTCTGGCTGGGCTGGTCCACCACCGGACTGATCGACAAGGGCAGCTACATCGTCGACGAGACGGAGCACAGCGGCGCTCCCGACGTGCTGAGCATCCACGCCCGCAGCGCCGACCTGCGCAAGGGCCTCAAGACCAAACGGGACCAGAGCTACAGCGCCACCACCCTGGGCGCCGTGCTGCGCGTCCTGGCCGCGCGCCAGGGCCTCGCCCCGCTCATCGCGCCCGACCTCGAGGCGCAGCAGGTCCTGCAGCTGGATCAGACGGGCGAATCGGACGCCAACCTGCTGACTCGCCTGGGCGAGGACTATGACGCGGTGGCCACCGTGAAAGCGGGCCGGCTGCTGTTCCTCCCGGCCGGCGGTGGCAAGTCGGTCAGCGGTGCCGATCTGGGCCACGTCACCCTCACCCGCAAGGACGGCGACCAACACAGCTACCTGCAGGCCGACCGCGAGAGCTACGACGCCGTCCGCGCCTTCTACTACGACGTCAACAGCGCGAAAAAGAAGGAGGCCATCGCCGGCGGCGGCGAGAACGTGAAAGACCTACGCCACACCTACACTGACGAGCTCTCCGCGCTGCGCGCCGCCCGGGCCGAGTGGAACCGCCTGCAGCGCGGTACCGCCACCCTCACCTACCAGCTCGCCCTGGGCCGGCCTGAGCTCGTGCCCGAGCTCACCTACACCCTGCAGGGCATGAAGGCCGAGATCGACGCCATCATCTGGTACGGGGGCAACGTGCAGCACAGCCTCACGGCGGACGGCGGCTACACCACACGCCTGGAGCTCGAAGCCAAGCTGCCGGAGGACCTGGTCGCCGACCTGGTCGACGAGATCCAAGGCGACTACACCGGGATCATCGCCTACTACCGCGACCCCAAGACCGGCAAGGAGCACACACTCACCGAGGGCGACCAGAGCAAGCCGCGGCGGCTGCGGCACCTGTACGCCACCAAGGCGACGGCGAAGCGAGCTGTGGAGCGGGAATGGGCGAAAACCCTGCAATCCGAACGCTGATTAAAGCTTTCCGGAGAACGACCGCTACATGGATAAGTCCTATAGATACGCTTGGTCGGCCGACAGGCTGTATATCAGCACAGTTAATGACAATGAACCTTTAGTCACCTAAACTATGTTATATCTGTCGCTCGCCATATCACAAAGGCACACAGACAGTCAATACCAGGCAACGGAAGCCGACCGGAGGTTTGATGGTACAGCTCAAAACGAAAGCTAGTAGTTTACATGACAGACTAGTAGCAACAGTTGAGCGTAGTGAGCCAATCACTCAATTCGAAATTAAAGCTTTTGAGCGTGAAATCTCCGAGATTAAAGCGATCAACCTTGTATCAGGCTTGATGCTGGAAGGTATTTTATACGCAATCTCTGAAAACGAGGCGGCATGCAATAAGGCACATAGGCAGTCTATTGCAGCAGCGCCTCACAACTCACAAGTCCATTGTAATTATGGCGTCTCTCTAAAGAAATTTTTGCATTATGGAGAATCCGTTGACTACTTTTACAAAGCTGTCAAACTTTCTCCGCGCTCCCTCGCAGCCATTGGATACCTGCTTAACTTGATACTACTTACCGGAAGAATAGAACTCCTTCCGGATGTAGTATACGAGTGCAAGGACAAGCTGCCTGAAGTTCCATTTGAGGAGTTGCCCTACATGAACGCCGCTCTCCAGTATGCCGATATAGCAGAGCGCCTAAAGATCTCCAGTAAAGATCTTCAGGCCGTTTCAGCCAAGGTCGAGGAAATTGCAAAGCGACGTAATCTTGCATTGATGTCCTTTACTCACAGGCAAGGTAATTTCGGTGGGCAGGGCATCTTGCATGCAATGTTCGCTGTAAACGCGGACGGTAAAACTTTGTTCGAAATGAATGAAGAGCTACATGATTTTATCGCTGAAGATCTAAATATAGAGTCCTGGGAAAAGCTTTCTTTTAGCTTCCGCAGGTTTCCGGCTGAAGACAATCGAAAGGAGTTCGAAATTGTCAGTTAATCTTAACGAAATCCAGCAGGAAGCTGTTCGTCTATGTGAGGACGCGGACACTGAGATAAAGTATCGCAACGCGATATCTCGGATGTACTACAGCCTCTATCACTACGCTTACGATTTCGCTGAAAACAACTACACCCCTCCCCCAAGCGCCATACCAGGACCTTCTCACGCGAAATTGCGGGAGCTGCTTTCTCAAGACCTTGGGAAGGATATGGATCGCCGTAGGATGATCCGCAAGCTTGGAATTTCCCTGCGCACGCTTCACGAAAGAAGATGCGATGCAGATTATCAGTTGAACTCGGGATTCTGTGCCGAAGATGTCGAGGATCACAAGCTAAGATGCTTAGCTCGTATCGACGACATTCAACAGCTTATATTGGCACCGGCTGCTTAACTGGGCAGTCGTTAATATCGGGTTAAATAAAATTTACCCCGCCCGCGGTAACTCCCCCCACCGCGTCGTATACCCCCGCGACAATAGCTCCCGCCGCATCTGCCAGCCCGGATCGGCGGGAACCCGCCCTACGTGCAGCGCCGCCCGCCCGTACCGCGCGTTGATCCGGTCCACCACCTGCATCAGCTCGCTGGGTCGTCCCTGCCCGGCCGGGGCGAAGAGATCCGGGGTGAATTCGTCCGTCTGGACGATGCTGCCCAGCACCACCGCGCACTTCGAGTAGGCGTAGCCCTCGCGATAGATCGGGTCCAGTCCGGCCAGCGCGGCCTGCACCAGAGTGCGCGTGTCATCAGTCGGGTGCGCCAACTGGATACCGATGCTGCGGTAGTAGCGGCGCTCCTCGGGTTCGTGCTGGCCTGTCTGAATGCTCACCAGCAGCGTGGAGCACAGCGACCCCTGCTCGCGCAGCTTCTCGGCAGCCCGGGTCACATAGGTGGCCATCGCCTCGCGTAGCGCTTCGAGGCGGTACACCCGGTGGCCGAACATCCGCGAGCTGATGATCTCCTTCTTCAGCGGCGGTGCTTCATGCAGGCGCATCCACTGCTCGCCGCGTAGCTCTCGCGCCGTCCGCTCCAGGACGCGGGAGAACTCCTTGCGCAGCATCCGTAGGTCGGCCCGGGCCAGCTCCTCGGCCGTGGTGATCCCGAGCCCCTGCAGCCGAGTGGTCAGCTTGCGGCCCACGCCCCACACATCACCCGCTGGTGCCAGCGGCAGCAGGCGCCCCTGCCGAAGCGAGTCGGTGAGGTCCACTACCCCTCCCGTCGCGCGCCAGGTCTTGCCGGCCCACTGGGCCAGCTTGGCCAGTGTCTTGGTCGTCGAGATTCCCACGCCGACCGGGATGCCGACCCAGCGCCGAACCCGCGCCTGGATCTCCCGGCCGAGCGCGTCGAGGTCGCCCGGCATACCAGTGAGATCCGCCCAGCATTCGTCGATGGAGTACACCTCCAGGTCCGGCACCATGCCTTGGATGGTCCGCATCACTCGATTCGAGACGTCAGCATAGAGTTCGTAATTGGAGCTGAAGACAGCAACGTTGTGCTGGCGCAGGAAGGCCCGATTCTGGAAGTACGGCACGCCCATGCCGATGCCCAGGGCTTTGGCTTCGCGGCTTCGGGCGATCACACATCCATCGTTGTTCGACAGCACCACCACCGGCCGCCCGTTCAGCTCTGGCCGGAACAGCCGCTCGCAGCTGCAGTAGAAGGAGTTGCAGTCGATCAACGCGTAGACGCTCATGGCCGAAGGTCTCGCATCAGGAAGTCCACCACGCCCCAGAGCTCCACTTCGCCGATCAAGTCCAGAGGCCGCGGGTGGCCATCACGCCCTATCGTCGCTAGCAGCTGCTGCCGCTCCTGGGTGGTCAGCACCGTGCAGAGCCGGTGCTCACAGTCGGCCACCACGATCACCGCTCGCCCGGGCTCGACATCGCCGGCACGGTCCACGACCAGGACGTCACCCTGATGGATGCTCAGCCCCGCGAGGGCCTCGCTGTTCACCAACCAGAGCCAGAGGTTGGGTGCGCCCCAGCCAATCGCCTCATCGATCGAGAGTGGCAGCTGCGCGTGATCCTCGGCCGGGCTCTGGAAGCCGGTGATCTTCAACCGCGCCTGGGAGAGCGCGAGCTGCGCGAGTCTGCGACCCCGTGTCTTGAAAGCGTCCATGATGGCACCCTGATACTGTACATTTAAACAGTATAGGTGCTGGCTTTAGAGAGAGGTCAACAGACGAAGCGACGAGTGGTGTCTACGGGCGGGGAGGTAAGGGACCGGCAGCCCAGCGCAGGCTGCGCGTCAACAGCAGGATGCGCCCCTGATCGGCGCTGGAAAGGTGACGGAAGGCATCAAGCATTTCTCGCTCGACTTCCACCAGGCGCACAGCGTCTTCTCGACGTTGTCGCGGCTCAGCCTGGGTGTAACTCACCTGCTCCATGGTTGCATGCCCCTCACATTACTGTATTTGTATACAGTACATTTTGTGACGTAGGTCGCCAACCCTTAAGGGTTACTTAATACGAAAAGCCCGGCGTAGAGGCCGGGCTTGTAGATCAGGGCTTAGGGCAGCGGGCAAGCGCTCGCTGGATCATCTCAGTAGGTATCGGGACTTTCCAAGTCGTGCCAGTGCCAACCGATTTTGGATCGTCGCGCCAGATCTCGGTCAGATCATGCCAGCCCATCTTCGCTGCCTTGGATCGTGCCGAGCCATTGACGGCGTAGGTGGTGTCGCCAACGAGCACGACGGTATAAGCCGGTGGCTCGCAATCCAGTAGCACGGCAGGCACGGTAAAGGGCCATTCCTGGCCGTACTCTTCTGCCGTGATCTTCTCGCGATCTGCTGTGGACGGCGCACCCAGAACCTTGATGAAAAACCAACCCGCGACCGTGATGAACGCCAGGCCGTAGAAGTAGTGCTTCAGACGGATACCTGGGTTCTTGACCCCGCAACCAGGGCAAACCTTGGCCGTCGGCGCCACCTGGTGGCTACAGGTCTTACAGGGCGTCAGCGCCATGCGACACCTCCTGAAAAGGAGGCAGGGAGGCAGCTCGCGAGCGAGCGATGGTGATGGGTCATGGAACTGCTCCTTGTGGAATCCATGCTTCCCGGCCCCCATGGCCGGGGCCGACAGGGCTTACGCCTTGCCGGAGTCCAGTGCGCCGTCCTGAGCGGCGAGGGCGAAGGTCATTCGGCGAACAGCATCTTTGCTGACGTCGGACATTCCCCTGTAGTAGGTGACGACTTCCTGCTCATCTGGAGCAAGGGCAACTTCTTCCAAAGGCTGGCGCTTCCCGGTCAGCACGTAAAGCACGTCGACGCCTGCTGCAGCGACGGCCTCCAGGTATACGGAATCAGGATTCCGTTCTCCCTTCTCGTACTTTCCTTGCGAGTTTCGATTCACGCCGCCCAGTTGACCTAATTCATCCTGCGTCAACTGCAGGCGGTCTCTTTCTTGGCGCAATCTGTCGCCTAATGCACGCGCTTGCACACAAATTCCTTTGACATGCGTCCGCTCGGGTGCATAATCAGCATCGAATGAACACGATTGAACACAGATGAACACTATGCCCGCCCCTCTTACCCCTGAGCAAGCCCGCGCCAAGCTGGACCGAGCGGGCATATCCCTAGCCGAGTTCTGCCGTACCCATTCGCTAAATAAAAATCTGGTCAGCGACCTGCTCAACGGCCGCAAGAAAGGTCGCCGGGGCGAGTCGCACCGTGCGGCAGTTCTACTCGGTATCAAGCAGGGCGAGATCCCGACTGCCAATGCGGCGCAACTGTAGGGCCAGCTGGCCCAGGGAGATACTGGAAGATGAAACGCCCTGCCCTAGAAACCCGCCGCCAGGTCATCAGTGCCGTGATCTGTGCATATCCCGGTGGTCGCGAATGCGCCGCAGCCCGCCTCGGCCTGCCGCTCAAAAAATTCGATAACCACGCCTACGAGACCGCCGGCTGCCGCCCGCTGAGTGACGCCCAGATCCTGCTGCTCGAGCAGGAGACCGGCACCACCCACCTGGTGGACTACCTGGCCTATCAGTACGGCGGCTTTTTCGTGCGCCAGGCCGAGATCGGCGACCTGGACAACCTGGACCTCTACGCCCGCTCGGTGAAGACCGCCGTCAAGCGTGGCCTGGTGGACCAGATCATCGGCCAGGCGCTCGAGGACGGCGTCATTGATGCGAAGGAGATCGAGCAGATCCTCGGCGCGCATCGCCGGCATATGGCGGCACGCGAGGAAGAGGTCTGGGCGGTGATCACGCTGCACGCGGCCAAGGCAACGGGCCCAAAACACTAGCCTGACGGCGAACCCTGAAAGCCTGCTAGGACAGCGGGCACGTAGTCGGCGCGGAGCGCCAGAAACCGGCCAGGCCGGAGCCGCCACAGGCGGCAGGGAAGATAGATGGCTTTGTTCAAGAAACAGAAGAAGGGGCAGTTCTGGTGCTGCTTCTGCGGTGCGCCCCTGGTCTGCCGGACCAGCTGGTTTGCCCACGTGTTCCTGCGACAGCAGGTATTCCAGTGTCACTTCGCGCCCTGCAGCGCATCGTTTTACGCCCATACCGAGCTGACCCACCTGGCCAGCCCAAGTGGATTGCCGAATGCGCCGGCTTGCGAGTTACCACCCAGCACCAGCCACCTCAACGCCATGGCGCAGAAGGTGTACGAGAACAACTTGGTCATCCGCGAAGAGCAGCTGAGTTTGCTCCAGGACGAGATCGAGGAAGACCAGCAGCAGCACGTCAGAGAGGACATCGCATCGTGACCACCACCAACCACCCCGCCGACTACCTCGACACCATGCAGGCTGCTGCCCTGGCCTACCTGCGCAACCACGAAGCAAAGCACCTCGGCCGCAGCCAGGCCCTGCAGGATGCCGCCGCCGCGCACCTGCAGCTGATGGGCGTGCCCCAGCACACCGCCGAGCGCTTGGTCGCTCGTGCCAGTGATCAACTCGAAGCCCTCAAGGGCCACCGCTTCCTGGACATCGATGCCAGCACCGGCGACGTCGTTGTCCTGGTCAACCCGGCCACTGGCCTGCGCTACTGCATTCCGGTCGTGGAGATCTTCGACGCCCTGATCGACGAAGACCCCGGCACGCGACAGAACGCCTCCCGCTAAGCCCCTGAATACCTGATCCATGCCCGCCTTGCGTGGGTATGGGTGAACTGCGCCTTTTTGCAGCGAGAAACATCATGCCGAACACCCTCAACGTCCACCTCGAGCTGCCGGCCGAAGCCGCCGAAGCCTTCGCCCGCTGGCTTCAAGGCCGAGCCGACTACACCGTCCAGCAGCACTGGGGTGAGCCCCGCTACGTGCGTATCGAGGACCTCACCAACCGCCGCGCCGCCATCCTCCGCCGCTTCCCCTCCCAGCTCGCCGCCGACCAGACCGCCCGCTTGATCCGCGCTCAGCTCGCCACCCAGGAGGCCAACTGATGCGCCGCCAGCTCGATGTCACCCTTCACCGCAACGCCGGCCAGCCCCTGGTCGTTTCCAATGACGGCGCCCTGGGCAAGGAAGACTTCTGGACCCCTGCCGAGCTGCGCGAGCTCGCCCGCGCCTTGAACATCCTGGCCACCGACGCCGAACGCCATGAGGGCGGCGACCTGCGCCTGGTGCGCGACCTCGGTACCGGCCGCGCGGCGGAGTTCTGAGCATGTACCAAATGGATCACCAGCTCCGCGCCGACGTGCTGCAGCGCCTCGAGGCTGACCTCGGCCTGCGGCACATCAACGGCACGGACTACATGCGCAAGGGCACCTGCCCGGCGTGCCACAAGACCGAGCTCTTCACCAGCCACGCCAATCCCTGGGTGGTGAAGTGCGGCCGCGAGGCGAAGTGTGGCCAGACCTGGCACGTCAAGGAGCTCTATAGCGACCTGTTCGAGGACTGGTCCGAGCGCTTCAAGCCCACCAACGACGCCCCGGCCGCTAGTGCCGATGGCTACCTCCAGTTCGCCCGCGGCTTCGATCTGGGCTTGATCAAAGGCTGGTACACCCAGGAGAACTACTGGGACCGCGACCTCGACATCGGCTCGGCCACCGTGCGCTTCGAAATGCCCGCCGGCGGCTACTGGGAACGGCTGATCGATCGCCCGAATCGCTTCGGTAGCAAGAAAGCCCGCTTCAAGCCGGCCTGGAGCTACAAGGGCAAGCTCTGGGTGCCGCCGACCGTTGACCTGCTGCTGGTCCAGGAGCTGTGGATCGTCGAGGGGATCTTCGACGCCATCGCCCTGCTGCATCACGGCATCCCGGCCGTCTCCATGATGTCGAGCGCGCCCTTCCCTGAGGAAGCCCTCAAGGAGCTGGCCCGTACCCGCGGCCCCAAGCTGCCGAAACTGGTCTGGGCCCTGGATAACGAGCCGACCGCCAGGGAGAACATCCGCAAGTGGGTACGCCTGGCCAAGGACCTCGGCTATCGCAACCAGGAAGCCGCTCAGATTCCGCAACCAGGTGGCCGCAAGGTCGACTGGAACGATCTGCACCAGCGCTGGATGTTCGAGAAAGAGGACAAGCGCAAAGACCGCATTGAGCGAGACCTGGAGATCGCCCACCACCAAGGCACCCTGCTGCTGGCCGACTCCCCCAAGGAGAAGGCGCTGCGGATCTACGGCTTCGAGGAAGCGAGCAGCGAGTTCTACTTCGACTTCGGCAACCGCATGTACTGGGCCAAGTTCGACCTCAGCAAGCTGGACGAAGAGCAGCGCGCCATCCTGGACAGCGACGAGCCCGAGGACCGGATGCTCAACGAGAACAGCGCCCGCCGCCGCGCCCTGGAGAACGTCTGCTCGCTCAAGTTGCTGGCCAACTGCAACTTCGAGACCCTCTACAAGCAGATCAGCGAATCCACCGGTGAGGCCTGGTACTACCTCCGCGTCAACCCGCCCCACGACGGCCCGGCCGAGAAGCTGGCCTTCACGCCCAAGCAGATGGCCTCGAGCGGTGAATTCAAGGCCAAGCTCTTGCACGCCGGCGCCACCTGGCTCGGCACCCAGAAGCACCTGGACCAGATCGTCATCACCCAAACCGAGGGCGTGAAGACCGTCGAGACCATCGACTTCATGGGCTACAGCAAGGACCACCAGGCCTACATCTTCAACGACATCGCCTGCCACAACGGCAACGTGGTCAAGGCCAACAGCGAGGACTACTTCGAGCTGGGCAAGCGCCGGGTGAAGTCCCCGTCGCTGTTGAAGATCAAGGCGCAGCCCGATAGCACCGGCTACCGCGAAGACTGGTTGCCCAAGCTCTGGCTATGCTTCGGTGCCAAGGGCCTGATCACCCTCACCTACTGGTTCGGCTCCCTGTTCGCCGAGCAGATCCGCGGCCAATACGAGAGCTTTCCCTTCCTGGAAGTGACTGGCGAGCCCGACGCCGGCAAGTCCACCCTACTGGTCTTCATCTGGAAGCTGTTCGGCCGAAACTACGAAGGTTTCGACCCGACCAAGGGCTCGGCCTCTGGCCGCAGCCGCGCCATGGGCCAGGTTGCCGGCATGCCGGTCGTGCTCCTCGAGGGCGACCGCAACAGCGATGCCGCCAACACCAAGAGCTTTGACTGGGACGAGCTGAAGGACTTCTTCGGCGGCGGTCTGCTGCGGACCCGCGGCGTCAAGAACAACACCAACGAAACCTACGAGCCGCCTTTCCGCGGGACCATCGTCATCAGCCAGAACGCGCCGGTGACGGGCCACGAAGCCATCCTCTCGCGGATCGTGAAGCTGCACTTCACCAAGCCCAAGATCACCGAGGCCAGCAGCGCGGCCGCGGACGCCATCAACCTGATGGAGATCGAGGAGCTGAGCCACTTCCTGGTCAAGGCCATCAAGGCCGAGCCCCAGGTCATGGCCCTATTCGCCGAGCGCTACCCGCACCACCGTCAGCGGCTGCGCAAGATGAGCGCCCTGCGCTCGGCCCGGGTGGTGAAGAACCACGCCATGATCCTGGCCCTGGTGGACTGCCTGGCCCTGATCCTGCCGCTGAGCGAGACCCACCTGGCTGCCTGTGATCAGCAGCTGCTGCAGATGGCCATGGAGCGCCAGAGCGCGATCAGCGCCGATCCAGCCGAGCTGGACGAATTCTGGGCCGTGTACGACTACCTGGAATCGCGCGGCGACCACGCCATGGTCAATCACGCCAAGAAGCCCGACGACCTCATCGCCATCAACCTCAACCAGTTCGCTGAGAAGGCCGCTGAGTTCAAGCAGAAGATCCCGGACCTCAACACCCTGCGCCGCATGCTGCCCGACTGCCGCCGGCACAAGCTCCTGGGCATCAACGTTTCCACGTCCAGCGCGATTCGCACCCGCGAAATGCTGCGCAACCCCCTGAGCGAGAAGAAAGAACCCAACGTGAAGTGCTGGCACTTCAAGCCCTGATCTGCCCCCCCCAAGGAGAGACACCATGCAGCAATACCACTACCGCTCCACAGACCCTGCAGTCGTCGCCATCGTCCAGGACTGCTTCAACCAGCGCCAAGCCCTGCGGCTCGCTGCTGATCGTCTGGGCGAGGCTTTCCGCGGTGAGGTCGCCCTGCTGCGCTCCACGACCGACGTCATGCCCGGCGGCATAAAGCTCAAGGGAGGCCAGGAGCTGGACGTCCACTGGTGCCGACCTGATCAGTGGGGCTTCCGTCGCCTGCGCGTCAAGCCGAAGACGGCCAAGGGCATGCCCAAGGCGGAGCGCGAAGCCCTCCAGGTCGAGCACCAGCGTCTGGTCCAGCTGTGGCAGGAGCACTGCCCGGCGTCGCTCGACGTGCATGCGTTCTGGGATCGCCTGGGCGTGAACACCGGCAACCTGCTGCTCAGCGGCGGCCTGTTCTTCACCCAGCACGGCTCAGCCTACTTCTGCCTGGGCTTCTGCATCGACCAGGACAAGCACCTGGCCAACGTCGCCGCAGGCAAGCCCAGCGCTGGCTGGATCGACGGTGCTGAGGAGATCCTGCCCAGCCACTACGACGCCGCCCGCCGCGACTACAACCGGGAGGCAGCTTGAGGGCCGGGAGCGCCCAACTGTTCGTGATCGAGGAGAGAAGGTCCGGATCCGCTGAAGGGACGCCGGAAAGAAAGAGGCCTGGGGAGCGCCAACTCGCCCAGGCCGACCACCACCACTGGAGAAACATCATGCCTAACGTAAACCAGCGCAGTAGCAATGCTCAGCCTATCACGCTCCACCCGGCCCTGGTGCAACGCTGCCAGGCCACCGCCCTGCTGGGCGAGGCGGTCATCCGCTACCAGGTCAGCCGCTCCAGCGGCGATCGCATCCACCTCCTCGCCCTGGCCAGCATGGCCAACACCCTCGGCGCCCTGACCGCCGAGGACGCCGAGGTCATCGAAACCACCCTGGCCAAGCCGGCCCAGCAGCACACCGGAGCAAGCGCATGAAGCACCGCATCGACATCGTCATCGACCTGGAAACCCTCGGCCAGTGCAACAACGCCCCGATCCTGTCCATCGGCGCCGTTGCCGTGACCGGTGCCGGCACCGCCACCGCGGCGATCGCCGGCGAGTTCTACAGCCGCGTCGACCTGGAATCCGCCATCGCCCGCGGCGCCGTGCCTGACAGCGAAACCATCGAATGGTGGTGGCAGCAGTCGCCCGAGGCCCGGGCCGAGATCGACGGCAGCCGCGATCGGGACGACATCCGGGCCGCGCTGCTGCTCTTCTCCGCCTGGCTGCTGCAGCAATCGACGCCTAAAGCCGACCAGGACGGCTATCTCGCCGACGTGGAACGGCGGATCTGGGGCAACAGCCCAAGTTTCGACTGCATCATTTTGGGCAACGCCTACCGTATCGGCGACAACCTGGTGCCCTGGCACCACCGTGAGGAGCGAGATCTGCGGACCCTGCTGGACCTGTACCCCGCCGCCAAGCTGCGCGACTTCGAGGGCATCCGCCACCACGCCCTGCACGACGCCCGCCACGAAGCCCACCAGCTGATCCAGGCCTTGTCCGTCCATGCCCTCCGCTTGGACTGCGCCAAGGCCGAAGCCAGCCGAGTGGCATCGCTGGAGCATTCCTACCAGCAGCCCACTGATCAGCAGGTCAGGTAATGCCGATCGAGGACGTCCAACAGCTCCTCGAGGCCGAGGCGCGCGCCTGGATCGGTAAGGGCTACAGTTCGCCCGAGCGGGTCCAAGAGTTGCGGGCAACCATCACCAAGCATCGCGGCGCTGCCGCGGCTGAGAACCTGATTCAAGAGATGCGCCGTCAGTACCGGCGCCTACGTGAGGAAGAGACCAATGGCCAGCAAGCTGGATAGATTTCTGCGCGAGGAAGAGGTGGTCGCGGTGACCTCTCTCTCGCGCGCCACCATCTGGCGACTGGTGAAGGCCAGCCAGTTTCCGCCGCCGGTCAACATTACCCCTGGTCGGGTCGGCTGGCGTGAGTCGGCCATTGCCGGATGGCAGAGCGACCCGATGAGATGGCAAGGCGGGGCTGCGTGAGCAGCCCCTTTTACTTGCTGACGTTCCGCTCCAACCACTCAGCCCACACCTGCAGACCGGCCCGCTTTTCCTCGAAGTAGTCATAGCGGTCATAGTGCTTCGACGATACGTCGTTAAAGGCGTGCCCTTGGATCCGGTCCCGCAACTCCTTGCTCAGCCCGGCGCTGGCCATCAGCGTCTTGCAGGTCCGTCGCAGGTCGCGCAGCGTGAACGGCCCGGCGAATGCCTTCTCATGCCGCTGATAGAGCTTTGTCACCGCCCTGGACAGTGACTGCACGTTGAGCGGCTGGCCCAGGACCCGGCCCTGGAACGGATAGGTACTCTGCTCATCGATCTCGTCCATCGTGTGCAGCACCTGACGCATCGGCTCGTTGAACGGCACCACGTGCAACTGCCGCTCCCCCTGGACCCGGCCCTTCGCGCTGCGAATCACCAGGTGGTCGTCGTGGTACATCGATCGATCAGACGCGAGCAGCTGCTCCGGCCGCTGACCTCCGGCGGCGATGAGGAAGCGGAGCAGCTCGGCGGTGGTAAGAGACAACTTCTCCGGCAGCAGCTGCCAGAGCGTCCGGAGTTCGACCTTCGACAACGCCCGGTCTCCAGGCTGCTCCCAGTCCTCTTGCACTGGGATGCTGGCCACTGGATTGCTCTGCAGGCCGAAGCGCACCTTCACCTGCAGATAGCTACGCGGGTTGTATTCCTGCTCAAGTCCCGCCTGGAACGCTGCGTGCAGCTGCGATCGCACTCGGTTGCAGTAGGTAGTGACGCCGTTATCGATCATCCGGCTGATGATGTCCCGAATGTCCGCAGGACCGATCAGCGATGCCGGCCGCTTCACCAGTCCCGGGAATGGCTCGCAGACGTAATGCCGAAACGACCAGGCCACATTACCAGCCGAGGCCGCCCCCTCCCCTTCCAGCTTCGCCAGATACGAATCCAGCAGCTCCTGGAAAGTGCCAGCGGCCGCCACCAGCTCCTTTTCGTCCCGGCAGCGATCGCGCGCATCCGTCAGCGTCAATGCCGGCCAGTTACCCAGCTTGCGCTTGCTCTTCTGCTCGCCGATCCGGCGCTGGTAATAGAACTCCTTGGAGCCATTGGGCCGCACCCGGAGCACCAGGACACCCTCGCCCCGGGCAGTGCGGCCGTCTGAAACCGAGTACTCCTTCTCTCGCGGCTTGAGTGCGCGGATCTGCTTTTCCGTCAGCATGTTTGGGGTCCGTTTCTGGGGGCCGTTCGCCGGAATCAAGGTGGTTTCGCCTGAGACGAGGTGAGACAGCCCAAGGGTATGGAAGCCCGCGATTCTACTGGCTTCCAGCGCCAATCTGACACTTCATGAATCAGCCTGAGATTCTAGGCGGAGCAGTTTCCCAAGCTCATGACGAGGGTTCGATTCCCTTCGCCCGCTCCAGATTTCAGGCGGCCTCCAATCAGTCCTTGCGGACACGCTGATTGGGGGCCGTTGCGTTTCCGGGCTCTGCCAAGGGGTTTTGCGTGCGCGAAACCTACCCCGCTACCAGGCTCCTCACCCGCTGCGCCAGGGCCTCCACCGCGAAGGGCTTGGTGAGGATCGCCATGCCGGGCTCCAGGTGGCCGTCGCTGAGCAGCGAGGTTTCGGCGAAGCCGGTGATGAACAGCACCTTGAGTGCCGGACGCTGGACCCGGGCGGCGTCGGCCAGCTGGCGACCGTTCATGCCGCCGGGCAGGCCGACGTCGGTGACCAGCAGATCGATACGGGCATCGGAGTGCAGCACTTCCAGGCCGCCGGCGCCGTCGGCGGCCTCGATGATGACGTAGCCCAGTTCGCGCAGCAGATCGGTCACCAGCATGCGCACCGTGGGTTCGTCGTCGACCACCAGCACCGTGGCATGGGCACCTTCCAGCAGACCGGGCTGGCCCGCTGCCAGAGGCAAGCCGCATGGTCGCCCCACCGGTCGCAGGGGCAGGTAAAGGCAGACCGTAGTGCCTTCGCCTGGCATCGAGCGCAGCCGCAGCTGGCCGCCCGACTGGCGGGCGAAGCCATAGATCATCGACAGCCCAAGGCCCGTGCCCTGCCCCATCGGCTTGGTGGTGAAGAAGGGTTCGAAGGCCTTGGCGGCGACCTCCGGCGGCATGCCGCTGCCGGTATCGGTCACGCTCAGGTGCAGATAGCGCCCGGGGGCCAGTTCGAAATCGCGGCTGTCCCCTTCGCCGAGGGTGCGATGACTGGCGGCGATGAGGATACGCCCGCCCTTGGGCATGGCGTCGCGCGCGTTGATGCACAGATTGAGCAGGGCGTTTTCCAGCTGGGACTGGTCCACCAGCAAGGGCTGGTCGTCCGGCAGACTGGTGAAGTGCACCTGGATGGCCGGCCCCACGGTGCGCTGCACCAGGTCGAGCATGCCGCCCACCAGCTGGTTGACCACCGTGGCCTCCGGGGCCAAGGTCTGGCGGCGGGCGAAGGCCAGCAGCCGGTGGGTCAGGGCCGCGGCGCGCTTGGCGCTGCCCTGGGCGGCCAACAGGTATTTTTCCAGCTCGGTGAAGCGCCCCTGGCCGATGCGCAGACTCATGAGGTCGAGGCTGCCGGAGATCCCCGCGAGCAGGTTGTTGAAATCATGGGCCAGGCCGCCGGTGAGCTGGCCGACCGCTTCCATCTTCTGCGACTGGCGCAGGGCTTCTTCCGAGCGGCGCAGTTCCTCGGTGCGCTCTTCGACGCGCTGCTCCAGGGTGGCGGTCAGGTCGCGCAACTCCGCCAGGGCACGGTCGCGCTCGTCGGCCAGGGCACGCCGGGCATCCACGTCCAGCAGCACGCCGGGGAAGCGCAGCGGGGTACCGTCCGGAGCCAGTTCGACGTGGCCGTTGGCCTCCAGCCAGTAGTAGCGGCCGTCGCTGCGGCGGACCCGGTACTGGTGGGCATAGCGCCCACCGCGCGCGATGACGTCGGCGATGGCCGCGGCCAGGCCGGCCTGGTCGTCCGGGTGGACGGTGGCCACCACCTGCGCCAGGCTCAGGCCATCGCGGCCCAGCGCCGGGTCGAGGCCGAAGTTGATGGCGAAGGCCTCGTCGACGGTGAATCTGTCGGTGGGCAGGTCCCAGTACCAAGTGCCGATGATGGCACCGGCGGCGAGGGCCAGTTGTACACGCTCGGCGGCGGCCAGCACGCTGCTCTCCGCGGCGCGCGCGCTGTCGCGCTCGTCGATGCGCGCCGAGAGTTCCTGTTCGAGGGTCAAGTTGTGCCGGCGCAGGGCGGCCTCGGCCACATCGCGCTGGTGGTGGGCCTGGACGCCGGCAGTGGTCTCGGTGGTTATGTTGAGCATGCCGACGATGGCCTCACCGTCACGCAGCGGGCTGTAGGAAAAGCTCCAGTAGGTGTCCTCGGGATAGCCGTTGCGGGTCATCACGAAGTGCTTGTCGACGAAGTGCAGTGCCTCGCCGGACAGCGTCCGCTCGATCAGCGGCGCGATCTCGTCCCACAGTTCCGCCCAGACCTTATCGATCGGCTGCCCCAATGCGGCAGGATGTCGCGCGCCGAGAAAGGGGGCGTAAGCCTGGTTGTAGATCAGCGTCTGCTCCGCGCCCCAGGTGGCGCACATGGCGAAGGGGGACGCCATCAGCAGGTCGTAGGTAGTCCGGAGGGCCACGGGCCAGCTGGCGCGCGCGCCCAGTGGCGTGGTTTCCCAGGCGAAACTTTCGAGATAGGACAAGGGACGACTCACTGGCAGAGGCACTGAGGGATCTCGTGGCCGTCCGGGTCCGCTGCAGGAGCCCGGATGGCCATGATAGGCAGGTACGAGCCTGCCTGCCAGAGTTCCAGGTGACCGACGGCGCCGCCGCCCCCATCAGTGGCAGGCCGGCCCTGCGGCATGCTGTCCCGGTGAAACGACTGGCACGTCCGCCGTGCATCTCTTACCGTGTGGCCCCCGCTGTCGCTGTCAGGTATCCGCTCGTCATGTCCGCGTCTTCCACCCCGCCCGAGGGGCTGCAACGCAGCCTGTCCAATCGCCATCTGCAACTGATCGCCATCGGCGGCGCCATCGGCACCGGCCTGTTCATGGGCTCGGGCAAGACCATCGCCCTGGCCGGCCCCTCGATCCTGCTGGTCTATCTGATCATCGGCAGCGCCCTGTTCTTTGTCATGCGCGCCCTGGGCGAACTGCTGCTGTCGGACCTGGACTACAAGTCCTTCATCGACTTCTGCACCGATCTGCTCGGCCCCTGGGCCGGCTTCTTCTGCGGCTGGACCTACTGGTTCTGCTGGATCGTCACCGCCATCGCCGATGTCATCGCCATCGCCGCCTATGCCCAGTTCTGGCTTCCAGGCCTCGCCCCCTGGATCCCGGCGCTGCTCTGCGTGCTGCTCCTGCTGGGGCTCAACCTGGTCACCGTGCGGCTGTTCGGCGAGCTGGAGTTCTGGTTCGCGCTGATCAAGATCGTCGCCATCTGCGCGCTGATCGTCACCGGCTTCGGCCTGGTGCTCTGGGGCTTCCAGTCGCCCTCGGGCAACGTCGCCAGCCTGGCCAATCTGTGGAACGACGGCGGCGTCTTTCCCATGGGGCTGGGCGGTTTCTTCGCCGGTTTCCAGATCGCCGTCTTCGCCTTCGTCGGCATCGAACTGGTGGGTACCACCGCCGCCGAAACCGCCGATCCGCGACGCAACCTGCCGCGGGCGATCAATTCCATTCCGCTGCGCATCCTGGTGTTCTATGTGCTGGCGCTGGTGGTGATCATGGCGGTGACGCCCTGGCGCCAGGTGGTGCCGGACAAGAGCCCCTTCGTCGAACTCTTCGTGCTGGCCGGCGTGCCCATGGCCGCCAGCCTGATCAATTTCGTGGTGCTGACCTCGGCCACCTCCTCGGCCAACAGCGGCATCTTCTCCACCAGCCGGATGCTCTATGGCCTGGCCCGCGAAGGTCATGCGCCACGCGGCCTCACCCGCCTTTCGCGGGCGGCGGTGCCGGCGCGCGGGCTGGTGCTGTCCTGCCTGTGCCTGCTGCTGGGTACGGTGCTGATCTACCTGATCCCCAACCTGGTCACCGCCTTCACCCTGGTCACCACCCTGGCCGCGGTGCTGTTCATGTTCGTCTGGTCGCTGATCCTGCTGGCCTGGCTGGCGTACCGCCGCAACCGTCCGGAGCGCCATGCCGCCTCGGCCTTTCGCCTGCCCGGCGGACGCTGGGTGTGCTACGGGGTGCTGGCCTTCTTCGCCGCGGTGCTGGTCCTGCTGACCCTGCAGGACGACACCCGCCAGGCGCTGCTGGCCAGTCCGCTGTGGTTCCTGCTGCTGGGCGTGGGCTACTGGTGGCGCGGGCGGCGGGCGGTACGCGCCGGCTAGACTGGCGCTGGGCGCTCAGCCCACCGTCCAGAGTTCATCGCGCCGGGTGGTGTAGCGCGGGCTGAGCAGGTCGCGGCGCATCTGCCAGGCGGGATCGCGCGGAATCCGTGCCGGTCTCAGGGTCTCGCGACCGAACCGGCCGTTGATGGCGTCCAGGGTCGCCATCAGCCGCGCAGCGGCCGGATCCGGGGCGGCGGCGAAGAGATCCGCCGCCACCTCGCCACGGCCGCAGAGATCGAGCAGCAGCACCTCGGCCTTGGCATAGCCGAAGCCGTCGCGAAAGATCTCGCGCAGGCCCGCCTGGGCCTGGTCGTTGAGCACCCGGGTGTCGTCGCTGGGCGCCGGCAGGTTGAGCAGGGCGGCATTGGCGTAGCGGCCGTCGTCGGCGCCGTGCATGCCGGTCTGGATACTGACCCTCAGGGTGCGACAGAGCGAGCCCTGGGCGCGCAGCTTTTCCGCGGCGCGGGCGGTGTAGCTGGCCACCGCCTCGGCCAGGGCGCCGAACTGGTACTGGCGGCGACCGAACATGCGACTGCTGCAGATCGTCTGCCGTGGCGCTTCCAGTTCCTCCAGGCTCAGGCAGGCCAGTCCGCGCAATTCCCGTGCGGTCTTTTCCAGCACCACGCTGTAGCGCTGGCGCAGCGACCAGGCGTCCTGCCCGGCCAATTCCCAGGCGGTGCTGACGCCCTCCCCGCGCAGGCGCGCGGCCAGGCGCCGGCCGACCCCCCAGACGTCTTCGATGGGCGAATGCTTGAGCACCCAGTCGTGCACTGCCGGGTCGCGCAGATCCAGCACCCCGCCGGTGCGCGCCGGCCAGCGCTTGGCGGCGGCATTGGCCAGCTTGGCCAGGGTCTTGGTGCCGGCGATGCCGACGCTGACCGGGATACCCGTCCACTTCTGCACCCGCGCCTGCAGACGCTGGCCGAGGGCATCCAGGGGTTCGGGCAGGCCGGCCAGATCGGCGAACACCTCGTCGATGCTGTAGCGCTCCAGGCGCGGCACCAGGGTCGCCAGGGTGCGCATCACCCGATCGCTGAGATCGCCATAGAGGGCGTAGTTGGAACTGAAGGCCTCGACCTCGCCGCGCCGGGCCAGTTCGCGGACCTGGAACCAGGGCGCGGCCATGGCGATGCCCAGGCGCTTGGCCTCGGCCGAGCGGGCGATCACGCAGCCGTCGTTGTTCGACAGCACCACCACCGGCCGCTGCGCGAGATCGGGGCGGAAGACCCGCTCGCAACTGCAATAGAAGGCGTTGCAGTCGATCAGCGCCAGCACCGACTCAGCCATGGCCGAAGCGCCTCAGGCTGTGGGTGGCGACGCCCCAGACCTCGAAGTCGTCGCGCTCGCCGATGACCAGGGGCGCATAGGCGGGATTTTCCGCCAGCAGGACGAAATGGGCGCCGCGCCGGCCGAGGCGCTTGAGGGTGGGTTCGCGATCGCGCACCGCCACCACGATGTCGCCGACCCGTGCCGGCCTGGCGCGATCGACGATCACCAGATCGCCGGCAAAGATCCCGGCGCCGGTCATGCTGTCGCCACTGACCTGGATGACATAGGTGTGGGGCGCGCGCAGGTCGACCAGTTCGTCCAGCGAGACCTGGCGCTCCAGATGATCCTGGGCCGGCGAGGGAAAGCCGCACGGCAGGCGAAAATCATAGAGCGGCAGCCGGGTCTCGGACGACTCCAGGCAACCCAGGACGGTAACGGACATGACAAGGCGCTCCTGCGGATAACTGTCTATTTATACAGTTATCCGCAGCTGCCGTGTTGTAAAGTCCGACCTAACCCTCGCCGATGAGCGGCGCCCTCAGGCGCTGAGGCGAAAGCGCGAAACGATGCCGCGCAGGTCCTGGGAGAGACCGGCGAGACGCTCGGCGGTGCCGGCATCGGCTTCGATCCCGCCCAGGACCTGCAGGGTGCTGGCGCGGATGCCGGTGGTGTTGCGGTTGATGTCCTCGGAGACCGCGGCCTGCTGTTCCGCGGCGCTGGCGATCTGCACGTTGACGTCGACGATGCGCTCCACGGCGGCGCCGATGCTGGTCAGGCTGACGCTGGCCTGCTCGGCCGCCGCGACGCCGGTCAGGGCATGGCCGCGACTGGCCTGCATCTGCCCGACGGCCTCGCCGGTGGCGGCCTGCAACTGCTCGATGATGCGGCGGATTTCCTCGGTGGAGGTCTGGGTGCGCGAGGCCAGGGTGCGGACCTCGTCGGCCACCACGGCGAAGCCACGGCCCTGCTCGCCGGCCCGGGCGGCCTCGATGGCGGCGTTGAGCGCCAGCAGGTTGGTCTGCTCGGCGATGGTACGGATTACCGCGATGACCCCGCCGATGGCCTGGCTGTGGCTTTCCAGGGCCGCGACCTTGGTGGCGCTGAGGTCCACCTCGGCGGCCAGGGCCTCGATGGCCTGTTGCGTCTGCTGCATCACCCGGGTGCCTTCCCGGGTGGCCTGATCGGCCTGCTGGGCGGCGGCCACGGCACCTTCGGTGTTGTTGGCGACGTCCGCCACGCTGGCGGTCATCTCGGTGATGGCGGTGGCCACCTGGTCGGTTTCGCCCTGTTGCGTCTGCATGGTCGAACGCGCCTGGCCAATGGAGCCAGCCAGAGATCCCGAGGCCTCAGCCACCGCGTTGGAGGCCTGATCGACCTCCCGCAGCGAACGACCGAAGGCCTCCAGCATCGCGTCCAGGCTACGGCCGATGTCGGCGATCTCGTCACGTCCGCGCAGGGCGGCGCGGCGACTCAGATCGCCCTGGGCAGCGGCGGCGGTCACCCCGACCAGTTCGGCGATCCCCAGGCGCATGGCCTGGTAGATGCCGGCGAAGGTGTAGGCCAGCAGCAGCAGGGCACCCAGGATCAGGCCCACGACCAGATTGCGCAGCGTGGTCGCATGGGCCAGCCGCTCGGCCAGCATCTGGGAGAGAACCCCCTGCGTTTCCTCCTGCACCTTGAAGTAGCGCGCGACCACGGCATTGCCTTGGGCCCCCAGGGCGCGTCCGTCGACCTTGCCCTCGCCATTCATGGCGGACAGCATGCCCTGACGGAAATTGGCGTAGTCATCCGCCGCCTGGGCCAGGGAACCCTTGAGGCGCTGCGCCAGTTCCGGCGCTTGGCGCGCCAGGAGTCTAAGGCCCTGCTCCAGTTCGTCGGCGGTCTGCCGCTCCTGGCGCACCACCCCGCGCGCCACGTTGAGACTGGCCGGATCGAAGCTGTTGGTGGCGCTCAGACCGGTAGCCAGGCCACGCAGCTGGCCGATGAGGTTGATTTCCCGCGGCAGACGCACGGAGCTGATGTCGATAAGAAAGAGACTGGTGTAGTCCGAATCCAGCGCCAGCCCTGAGGTGGCCGAGACGTAATAGAAGAAGTTCAGCGTCTGGATCAGTTGCTGGTTCCAGGCTTCGAATACCTCCAGCGCGGTGCCCGAGGTTCCCTGCAGCAGGCGCTCGACGCCCTGCCGCAACTTGCTCAGGCGGTCGCCGGTTTCAAGCTGGGTGCCGAGTTCGCGATCCAGCCGGCCGAGATCGTCATAGGCCTTGAGCAGGTTGTCACGGTTGTTCTGCCAATCCTGCTGGGCCGAGGCATCGCCATCCTGGAGCCGTTTGGTCAGGGCGCGCTGCAGCATGCTCAGGCGAGCGATGGGCGCCAGTTGCGTCAGATAGCGCTGACCGTCGATTTCCTGGGCCAGGCCGGCCCGCTGTTCCTGGATATCCTGATAGAGATAGACGCTGAGAAACACCAGGGGCACTAGGATGATGGCCGCCAGGCAGGCGAATTTGGCGGGGAATCTCAGGCGATTCATTAGGCTTACGACAGGGGTCAACAGATTCATGGCGGGCTCACGGGCGGCAGAGGGTCACTTGGGCTGTACCGCCCAATTTGTGACGTAATAGACAGAGTTTTCTGTAACAGTTCTATCGCTATCGGCCTGCCGTCTCGCTTATATGGCCCTTTGCCACTCAACGGTCGAAAGGCGTCTCCCAACGGTTGTAGGATGGCTCTGGCATGTATGATGTAGTGATTCTCAATGCCCTTGTGCTGGATGGTCGCGACCGTCCGGGCCGGGTTCTCGACGTGGCGATTGCCGGCGAGCGTATCCAGGCACTCGGTCAGTTGGCCGGGCAACCGGCACGGGAGGTCCGCGATGGCCGCGGCCTGGCGCTGGCGCCCGGCTTCATCGATGTCCATACCCATGACGACACCATGGTCATCCGCCGCCCTGAGCAACTGCCCAAGCTCAGTCAGGGGGTCACCACCGTGGTGGTCGGCAACTGCGGCATCAGCGCCGCCCCGGTGCGGTTGCGTGGCGAGCCGCCGGATCCGCTGAATCTGCTGGGCCCGGCCGCGGCCTTCAGCTATCCCACCTTTACTGCCTATCGCGCGGCGGTGGAGCAGGCCCGCCCCGGCGTCAACGTCGCCGCCCTGGTCGGGCACACGGCGCTGCGCAGCAATCACTTGGACG
Organism: Pseudomonas sp. LA5; assembly: GCF_028640825.1. Classification (NCBI taxonomy): domain Bacteria; kingdom Pseudomonadati; phylum Pseudomonadota; class Gammaproteobacteria; order Pseudomonadales; family Pseudomonadaceae; genus Pseudomonas; species Pseudomonas sp. LA5. The sequence goes on from NZ_JAQYZY010000060.1 coordinate 144,577, forward strand.
ATCTCCAGCGTGCCGCCACCCCTGCCGAGATCGCTGCCATGCGCGCCGAACTGCGCGACAGCCTGGCCGCTGGCGCTCTGGGGCTCTCCACCGGCCTGGCCTACGCCTCCGCCATGGCGGCGCCAACCGCGGAGGTGGCGGAGCTGGCCGCCGAGCTGGACGCCGTGGGCGGACTCTATGCCACCCATTTGCGCAGCGAATTCGCCGCGGTGCACGAGGCCCTGGACGAAGCCCTGGACATCGGTCGCCAGGCCCGGGCGCCGGTGGTGGTGTCCCACTTCAAGTGCGCCGGGGTGGACAACTGGGGCCGCGCGCCGGAGTTGCTCGGCGCTCTGGCGCGGGCCGCCCACGGCCAGCCGGTCGGCTGCGACTGCTATCCCTATGCCGCCAGCTCCTCCACCCTGGATCTCAGGCAGGTCACCGACCGCCACCGCATCACCATCACCTGGTCCACCCCGCATCCCGAGTGCGGCGGCCGCGACCTGGCCGCCATCGCCGCCGACTGGGGCCTGGACCTGCAGGCCACCGCCCGCCGCCTGCAACCGGCCGGTGCCGTCTACTACGGCATGAGCGAAGCCGACGTGCGCCTCATCCTCGCCCATCCGCTGAGCATGATCGGCTCCGATGGCCTGCCCGAGGACCCCTTCCCCCATCCGCGACTCTGGGGCGCCTTCCCGCGGGTGCTCGGTCACTTCAGCCGCGACCTCGGCCTCTTTCCCTTGCACACCGCCGTGCACAAGATGACCGGCCTCTCCGCCGCCCGCTTCGGCTTGGCGGGTCGCGGCCTGATCGAGCCCGGCGCCCAGGCCGATCTGGTGCTGTTCGACCCCGCCCGCATCCGCGACGTGGCCGACTTCAGCGAGCCGCAACGGCCTGCCGAAGGCATCGAAGCGGTCTGGGTGAATGGGCAACTGGCCTATGCACCGGGGCAAGCCATTGGCGAGCGTCATGGTCGCTTCCTGCCGCGCGCCGGGGATCTGCGGTCGACCTTCCCACGTTCCGCCTGAGCGCTACCAGGTAACGCCTCCAGCTGGTGCATCCCCGTTACCTTCCGCCACCTCCCGGTGCCCCTTGGCGCACCGGGAACCCCTTCGGCTGCCTGTCCCCCGTGCCAAGCCCTTGATTTGCAACGTCATGCGAATAGCTGGCACAGTCGCTGCAATCTATTCCGTTGTTACGAACATACTTCCGCTATAACGGAAAAGGAGACATGCGATGACAGCCAAGACGAAGGGGTGGAAAACGCTGGCGCTGCTGGTCGGCCTGGTCGCCATGACCGGCGCCCAGGCGGCCAAGCTGGATGACGTGCTCAAGCGCGGCCATCTGGTCGTGGGTACCGGCAGCACCAACGCCCCCTGGCACTTCCAGGGCGCCGACGGCAAGTTGCAGGGCTTCGATATCGATATCTCAAAGGTCATCGCCAAGGGCCTGTTCAACGATCCGGAAAAGGTCGAATTCGTCGTGCAGGGTTCGGATGCGCGCATTCCCAACCTGCTCACCGACAAGGTCGACATCAGCTGCCAGTTCATCACCGTGACCGCCAGCCGCGCCCAGCAGGTCGCCTTCACCCTGCCCTACTACCGCGAGGGTGTGGCCCTGCTCCTGCCGGCCAACAGCCGCTACCAGCAGATCGATGACCTCAAGGCGGCCAAGAGCGACCTGACCGTGGCCGTGCTGCAGAACGTCTATGCCGAGGAACTGGTGCACCAGGCCTTGCCCGGCGCCAAGGTCGACCAGTACGACAGCGTCGACCTGCTCTACCAGGCCCTGGGCACCGGTCGCGCCGACGCCGTGGCCACCGACCAGTCCTCGGTCAAGTACCTGATGACCCAGAATCCCGGTCGCTACCGCTCGCCCGACTACGCCTGGAGTCCCCAGACCTACGCCTGTGCGGTCAAGCGCGGCGACCAGGACTGGCTGAACTTCGTCAACACCGCCCTGCACGAGGCCATGACCGGTGTGGAATTCCCCACCTACCAGGCTTCCTTCAAGAAGTGGTTCGGCGTCGAGCTGCCGTCCCCGGCGATCGGCTTCCCCGTCGAGTTCAAGTGATCCTGGCCCCGGCGCGGCCTGTCCGCGCCCTCTAGGTAGACGTCGAGCATGAACTACACCCTCAACTTCGCCCCCGTGTGGCAGAACCTGGACCACCTGTTGGCCGGGCTCGCCCTCGGCCTGCAGCTGGCGCTGGTGGGCATCGCCATCGGCTGCCTGATCGGCCTGGCCACGGCCTTCGCCCTGCTCTCACCGGTGCGGGCGCTGCGTTGGCTGGCAGCGGGCTACGTCACCCTGGTGCGCAACACCCCGATCCTGGTGCTGATCCTCCTGCTGTACTTCGCCCTGCCCAGCATCGGCATCCGCCTGGACAAGCTCAGCTCCTTTCTCATCACCCTGGCGCTCTATGCCGGCGCCTACCTGGCCGAGGTGTTTCGCGGCGGCCTCATGGCCATTCCCAAGGGCCAGCGCGAGGCCGGTCTGGCCATCGGCCTGCGCGAATGGCAGATCAAGGCCTACGTCATCATTCCGGTGATGCTGCGCAACGTGCTGCCGTCGCTTTCCAACAGCTTCATCTCGCTGTTCAAGGACACCTCCCTGGCGGCGGCCATCGCCGTGCCGGAACTGACCTACCAGGCGCGCAAGATCAACTTGGAAAGTTACCGGGTCATCGAGACCTGGCTGGTGACCAGCGCCCTCTACATCCTCACCTGCTACGTCATCGCCCTGCTGCTGCGCCAGCTGGAGCGGCGGCTGAGCCTGACCCGCTAGGAGCCCGATCGTGTACGAAGCCCCTTCCTGGTTCCTGGAATTGTGGAACGCCCGCCAGACCCTGGCCGCCGGTTTCGCCACCACCCTGGCCTGCTCCGTGCTGGCGGTACTGGGCGGCACCCTGCTCGGTACCCTCGGCGGCCTGGCGCTGACCTACGGGCGCTGGCCGCTGCGCCTGCCGTTCCGCATCTATTCCGACCTGATCCGGGGTACCCCGGTGTTCGTGCTGGTGCTGGCCTGCTACTACATGGCACCGGCCCTGGGCCTGCGGCCCACGCCCTTCCAGGCCGGCACCGCGGCGCTGCTGCTGTTCTGCGGCTCTCATGTGGCGGAGATCGTCCGCGGCGCCCTGCAGGCCATTCCGCGTGGCCAGCACGAGGCGGCCAAGGCCATCGGCCTGACCTTCGCCCAGAGTCTCAAGGAGGTGCTCCTGCCCCAGGCGCTGCGCCAGATCCTGCCGACCTGGGTCAACGCCTCCACCGAGATCGTCAAGGCCTCCACCCTGCTCTCGGTGATCGGCGTGGCCGAGTTGCTCCTGAGCAGCCAGCAGGTCATCGCCCGCACCTTCATGACCCTGCAGTTCTATCTGTTCGCCGGGCTGCTGTTCTTTCTCATCAACTTCGCCATCGAGCGGCTCGGCCGCTATCTGGAAAAACGGGTGACCCTGCCATGACCGATTCCAACGTCCCCCTGCTGAGCATCAATGACCTGCACAAGAGCTTTGGCGCCGTGGAGGTGCTCAAGGGCATCGACCTGTCCCTGGATCGCGGCGACGTGGTCACCCTGATCGGCTCCAGCGGCTCGGGCAAGACCACCCTGCTGCGCTGCGTCAACCTGCTGGAAGACTTCCAGGGCGGTAGCATCCGGCTGGCCGGCGAGGCCATCGGCTATCGCGAGGAAGGCGGTCGCCGCCAGCGCCTGCCAGAGCGCGAGATCGCCCGCCAGCGCTCGCTCACCGGCATGGCCTTCCAGCAATTCAATCTGTTTCCCCACCTCACCGCCCTGGAAAACGTCACCCTCGGCCTGCGCAAGGTCAAGAAGATGGGCAAGGACGAAGCCGTGGCCATCGGCGAGCAGTGGCTGCGCCGGGTCGGCCTGATCGAGCGCCGCGATTATCATCCCGGCCAGCTTTCCGGCGGGCAGCAGCAGCGGGTGGCCATCGCCCGCGCCATCGCCATGAATCCCAGTCTGATGCTGTTCGACGAACCCACCTCGGCGCTGGACCCGGAGCTGGTCGGCGAGGTGCTGGCGGTGATCAAGGACCTGGCCCAGGACGGCATGACCATGCTGCTGGTGACCCACGAGATGAGATTCGCCTACGAGGTGTCCGATCGCATCGTCTTCATGAGCCAGGGCCGCATCGAGGAGCAGGGTCCGCCCCGCGAGCTGTTCGAGCGGCCGCGCTCCACCCGTCTCGCCGAATTCCTCGGCCGGACCTCTTTCTGAATCCTTCCCCCGTAACAGGAGCAACCTTATGAGCATCACTCGATACGGCGCCGGCGAACGCGGCGCAGGTGGCCAACCCCTGCCCTTCGCCCGCGCGGTGGAAGCCGATGGCTGGCTGCACGTCTCCGGCCAGGTGGCCATGGAGAATGGCGAGATCATCGACGGCGGCATCGTCGCCCAGACCCACAAGACCATGCAGAATCTGATCGCCATCCTCCACGAAGCCGGCTACGGTCTGGAACACGTGGTGCGCGCCGGCGTCTGGCTGGACGATCCGCGCGACTTCTGGAGCTTCAACAAGGTGTTCGCCGAGTACTTCGCCGGCAACGCCCCGGCGCGCGCCTGCGTGCAATCCTCCATGATGGTGGACTGCAAGGTCGAGATCGACTGCATCGCCTACAAACCCAAGAGCTGAGACAACCCGGAGCCATGACCGAACCTACCCGCCAGCGCGCCCGCGGCCTGGACCGCGCCTTCGATATCCTCGATCACCTCAAGCGGGTGGGTCGGCCGCTGCGACCCAACGAGATCGCCGCCGGCCTGGGCATTCCCAAGTCCACCGTCTACGACCTGGTCGGCCTGTTGCTGGAGCGGCACATGCTCGATGCCGTGGGCCACGACGGTCAGGTCTACCTGGGCCGCGAGCTGTACTTTCTCGGCCAGGCGCACCTGCGCCACTTCGATCTGGCCCGCGAGGCCGGGCTGCTCTTGGACGACATCGTCGCCCAGACCCGCGAGACCGCCCAGCTGTGCCAGCTCAACGGCCGCAAGTACACCGTCTCGCTGATGAAGGAAGGCGCCCGCGCCTTTCGTATCTCGTCCAATGTCGGCGAGGACGCGCCCATTCCCTGGACCGCTTCCGGACGACTGCTGCTCGGTCATCTGAGCGATGCCGAGATCCTCGCCCTGATCGATCCGGACGACTTCATCCTGCCCGACGGCAGCCGCCTGGCCCCGGCGACCTTTATCGCCGAGATCCGCAGCGCCTGCGCCGCAGGCTTCTTTTCCTTCGACAGCATCGCCGACACCTACACCCACTGCTTCGCCGCCCCGGTGCAGGACGCCAGCGGCCTGAGCATCGCCACCCTGTGCATCGTGGCGCCCCGCGCCGACGCCCAGGCCCACCATGCCGAGTACCGCCAGGTGCTGGTCGACAGCGCCCGCCGCCTGTCCCAGCGCCTGGGCGGCCAGGAGAATCCATGACCCCTCTCAACGCCCCCGAGAAAGGCGCCGCCAGTCCTGGCGCCAGCCTGCTCAGCGACATCGCCCTGCCCGCCCTGGTCATCCACCAGGACGCACTCGACCACAACATCGCCTGGATGCAGGCCTTCGCCAGCGAGCGCGGTGCCGAACTGGCGCCTCACGGCAAGACCAGCATGGCGCCGGCGCTGTTCCAGCGACAACTGGCCGCGGGTGCCTGGGGCATGACCCTGGCCACCGCGGTGCAGACCCGCGCCGCCCAGGCCCATGGCGTGCGCCGGGTACTGATGGCCAATCAGCTGGTGGGCGCGCCGAACATGGCGCTGATCGCCGAATTGCTCACCGCCGATCCGGACTTCGACTTCCATTGCCTGGTGGATCATCCTGACCAGGTCACCGCCCTGGGTGTCTTCTTTGGCGCACGCGGCCTGGCGCTGCAGGTGATGATCGAATACGGCGTACCTGGCGGCCGTTGCGGTTGCCGCAGCGAAGCCGAGGTGCGTGAACTGGCCCGCGCCATCGCCGGGCAACCGGCGCTGCACCTGACCGGCATCGAAGGCTACGAGGGGGTGATCCATGGCGCCGAGGCGGCCACCGACATCCGCGCCTTCGCCGATTCCCTGGTGCGCCTGGCGGAGGAATTGCGCGGCCAGGGCGCCTTCGCCCTCGACCGCCCCATCGTCACCGCCTCGGGTTCGGCCTGGTACGACCTGATCGCCGCCGCCTTCGACCAGCTGGAAGTGCGCGAGCGTTTTCTTGCCGTCATGCGCCCCGGCAGCTATGTGGTCCATGACCACGGGATCTATCGCGATGCCCAGTGTGGCGTCCTGGCCCGCACCGGTCTGAACGAGGGCCTGCAACCGGCGCTGGAGGTCTGGGCGCATGTACAGTCCATGCCCGAACCCGGTTTCGCCATCCTGGCGCTAGGCAAGCGCGACATCGCCCACGATGCCGGCCTGCCGCTGCCACTGCGCCGCTACCGACCGGACCAGACCGCTGCCGACGCCGTAGACGTCAGCGGCTGCACGGTCACGGCCATCATGGACCAGCACGCCTTCATGGTGGTGGCCCCGGGGACAGCGCTGGCCATCGGCGACATCATCGCCCTGGGCACCTCCCACCCCTGCCTGACCTTCGACAAGTGGCGCCAGGGCTGCATCGTCGAAGGTCTGCAGGTCGTGGAGACCTTCGCGACCTGCTTTTAGGCTTGTTTGAAAGGTCGTCGAACGAGGGTCAGGCAAGGCAAAAATCTGTGAGGAAGCGGAGTTTACGAATGGTAAATGAGCATTCCGAACAGATTTTTAACGCAGCATGACCGAGTGCAGGCACCTTTCAGACAAAGCCTAGGGGCGCAGCTCGCCCTCTTCCTCCCCATCCCAGTAACGAACGCGCTCGGCATGCACCTTGATGAGGATCATGCCGGGCGTGTCGGTACCCTGGGGAAACCAGCGGTCCAGACTCTTGGTCCAGTGAGCCTCGAATTGCGCCTTGTCGCGGATCAGCTCGGCATGCCCCTCGATGCCGATGAAGATGCCAGGCTTGCCGAGCAGACTCTTGCCCTCGCTGAAGCTCAGCCCCACCGCCGGATCCTGCTCGATGTCGCGGATCTTGGCCGAGTCCTCGTAGGCATAGAACCAGGAGTCCCCGTCATATTCGACGTCGCCGTTGTTGCTCATCGGCCGGCTGGTCAAACGCCCGGTGCCGGTGGTCAGCATGCAGAAATCCAGATCGCGCATCGCTTTGGAAAGGTCGTGCAGGGTCTTGTCGGCCATGGGGGTCGCTCCGGTTGGGCGGGCAGGCAGTGCCCGTCTGCATTCAGACCGGGGGCGGCGGCCGCTTGGTTCCGGCGCAGCGGCCGCGACCGGGCTTTTCGGACGGAGGGCGTTCAGTGGAAATGACCTGCACTCATTCAGATCGGTTATCCCCCTGTCGCCTTACGCCAACGCTCCCTGTCTTCGGCCGCACCTGCCATTCAAGTGTCACCGCCGTTAAATAAAACCAACAAGAGCGCCAGGAAAAATCCCAGCGGACCAAGTTCGACTTGGTTGCCGATACAGCAACTTTCGGCAAGCACCACGCCTTCGAATGAACGCCAGCCCTACTACTTAGCGGAGAGATTCTTCATGAGCAGTAAGATCTCGCTATTGATGGTATCCACGACACTCTGCCTGACGTCACCGGTATTCGCCGCCGTTATCAACCACGATCAGGTACAACAGATCCGTGCCGACGCCACCGCCGTCGAATACTACTATCAGCCGATGATTGCCGACGGTCCGGACTCCTGCAACAACTATCCGGCGGTGGATTCCGCGGGCAATGTCAGCGGCGGCCTGCATCCCTCGGGCGCTCCGGATGGACATTGTCGCGGCACCAATGGCCAGGTCTATTCGCGCATGGCCGAATACTTCAAACACTGCGCGATCATGTATTCCTGGTATTTCCCCAAGGATCAGCCGCCGAACTATCTGGGCGCCGCCGGCGGTCATCGCCATGACTGGGAAGATATCGTCGTCTGGACCAATGAGTGCAAAGTCGGCTCGCCCATATTGAAGATAGACTATTCCACCCACGGCAAATACCAGGTGAATTTCAATCCCCCCATCTGGAGAGGTCGCAGCGGTTATCTTGCCCAGGGCGTCCATCCCAAGGTCACCTATCATGCGACCTACAAGGGCTTCGCCGACCACTCCCCCGATGCCACCAACGACATGGGGCGCAGCCAGCCACTGATCAGCTGGAGCCGGATGCCGGTACCCGCCAAGAACACCCTGAACAGCTATGACTTTGGCGCGGCAAACGTACCCTTCAAGGATGGCGGGGCCTTCTGGTCCAACCTGCAGAAGGCCTGGCAGACCCAGTGACCCTGTGGGGTAGCTGGGGCTCCCTGGCTGCCTGGCCGCAGGCGTCCAGCCAACGATGTGCTGGCGACTGCGGAGACACCCCGCTAGCGACGCCCGGTCCGCGTAGCCAGGGCCGAGACCCCGACCCCCAGGATCACCAGACCGAGCCCGGTGAGAAACAGCGGGGAGACGGTCGCTCCAAACGCCAGACAGGAGAAGGCGGTACCCACGAGTGGCACCCCCAGGGTGAAATTCGACATGCCGAACGTGGAGATCCTCCGCCCATGCTCCGCCGAGATGACGAAGCAGGCCGACGTCGCGATCGGACCGATGAACAACAGTGCCTCGACCAGCGTTCGATCCCAGACGATGGCGATCGGCGGCCCCTCGACGAGGCAGGCGGCAATCGCCAGGGGGATGGTTGCCAACAGCATCTGCCAGGGCGCCAGGAGCAGGGCCGGGGTTACCCAGCGGTGGCGCTTCACATGCAGGATGACGAACGCCCAGCTCACCGCCGCCAGCAGCAGGAAGGCCGCCCCCACGAGGGTGTCCTGCTGCGTCCAGTCGAGCTCTCCAGGGGAGCAGACCGCGACGACGCCCGCCATCCCCACCAGCAGCCCGGCAAGCTGCAGCCGGGTCGGCGCTTCACGAAACAGCACCCAGGCCACGACCACGCACCACAGTGGCGTGGTGTAGGCCAGGAGCACGGCCTTGCTGGTGTCGACATGCACCATCGCCACCATGCCGAGTCCGGTAAAGGTCATCATCTGCAACAGGCCCACGCTGGCGACGATGGGCAGGTCCTGCCGGGTGGGCCGCCTGAGTTGCCCGCGCACGCCGAGATAGGCGAACAGGCAGAGCGCGGCACTGGCGAATCTGAGGGTCGCCAGCCAGAGCGGCGGCACGCTGTGCAGGGCAAGCTTCGTCACCGGCCAGCTACTGCCCCACAGCAGCACCATGAGTCCCAGGCACAGGTAGGTGGAGGAGATGCCCCGGCCCTTGATGCGGCTTTTCGCCAGATGCTGGATTGAAACGCTCATGGTGCCACCCTGTCGCAAGCAGATTGCCCAGGGTCATGATGCGGCGATACCAGCGAAAAAACGCACCTATCTGTTCCTCTAAAAATAGAAGATGGGTAAGTTCTACCCACAAAATGAACAACATAGGAAAATCTCACCATGAGCCGAGCGACGCTCGATGAGGCCAGCCTGCGTATCCTCGACGCGCTTCAGGAAAATGCGGAGCTCAGCAATGCGGAGCTGGCCGACATCGTGGGCCTTTCCGCTTCACCCTGCTGGCGACGCGTTGCGGAAATGAAGGAGCGTGGCGTCCTGCGCGGCGCCGTGACACTGGTCGATCCGGCAGCGCTCAACCTGGCCATCAACGTCTTCGTGCATGTGTCGCTCAAGCTTCAGGACAAGCAGTCCCTGGAGATCTTCACCAATGCGATCAAGGAGCGCCCGGAAGTGATGGAGTGCTACCTCATGAGCGGCGAGGCGGACTTCATGTTGCGGGTGGTGAGCGAAGACCTGAGCAAATACCAGACGCTCCTGCTCGACTGCCTGACGTCCATCCCCGTCGTGGCCAGCATCAGATCGAGCTTTGCCCTGAGCCAGGTGAAATACACCACGGCCCTGCCCACCAATCATCTGCGAAAGCGTCCGGCCGGCAGCAACGGTTGAGCGTGCGGAACGCCAGGCCAGTCAGGTCGGGCCTACGTCCAGGCGGTTCCGCTCGGGGCTTCGGTCAGGTTCCCCGCGGCTTGGCTCGCGCCGTGGGTTCGGCGATCAAGGGATCGTCCGGCCAGTAGTGCTTGGGATAGCGACCCTTGAGATCCTTCTTCACCTCGCCATAGGTATTGGCCCAGAAACTGGCCAGGTCCTGGGTGACCTGCACCGGTCGCCGCGCGGGCGAGAGCAGGTGCAGCTTGACCGCCAGTCGTCCACCGGCGAGGCGCGGGGTGTCGGCCAGGCCGAACAGCTCCTGCAGCCGTACCGCCAGCACCGGCGGCTGCTCGCTGTAGTCCAGGCGGATGCTGGAACCGGAGGGCACCGCCAGGCTGCGCGGCGCCAGCTCGTCCAATTGCCGCGGCAGCGGCCAGGGCAGCAGGCCCTGCAGCATGGCGGCCAGGTCCAGAGTGGCGAAGTGGGCCAGCCGGGTGACGCGCTCCAGATAGGGCAGCAGCCAGTCTTCCAGGCTGACCAGCAGGGCGGCGTCGCTCACATCCGGCCAGTCGCTCGTCTGCTTCTGCTGCAGGTCCAGCTGGCGCAGCAGCGCCACCCGCGCCTGCCACTGGCGCAAGTCCGGCGTCCAGGGCAGCAACTCCAGGCCCTTGCGCCGCACCAGCCCGAGCAGCGCCCGGCTGCGGGCGGCGGCGTCCAGATTCTTCAGCGGCTCGCGACTCAGCACCAGTTGGCCGATCCGCCGCTGGCGTTCCGCACGCAGCACCCCCTCGCGTTCATCCCAGTCCAGTTCGTCGTGACTCACCACCTGCTCGGCCAGCGGCCCTTCGAACAGCGCCGGATCCAGTTCGGCGGCGAGGTAGATGCGCTCTTCGCGCTGCCCCTGGCGACTGCCCAGGTCGGCCACCACCAGCCAGGGCGATTTCATCAGCCCATCCGGCTCGCCAAAGCTGGCGGCCCGGCCATTGGCCAGGCGATAGTCCTGGCCGCCGGCCTTGCGCTGCTGGGCGATGCGATCCGGATAGGCGCAGGCCAGCAAAGCGCCGGTCCAGCGCGGATGCTCGGGATCGGCCACCGGCTGCCCGGCCGGGCCGCGCAACAGGCCGCGATACTGGCGGATCAGCTGACGAATGCGCGCCACGCCGCCGCGCGGCCCCCGGCCTTCGCCCGCCAGCAGCAGGAGACGGGTGTGCAGATCGGCGCCCTGCCCCGGGGTCAGGTCGCGCTCGCCCAGCAGCGCGGCGATCTCGCAGGCACGCTCGGCCAGGCCCCAGGCCTGACCGCGCAACAGCAGGTGGGCCAGCCGCGGATGGGCCGGCAGGCCGCTCATGGCCTGGCCGTGAGGCGTGAGCACGCCCTGGTCGTCCAGGGCGCCCAACCGCAGCAGCAGATCGCGGGCCTGGGCGAGGGCGGCAGCGGGCGGGGGATCGAGCCAGGCCAGCTCCTCGGCGCTCATGCCCCAGCGCGCCAGTTGCAGGGCCAGACCGGCCAGATCGGCCTGGAGGATCTCGGCGCTGTCATAGGCCGGCAGCTGCTGATGCAGCTCTTCCGACCAGAGTCGATAGCAGACCCCCGGTTCCAGGCGGCCGGCGCGACCCTGGCGCTGGGTCGCCGAGGCACGGGAGATGCGGCGGGTGGTCAGGCGGGTCATGCCGCTGCCGGGATCGAAGGCCGGCACGCGCGCAAGGCCCGCGTCCACCACCACCCGCACCCCTTCGATGGTCAGGCTGGTCTCGGCGATGTTGGTGGCCAGCACCACCTTGCGCGTACCCGCCGGCGCCGGCTCGATGGCCGCGCGCTGGGCGGCCAGCTCCAGCTCGCCGTGCAGCGGACAGAGCAATACCCCCGCGGGCAGTTGCTCCGCCAGGCGCTCGGCAGTGCGGCGGATCTCCGCCTGGCCGGGCAGAAAGACCAGCAGGCTGCCGGTCTCCTCGTCCAGTGCCTGCAGCACCGTGGCGGCCACCCGCGCCTCCAGGCGTTCGTCCTGGCCGAGCGGTCGGCTCCAGCGGGTCGTCACCGGAAACATGCGCCCCTCGCTGCGCACCACCGGCGCTCCGCCCAGCAAGGCAGCCAGGCGTTCGCCTTCCAGGGTGGCCGACATCACCAGCAGCTTGAGCGGGGTGTCACGCAGCAGCTCGCGGCCGCTCAGGGTCAGCGCCAGGGCCAGGTCGGCGTCCAGGCTGCGCTCGTGGAATTCGTCGAAGATCACCAGGCCGACGCCCTCCAGCGCCGGATCGTCCTGCAGCCGTCGGGTGAGGATGCCCTCGGTGACCACCTCGATGCGGGTGCGCGGGCCCACCCGGCTTTCCAGGCGGATGCGATAGCCCACCGTCTCGCCAACGTCTTCGCCCAGCTCCGCGGCCAGGCGCTCGGCGGCGGCGCGCGCCGCCAGCCGGCGCGGTTCCAGCAGCAGGATGCGCTGACCGGCCAGCCAGGGCTCATGCAACAACGCCAGGGGCACCCGGGTGGTCTTGCCGGCCCCCGGCGGCGCTTCCAGCACGCAGTCATCGCGGTGGGCGAGGGCCTGGCGCAGCTCGGGCAGGACAACATCGATGGGCAAGGGCGTCATTGGGCACGGCCGGTGGTCTCAACGGGGCGGGCAGTATAAGAGCGGCTAACAAAATGTAGCGAGCGGCTGTCAGGCAGGTTCGCGCGGCGCGCAGGAACCGCAGTGTACGAGTGGTACATGAGGATTCCGAGCACTGCACGCGTCTGTATGGCAGACGCGCAGTAGTTTTGTTTGTCGCTCTAAAGCGTCTCGCCCGCCGTGATTCCGGCCGCTATAGTGGCGGCCTCATCCAACCGGAGGTTGTCTATGTCGATGCGTACCCGCGCGGTGTGTGGCGTCCTCGCCGCAGCCCTGTTCACCCAGCTGACCGCTTGCGGTTCGCTGTTCTATCCCGAGCGCCGCGGCCAGATCACCGGCAGTGGCCGGATCGATCCGGGCATCGTCGCCCTCGATGCCATCGGCCTGCTGTTCTACATCATTCCCGGCCTGATCGCCTTTGGCGTGGACTTCGCCACCGGCGCCATCTACCTGCCCGACAACAAGCGCGCCGAGGTCGATCCCAGCGAGCTGAACAAGGCGGTCAACCCGGATGGCAGCGTCGATCGCGCGCGCCTCAAGGCCATCATCCAGCAGGCCACCGGCCACAACCTGCCGCTGGACGATCCGCGCCTGCTGCAGCGCAGCGGCAGCAACGAGCAGCTCGCCAGCCTGGGCCTCGCCCCGCGCGCCTGATGAGCGACCCGCACGGCACCGAGCGGCTCCTGCGTCGCGCCACTGCCGCCTCGGTGGCGGTGGCGACGACGCTGATCCTGGCCAAGGCCGTGGCCTGGTGGTTCAGCGGCTCGGTCAGCCTGCTCGCCGGCCTGACCGACTCGCTGCTCGATGGCCTGGCCTCGGTGTTCAACCTGCTGGCGGTGCACTACGCCCTCAAGCCGGCGGACGACGACCACCGCTATGGCCATGGCAAGGCCGAGTCCCTGGCCGGCATCGCCCAGGCGGTCTTCATCGGCGTCAGCGCCGTGCTCATCGCCTGGCAGGCCATCGGGCGGCTGCAGCAACCCGAACCCCTGGGTGCCCATGCCCTGGGCATCGCCGTCACCCTGTTTTCCCTGGCCCTGACCGCCGTGCTGGTGGCCTACCAGCAGCACGTCATCCGCCTCACCGACTCCACGGTGGTCCGCGCCGACGCCCTGCACTATCGCTCCGACCTGCTGCTCAATGTCGGCATCCTGATCGCCCTGGCGCTGACCGGCTTCGGCTGGTACTGGCTGGATCCGCTGTTCGGCCTGGCCATCGCCCTCTACATCCTCTGGAGCGCCTACGGCATCGCCCGCGACTCCTTTGGCGTGCTGATGGACCAGGAACTGCCCGCCGACATCAGCGAGCACATGCTGCAGCTGGCCTGCCAGGTTCCGGGGGTGGAAGGTGCCCATGACCTGCGCACCCGCCTCTCCGGCAATCACTGGTTCGTGCAACTGCACCTGGAGCTGCCGGGCGAGATGAGCCTGTCCCGTGCCCATGTGCTGTGCGATGAGGTGGAAGCCGCCATCCGCGCCGAGTATCCCCAGGCCGAGGTGCTGGTCCACGCCGATCCGCTGGACGCACCCGACGTTCCGCACCGTCATCCGTTGCCGCCCGCCCCCTGAGCGGAACCCGGCGCCGCTGCGCTCTCTCGAATCTGCTGAGCCTGATTCGAGAGAGCGCCCCAGACGGCGCCGGAGTCCACCATGAAAACCATGCACCCGGTCGCGCACCTTGCCGACCTGCGCGAAGACCGCGGTACCGCGGTCGAGATCGAAGGCACCGCAATCCTGCTGCTGCGCGTCGGTGACGAGGTACGTGCCTTCCAGGCGCAGTGCCCCCATGCCGGCGCGCCGCTGGCCGAGGGCGCGGTCTGCCAGGGCCGCCTGGTCTGTCCCTGGCACAAGGCGAGTTTCGCCGTCGACGATGGCCACCTCTGCGAACCACCGGCGCTGGATGCCTTGCAACGCTATCCGGTGGACGTGCGCGACGGCGAGGTGCTGGTCGGGACCGAGCCCCTGCCCGCGCAGACGGCGGAGCCCCAGTCCGACGATCGCCTGTTCATCGTCATCGGTGCGGGCGCCGCGGGCACCGCCGTAGCGGCGGCCCTGCGAGAATTCGGCTTTGGCGGCCGCCTGCTGCTGATCGGCCGCGAACCGGGTGAACCCTATGACCGGACCGCCCTGTCCAAATTCGTCCTCCAGGGCGACAAGGCCCCCGATGAAGCTCCACCGCTGCGCGAGGCCGACTTCTTCCGCCAGCAGCGCATCGAACGCCTGCACGTCGAGGTGACGCGCCTGGATCCCCAGGTCCGCCAGCTGGAACTCGCCAACGGCCAGACCCTGAACTACGACGGCTGCGTGCTCGCCACCGGCGGCGAACCCAGGCCCCTTGACGTGCCCGGTGCCGAGCTCAAGGGCGTCCACCTGCTGCGGACCCGCGCCGACGCGGCCGCCATCCTGGCCAATCTGCCTGAAGAAGGCCGCGTGGTGATCGTCGGCGCCAGCTTCATCGGCCTGGAAGCCGCCTCCGCCCTGCGCAAGCAGGGCCTGGCGGTGGACGTGGTCGCCCCCGCTTCCCTGCCCTTCGTCAAGCAGATGGGCGAGACCCTCGGCCAGCATTTCAAGACCCTGCATGAAGCCAATGGCGTGACCTTCCATGCTCCCAGCGAGGTGGTGGGCTTTGCCGGCGACGACCAGGTGCGCCAGGTCAGCCTCAAGGACGGTACCCACCTGCCCGCCGACCTGGTCCTGGTGGGTACCGGCATCGCCCCGGCGACCGCCTTCTTGGCCAATCTGCCCCTGGCCGAAGACGGTAGCGTCCCGGTGGATACCCAGCTCCAGGCCGCCGCGGGCCTCTACGCCGTCGGCGATCTGGCCACCTTTCCCCATGCCGGCCAACCCACCCGCATCGAACACTGGCGCCTGGCCCAGCAACACGGCCGCCTGGCGGCGCACAATCTGCTCGGCCACGCCGAACGCTACGCGGACGTGCCCTTCTTCTGGACCCTGCATCACGGCAAGCGCTACGAATACCTCGGTCATCCCCGCCAGTGGGACGACATGCACCTCGACGGCAGCCTGGGCGACCAGACCTTCGTCGCCCTGCTGCTGGCCGAAGACCGGGTGGTCGGCGTCGTGGCTTGCCAGCGTGAGCGCGCCACCGCGGTGCTGAGCCAGCTCATGCGCCAGCCACTGTCGCGCGCACGTGCCATGGACGTCCTGGCAACGTCCTGAGCGGGAACGACCCGGACGCACCTGCGGGACAGGGGCGTTCCGGTCGGTCCGTGGCGTCTCAGTTCTTTGCGTTGAACATGTCGGCAAACAGCTGCTTGTGGGCCGCGTAGTAGTCGGCCACGACCTTGTCGGCGGAACTGTCACGCGCCTGGAGCATCAGCTGCTGCAAGTCGCCGGCCGGCAGGTGGTAGTGGGCAAAGAAGGTGGCGACCTGCGGGTACTCGGCAGGAAATTCCTTGCGCGCCATGGCATGGATCTGCTCCGCTGTACCGAAGACCCCCTTGGGATCGTCGAGATAGCGCAGCTTCCACTTGGAAAACATCCAGTGCGGACTCCAGGCATTGATCACCGACCACTTGCCGCGCTTCAGATTGCGATCCATCTCGGTGAGCATGCCGACTTCGGACGAAGCGACGATCTTGTAGCCCTTGAGCTGATAGACGTCGAAGGCCTTCTCGGTCAGCTTGTACTGGCCATTGCCGACTTCCGAGGAAAGGATCTTGCCGTCGAGCTTGGCTCGCACTTCCGGCTTCTTCAGGTCCTCGATACTGGAGAGTTCGCTCTGGGGAACGGACTCCGGCACCGCCATGCCCAGCTTGCCCTCGTAGAGCACGCCCAGATCGGTGAGCCGGTCCTTGTGCTTGTCGACGAACACCGCATGGGTGGTGGGTAACCAGACCATGGGAATGAGATCGATACTGCCATTGGCCATGGCCTGGAACTGGATGCCGATGTCAGCCTGCACCAGCTTCACCGGCAACTTCAGCTGGTCTTCGATGGCGACCTGGGCAAGCTTCGCGGTGATTTCCGCGTCCGACCAGTTGACCCAGCCAATGCGGACCGGTCCCTGGGCGGCCTGGACTACCTGGCTGGCGATCGTCAGGCCCACCACGGCGACCAGACCCAGCACCTTGCGCTTCATGTTCTGTACGACATTCATCAGCTCTATCTCCGGCGTTTGTAGTGTTGTTGTTGCTGGCAGTCTCAAGGCGAAGAACGTGTTGTTGTTGAGTAGAAAGCGTCTGCTAGAGCGCCCGCTCCAGGTCCGGCAGGGCTTGGAACAGATCGGCCACCAGGGTGTAGTCGGCCACCTGGGTGATGGGCGCCTCGGCATCCTGGTTGATGGCGACGATGACCTTGGAACCGCTCATGCCCGCCAGATGCTGGATGGCGCCGCTGATCCCCACGGCCACATAGAGATCGGGCGCGACATGCTTGCCGGTCTGGCCCACCTGCAGGTCGTTGCCGGCAAAGCCGGCATCCACCGCGGCGCGCGAGGCCCCGACGGCGCCACCCAGTCGATCGGCCACCCGCTCGACCAGGGCGAAGTTCTCCCGGCTGCCCAGACCACGCCCGCCGGATACCACCACGCGGGCACTGCCCAGCTCGGGCCGTGCGCTGGTGCTGAGCACCTCGCTGACGACGCGGCTCGCCGCCGGTAGCAACGCCTGTTCCAGGCGCACGATCGGGCAAGGCGGCTCCCCCTGCTCCGCCGGGGCGAAGGCGGACGCGCGAATCGTCAGGACCTGCACCTCATCGAGGGATTCGATTCGGGCGATGGCATTGCCGGCATAGATCGGCCGGCGGAACACGGTCGGGCTGTCGATGCCGATGACCTCGGCGATCATCCCCACATCCAGCAAGGCTGCCACCCGCGGCAGGACGCTACGCCCCTGGACGCTGGCCTCGGCCAACAACTGCCCGGGCTGCCGGCCCGCCAGCCCGGCGATCAGCTCGGCCTGGCTTTCCGGGGCGCACGGCGCGGCGGTCTCGACCACCAGCACCCGGTCCACCCCAACCAGGGCCGCCGCCTGCTCCGCCGCCGCGGCAGCACCTGGCCCGATCAACAGCAACTCGATGGGCTGCGCCAGCTCCCTGGCCGCCATGACAACGTTCGCCGTGCCAGCCTTGAGCTGGCCCTGGTGCTGTTCGGCGAGGATCAAGGTAGCCATCAGAGCACTCCCGCACGCTGTTTGAGGTGACTCACCAGTTCATCGACGGACTGGACCCGGATGCCGGCTGAGCGCTGGATGGGAGGCTGCACGCCCAGCAAGCGGGTATGCGTCTTGGTCGCGATGCCCAGCGCCGTGCCGTCAAGCATCTCCAGCGGCTTCTTCTTGGCCTTCATGATCGCGGGCAGCGAGGCATAGCGGGGCTCGTTGAGCCGCAGATCGCAGGTCACGACCGCGGGTGAGCGCAGCGCGACGGTCTGGCGCCCGCCATCGATCTCACGCTCGACGATCCATTCACCCGCCGCATGGCTCAGCGACGAGGCGCAGGTGGCCTGGGGCAGGCCGGCGAGTTGCGCCAGCATCTGGCCGGTCTGGCTGTTTTCCTGGTCGATGGCCTGCTTGCCGAACAGCACCAGGTCCGGACGCTCGCGCTCGACGACCCGGGTCAGCGCCTTGGCCACGTTCAAGGGTTCCAGGGGGCCCGGCAGCTCCACCAGCAGCGCTCGATCCGCTCCCAGGGCCAGGGCCACGCGCAATTGCTCCTGCGCGGCGCTGCCGCCGACCGTCACCACCACGACCTCCTGGGCGATGCCCCTCTCCTTGAGGCGGATGGCTTCCTCGACGGCGATTTCGCAGAAGGGATTCAAGGCCATCTTGACGCCCGCCAGCTCGACGTCGGAACCGTCGGTCTTCACCCGCACCTTGATGTTCGGATCGATGGCGCGCTTCACCGCGACCAGCACTTTCATCGTCTCTCCTGGGGCCCCTGGGGCCGTGGCTACCACCTGAGATGGGCCAATCCTAGCCATGGCTCGGCGTCGTCGGCAAGAGAAATGTACATGATGGATTTATTTATTGACACTAATGTACATTCACCCCAGATTGAGTGAAAACACGCCTGATGTCTTCAGCCCGGAGAGCCCGAGATGTCCACCGATCCGCTCCTGCAGCCGTACCAGCTCAAGCACCTGACCCTGCGCAATCGCATCATCACCACGTCCCACGAGCCGGCCTATCCCGAGGACGGCATGCCCAAGGCGCTGTATCGCGCCTATCACGTCGAGCGCGCCAAGGCCGGGGTCGCCCTGACCATGACGGCCGGCTCGGCGGCCGTTTCCCGCGACAGCCCGCCGGTGTTCAACAACGTGCTGGCCTGGAAGGACGAGGTGGTGGGCTGGCTGCGGGACCTGACGGACGAATGCCATGAGCATGGCGCGGCGGTGATGATCCAGCTCACCCACCTGGGCCGCCGCACCCGCTGGGACAAGGCGGACTGGCTGCCGGTGGTGTCGCCCTCCCACGAGCGCGAGCCGGCGCACCGGGCCTTCCCCAAGCAGATCGAAGACTGGGATATCGAGCGCATCATCAAGGACTACGTCGACGCCGCCGAGCGCATGAAGTACGCCGGCCTCGACGGCCTGGAGCTGCAGGCCTACGGCCATCTGATGGATCAGTTCTGGTCGCCGCTGACCAATACCCTGGACGGCCCCTATGGCGGCTCGCTGGAAAATCGCATGCGCTTCACCTTCGAGATCCTGCGCGGCATTCGCCAGCGCTGCGGCGAAGACTTCCTGGTGGGCATTCGCTACACCGGCGACGAGACCCTGCCCGGCGGCATCGACGCCAACGACGGCATGACCATCTCCCGACTGCTCAAGGACAGTGGCCTGGTGGATTTCCTCAACGTGATCCGCGGCCATATCGAAACCGATGCCGGCCTGACCGACGTCATCCCGATCCAGGGCATGCGCAATTCGCCGCACCTGGATTTCGCCGGTGAAATCCGCTCGGCCACCGGCTTTCCGACCTTCCACGCCGCGAAGATTCCCGACGTCGCCACCGCGCGCCACGCCATCGCCTCGGGCAAGGTCGACATGATCGGCATGACCCGGGCGCACATGACCGATCCGCATATTGTGCGCAAGATCATCGAGAAGCGCGAAGAAGAGATCCGCCCCTGCGTCGGCGCCAACTATTGCCTGGATCGCATCTACCAGGGGGGCGCGGCCTATTGCATCCACAACGCCGCCACCGGCCGCGAGACCACCATGCCGCACGACATCCCCAGGGCGGCGCTGCCGCGCAAGGTGGTGATCATAGGTACCGGCCCGGCCGGTCTGGAAGCGGCGCGGGTAGCCGGGGAGCGCGGCCACCGCGTCAAGGTGTTCGAAGCCGCCGATCGCCCCGGCGGCCAGATCCGCCTGACCGCCCAGAGCGAACGGCGGCGCGAGATGATCAGCATCATCGACTGGCGCATGGCCCAGTGCGAACGCCTGGGCGTGGAATTCGCCTTCAACACCTGGGCCGAGGCCGACACGGTGCTGGCCGAAGAACCTGACGTGGTGATCGTCGCCACCGGCGGCCTGCCCCACACCGAGATCCTCAGCCAGGGCAACGACCTCACCGTCTCGACCTGGGACATCATCTCCGGCGACGTCAAACCCGGTCGTCAGGTGCTGATCTTCGACGACGCCGGCGATCATGCCGCCCTGCAGGCCGCCGAGGTCATCGCCAGGAGCGGCGCCCAGGTGGAGATCGTCACCCCGGATCGGGCCTTTTCCGCGGAAGTCATGGCCATGAACCTGGTGCCCTACATGAGGACGCTGCAGGACCTCGACGTGACCTTCACGGTGACCTACCGCGTCGACCGGGTCGCACGGCGCGAAGGTCGGCTGGTCGCCACCTTCAAGAGCGACTACGGCCCGGTGCACAAGGAACGCGTGATCGATCAGGTGGTGGTGAACCACGGGACCGTGCCACTGGACGATCTCTATTTCGAGCTGCGGCCACAGTCGAAGAACGACGGCGCCGTGGAGCACCAGGACCTGATCGCCGGCAAGCCGCAGAACCTCGTCACCAACCCGGCCGGGCGCTTCCAGCTGTTCCGTATCG
This sequence comes from Pseudomonas sp. LA5, assembly GCF_028640825.1. NCBI lineage: Bacteria > Pseudomonadati > Pseudomonadota > Gammaproteobacteria > Pseudomonadales > Pseudomonadaceae > Pseudomonas > Pseudomonas sp. LA5. Next base: position 165,121 of record NZ_JAQYZY010000060.1, read on the forward strand.
GCGATGCCGTGGCCGCGCGCAATACCCATGCGGCGATCTACGATGCGCTGCGCCTGATGAAGGATCTGTAGCCCAGCGAGCCGCCCTGGTCGCCGGCCAGGGCTAGCTGCCTACAGACCTAGAGCTCGCCCGCTGCCGGCGCCTGGCGGAAGGTCTCGCTGAGCGGCACGAAGACCCCGGGCTCGGCTTCGGCATAACCGAACTTGCCAAAGAAGCGGTCGAGTTCACGCTGGGTGGGGCGCTCACCGGTAAAGATGCTGGTGTAGTGCGGGATGCGCCGGAAGCGTTCGGTCAGCCCCTCGGCGGTCTTCATCGAGATATAGCCGATCTGCGTCAGGTACAGCGTCCGCGCCCGGGTGTCGGCCGCATCGGCGTCGTAGCCGAAGCGCTGGAACATGCTGGAAAGCGCCGCCATGCGCGTGCGATCGGCAAGGGCGATGGCCTCCGTTACTTCCGCGGATTGCAGCGCCCAGCTGCGTACCGCGAACTCGAACTGGGAGTCGAACAGCTCGGCGTTCAACCAGCACTCGAAGACATTGAGGATCGCCTCGGCGATGCTTTCCGCATAGCTCTCGCATTGCCGGATCAGATTGCCGGTGTTCTTGTCGCGCCAGCGATCGAGCAGCGCGGCCAGCAGCTGCTCCCGATCCTCGAAGAACCAGTAGAAGCTGGTACGCGACAGCTTCAGCCGCTTGGCGAGCGGCATCACCTTGACGCCATCGATGCCGGATTCCTTCAGGGCCTCGTAGGCTGCCTCCAGCCAGCCATCGGCCGAGCCGCGCCAGCCACTGTCGGCGGCCTTTTCCCTGTCCCGCGCCTTGCTCTGTCGCGCCATCAACCGCTTATCCCGTGCAATACTGTCCAGCAACTGTACAGCACCGCGCTTTTCTCTGCGCACCCAGGTGGATTCCTGCTTCTCGACGGCGTCTGCCGTGACGAATCGGGACTGAAGGCATAGCCCCGGCGAAGGCAGGCTCCCATGCAGCGCTCCGAATCCATGCGACGTTCCAAAGGCTATCGCCGGCTCATCCCGTCCATGAATGCCCTGCTGGTCTTCGAGGCTGCCGCTCGCCTTGGCAGCTTCACCCTGGCCGCCCAGGAACTCGGGGTGACCCAGGCCGCAGTCAGCAAGCAGATTCGCTTCTTGGAAGAACTGCTGGATACCCGCCTGTTCCACCGCCTGCACCGGGCCATCCAGCTCACCCCCGACGGCAGCGCGCTGTTTCTGGTCATGGGTGATTCCCTGCAGCGCATCGCGGCGACCTTCGACAAGATTCTCGACGGCCAGGCCGAGCAGGAAATCGTCCTGGCCTGTACCAGCGCCTTCTCCCATCTGCGGATCATGCCCCGCCTGCCGGCCTTGCAGGCACTGCTGCCCGATCTCCAGCTGCGCCTGGTCCCGCCGCTGCATCGCGAGGCCGATCTGGCCATCCGCTACGGCGATGGCAGCTGGGATGATGGCACGGCCACCCTGCTGTTCGACGAAGAGGTCTTTCCGGTCTGCGCCCCCGAGTGGCTGGTGAGCCATGCCGCGCCGCACTCCATCGCGGACCTCTACCAGAGTCCGCTGATCGACTCGGACGCCACGCTGGAAGGCTGGATGACCTGGAGCACCTGGTTCCGCGCCCTGGACCATACCCCACCACGGCTGCGCATCGGCCTGCGCTGTACCCACTATGCCGACACCATCCGGGCGGCGACCCAGGGCCTGGGGATCGCCCTGGGCTGGCAGCGTCTGGTCGCCCCACTGCTGGCGGACGGCCAACTGGTCCGGGTGACGGACTTCATCGTCAAGCCGCGCGATGCCTATTACCTGGTGGTGCCCCATGGTCGCCAGTCGGTGGTGGGCGAGCTGCTGCCGACCTGGCTACGCGACGAGCCAGGCGCCCATGGACCGCTCTAGAGCAAGGCTTTCATCGCATAACCCAGACTCATGCCAGCTTAACAATAAAGCGCGTTGACCCCTTCCAGGGGCGCTTCGATACTGCGGCCACCTACCCCCGGCCAACGTCTCCCCTGAGGTGCCCCATGGATAACGCCCCTGCCAGGAGCCATCGCGACCTGCTCGCCCAGCGCCAGCCGGGTCATGGTCTACCCGGCGAGCTGTATGGCCGGCAAGACGTCTTCGCCACGGACCTCGAAATCTTCTACAACCGGCACTGGATCGTGGTCGGCGTGACCGCGGACATCCCCGAGCCGGGCGATGTCTCCACCCTCGACATCGGCAAGGCCTCCATCATCCTGGTGCGCGACGACGACGAGAACATCCGGGCCTTTCGCAACGTCTGCCGGCACCGGGGCGCGCGGCTCAGGGAGGCGGGCAAGTCCACCGTGGGCATGCTGGTCTGCCCCTATCACCAGTGGACCTACGACCTCGACGGCCAACTGAAGCATGCCGCGCACATGGGCCAGGACTTCGACGCCAGCTGTCGCAGCCTCCTGCCGGTGGCGGTACGGGTAGTGGGTGCCCATATCCTGGTCTGCCTGAGCGAAGACCCACCCCAGGACATCGCTACGCTCGCGTCCGAGATGACGTCCCGCTTCGCACCCTACGCCCTGCAGCTCAGCAAGATCGCCCACGAGAGCGAGATCATCGAGAACGGCAACTGGAAGCTGGTGATCGAGAACAATCGCGAGTGTTATCACTGTGCTGCGGGCCATCCGGAATTGAACGCCTCCTTCCTGCCGGAAGACTTCGGCGTCTGCACCGACGGCATGAGTCCGGAATCGCTCCAGGCCCTGGCGGAGTATCAGGCGAAGAATGCCGCGGCCCGGCAGGACTGGGAAGACCAGGGCCATCTCTGCGCCGCCGTGGAGCACCTGGAAGAAGACAGCGTCACCCAGTTCCGCTCGCAGCGCCTGGTCATCGCCAACCACGGCGAATCCCAGACCCTGACCACCCGCGTGGCCTGTACCCGGCTGCTGGGCGACCTGCAGCGCCGCGACCTGGGCGATGTGCATTTCTGGACCCATAACTCCTGGACCCACGTGATGAGCGATCACGCCGTGGTCTCCTACCTCATCCCGCTCGGCCCGGACCAGACCCTGGTCAGGACCAAGTGGCTGGTCCATGCCGAGGCCGTGGAAGGCGTCGACTACGACCTCCAGACCCTGATCGAGGTCTGGCAGGCGACCAATCTGCAGGACGCCGGCCTCGTCGCCCTCACCCAGCGCGGCACCCAGGATCCCGCCTACGTGCCCGGCCCCTTCTCGACCTTCACCGAGACCTACGTCGAGCAATTCACCCGCTGGTACGCCGCCCGCCTCGCGGCCCACGGGGTGTGAGGAATGACCATGACCGCGCTCACCCCCTTGGCCACCGCGCAAGGCAGCCGCCTCAACGACGCCCGGACCTGGTCGGCGTTCGGCGCGGCCTGGAGCAGTGCCGAACAGAAGGCCCTCGAATGCTGCGCCATTCGGGTCGAGACCGCCGACGTCAAGACCTTCGTCTTTCGCTGTCCCGACTTCGTGGCCCTCGCCTTCGAGCCGGGTCAGTTCATCACCCTGTCGCTGACCATCGACGGCCAGCGGCTGTCGCGCTGCTACACCCTGTCCTCCACGCCGACCCGCCCCTTCAGCCTTGCCATCACCGTCAAGCGCGTACCCGGCGGGCCGGTGTCGAACTGGCTGCACGATCACCTGGAGGTTGGCAGCCGGCTGCAGGCTTCCGGCCCGGCAGGCATCTTTACCCCGGTCGGACATCCGGTGCGCAGGTTGCTCTATCTGTCCGCCGGCTCGGGGGTCACGCCGCTGATGGCCATGACGCGCGCCGCCTTCGACCTGGGTAGCGATCCGGACATCGCCTTCGTCCACAGTGCCCGTACCCCCCGGGACATCATCTTCCGCGACGAACTGGCGCACCTGCAGGCCACACAACCTGGCCTCAGGGTATTCGCCATCTGCGAGGCACCCGGCGCCGAAGCGGACTGGCAGGGCGCGCTCGGCCGTCTGGATCTACCCCTGCTGGAGCGACTGGTGCCGGACTTCCGCGAACGGGAGGTCTTTATCTGTGGCCCCCAGGGCTACATGGACGCCGTCCAGCGCACCCTGCAGGAAGGCGGCTTCGATCTTGCCCACTTTCACCAGGAGAGCTTCACGATCGGCAGTCCGGCGGCCCCCGCCGAAATCGCGCCTACCGCGGTCGGCGCGGCCCTGTTCACCGTCACCCTGGCCCGCTCGGGCAAGGTGTTCAGCATGGCGGGCGACCAGACAGTGCTCAGCGCCGCCAGGCGCGCGGGTGTCATCGTGCCCTCCTCCTGTGGGCAAGGCCTCTGTGGTACCTGCAAGACGGCCCTGCTCGAAGGCCAGGTGGAGATGCGGCATGCCGGTGGCATTCGCCAGCGCGAGATCGACCGCGGGTTGCGACTGCTGTGCTGCAGCAGGCCCACGTCCAATCTGGTGCTCGACCTCTAGCAGCTTCGGTCCCGTGAAGGCGCCCTACCGGACGCTCCTCGACGAGGCGTCTCTGCCGCCAGCCTTTGCTCAGCCGTGCGCTACGGCGCGCTGGGTCTGGGTCAGGACAGCCGTTCCTCGATTCGCGCGGACCACCGCCCAGCGTTTCGCTTCCGCGTAGAACTCCTGGGTGTCCGGACACCTCTCAACTGAAGCGTCAGCCCCGTGATCGATGGCGATCCCGCTGAAGGCCTTGAGAGATACCGAGCCCCATGAACGCCCCCCTACCCCACGCGTCTCGCCCCTATCGCGTCGGCCTGATCGCCGATACCCATGGCCTGCTTCGCCCCCAGGCGCTGGAAGCCCTGGCCGGCAGCGACTTCATCCTGCACGCCGGTGACATCGGCAAGCCCGACATCCTCGACGCCCTGCGCGAGCTGGCGCCGCTGGCGGTGGTCCGCGGCAACAACGACGACCTGCCCTGGGCCGACGACATCCCGGAGCGCGTCACCCTGACCCTGGCCGACGTCGACATCCATATGCTGCACATCCTGCCCGAGCTGGATCTGGCGGCCGCCGGTGCCAAGGTGCGGGTGGTGGTCAGCGGCCATTCGCACAAGCCGCTGATCGAAGAGCGGGCTGGCGTACTCTACATAAACCCCGGCAGCGCTGGCCCGCGGCGCTTTCGGCTGCCGATCAGCGTCGGCCGCCTGACCCTGGATGCCGGCCAGCTCCAGGCCGAGATCCTGGAACTCACCCCCTGAAGGAATCCCGATGAGCATCGATTACCACTTCTACGAACCCAGCCAGGGCCACGGCCTGCCCCATGATCCCTTCAACGCCATCATCGCGCCCCGTCCCATCGGCTGGATCTCCTCCCATAGCGAAAGCGGCGTTCTCAACCTGGCGCCCTACAGCTTCTTCAATGCCTTCAACTACAAGCCCCCGCTGATCGGCTTTTCCAGCCAGGGCTACAAGGACAGCGTGGCCAATATCGAGCGCACGGGCGAGTTCGTCTGGAACCTGGCCACCCGTGAACTGGCCGAGGAGATGAACACCAGCAGCGCCATGGTCGGACCCGAGGTGGACGAATTCGCTCTGGCCGGCCTCGAGCCTGCACCCTCCAGCGTCGTCAAGGTGCCGCGGGTCGCCCGGGCCCAGGTGGCCTTCGAGTGCAAGCTGAGCCAGGTCGTCCGCCTCAAGACCGCTTCCGGGGACGAACTGGATCAGTGGCTGGTGCTGGGTGAGGTGGTCGCCGCCCATATCGACAAGCGCCTGCTCAAGGATGGCATCTACCAGACCGCGGCTGCCCGCCCCATCGTGCGCGGCGGTGGCCCGGCCGACTATTTCGAGATCACCGAGGCCGCACTGTTCCGCATGCGTCGCCCCGACTGAGCGGTCGGCCCTGGAATGCAAAACGGCGCCCCAGGGCGCCGTTTTGCATTCCAGGCTCACTAGCCTGCGGCGCTGACGCGAAAATTCAGTCGCGGGAAATGCACCTGGAGCGCCCCCAGTTGCGCGTCGTGGCGACGGATCACCAGGGCTTCGCTGTCGGCATGCACCAGCTCGCCCACCACGGGATCCACCCCATAGTCGGTCGCCGCCACGCTCACCCGGTCACCCCAGGCGAAGCCTTCCACGGCAACGGCCTGGTCGCTCGGCAAGGCCAGCGGCTCCGCGGTCCTGGCGATCTCCAGCGCCTCGGCGGCGCCGAGTTCCTCATGGGTACCATGACCGAACCCCAGCACCCGGGCGAACCAGGCGGCGATCTCGGGACGCTCGTCGATCAGGGGCGCCAGTTGTGGTGTGCTCTTGAGAAACCAGAAGTTGTGCGCCAGGGCGATGTCGGCCAGCGAAGGCGCGCCAAACAGGAATTCGCCAGCGCTGCGCCCGAGCTGGGTTTCCAGCCGGGTCAGCAGGGTTGGCAGCTGTTGCCGGGCCTGCTCGGGTGTCAGACGACTCAGGCTGCCACCACTGAACAGCGCCTTGCGGTCATCCATGAAGGCCTGGGCCTGCTCCGGCGGCAGAGTTGCCAGGCGCGGCCCCATGATCTCCGGCTGGAACATCAGCGCCACCGCATGCTGGAACAGTACCGAATCCGCCCAGCCGGCAAAGGCGGCCACGACCGCTTCCTGACCCTCCGGAAAAAGCGCCGGTACCGCCTTCTCCGCCTCCAGCCGGCGGGCGATCAGCGCCGTGTCGCAATAGACATCGGCCCCCACCTGCAGCACCGGGGTCTTGCGATAGCCTCCGGTGAGCGCCACCAGCTCGGGCTTGGGCAGCATCCGCGGAATGATCACTGAACGCCAGGCCAGCCCCTTGAAACCCAGCAGCAGGCGCGCCTTCTCGGCGAAGGGCGATTGCCAATAGTGATGCAGAATCAGCTCGGACATGACAGCACTCCTGAATCAGCCACGGGCGAGGTGCCGGACAGGGCCAGCACCAGGGCTTCCTTGGCTCGTTTGGGTAGCTTCTTGATCTGGATTTCACGGCGCAGGGCGGTCGACTTGTCGCCGCAGGCTTCCACATAGACCAGCGCCTGGGCCGGGCTGGAAGCGAAGAAGCGGGCACCGCGGCCACTGCGGTGCTGGGCGAAACGGCGCTCGGGATCATCGCTGATGCCGCAATAGAGCGCCTGATTCTCGGCGCGCACCAGGTAGACATACCAGGTGCGCGCGGGTGGCAGGGGGTCATCGCTCACCGTCAGGCGAACCACTCCCGGGCGGTACGCCAGACGCACACGCCGACGAAGTAGATGCCGCTGGCGAACCAGAGGACCATTAGCCACAGCGGCTTGTCGGGATGCACGAACACCATCATGGCGCTGCTGAGCAGCCAGATGGAGGTCACGGCGATGTTCAAGGCCATCAGCTGACGCACGCGGAAGGGATGCAGGAACTTGACCCGGGTCAGGGTCAGGGCGGCCAGCACCAGCACCACCGCCATGCTGAACCAGGGCGCCAGGTCCAGCACGTAGAAATACAGCGCCACCACATTCCAGGCCGCGGGAAAGCCGACGAAATAGTTGTCGGCGCTCTTCATGTTCACATTGCAGAAACAGAACAGCGACGACAATAGGATGATGCCCACCGCCACCAGCTCGAAGTGCGGCGGCAAGGGAACGAAGCGATAGATGAAGATCGCCGGAATGAACACATAGGTCAGGTAGTCGACCACCAGGTCCAGCGCCGAGCCGTCGAAATGGGGCAGGACCCGCTTGACTTCGAACTTGCGCGCCAGGGTACCGTCGAGCCCGTCGACGAGCAGGGCGATGCCGAGCCACATCAGGCAACCCTTGGGTTGACCGTCGACCAGAGCGAGCAGCGCCAGGAGCGCGAGGATCACACCACTGGAGGTCACCGCATGGGCGCCCCAGGCCTTGGCTTTTGTCAGCATGAGCGGATGGGAAATGGAGTTCACGGGCGTCTCTCTATGATGACGGCTTCGACTGTCCAGCGCACCGCCTGTTCTGGCAATACGCTACGAAATCGACAATGAAGCCGGTGAACGGCAAGGCGGGCCTTGACCGCCGACCCCGGAAACCGGGCGCCAAACATCGAGGATACCGCGCCTTGCTGTCCTTTGCCCGCCTTCCCGCCGAACGCCCGTGACTGGGTTCGCAGGACGACCGGGGCGGAGCACGTCCGCCCCGGTCGCTTCCTAGTGCAGGATCTGGCCGAGGAAGAGCCGCGTGCGCTCGTTCTGCGGGTTGTCGAAGAACTGGTCCGGCGCGGCCTGTTCGACGATCTCGCCCTTGTCCATGAAGATCACCCGGTTGGCCACGGTGCGGGCAAAGCCCATCTCGTGGGTCACGCAGAGCATGGTCATGCCGTCCTGGGCCAGGCCGATCATGGTGTCCAGCACCTCCTTCACCATTTCCGGATCGAGCGCCGAGGTCGGCTCATCGAACAGCATGATGCGCGGCTGCATGCACAGCGCCCGGGCGATGGCCACGCGCTGCTGCTGGCCGCCGGACAGCTGGCCCGGAAACTTGTTGGCCTGCTCGGGAATGCGCACCCGCTGCAGGTAGTGCATGGCGATCTCTTCGGCCTGCTTCTTCGGCAGCTTGCGCACCCACATGGGCGCCAGGGTGCAGTTCTGCAACACGGTCAGGTGCGGGAAGAGGTTGAAGTGCTGGAACACCATGCCGACTTCGCTGCGAATGGTCTCGATCTGCTTGAGATCGTTGGTCAGCTCGGTACCGTCGACGATGATCTGGCCCTTCTGGTGCTCTTCCAGGCGATTGATGCAGCGGATGGTGGTGGACTTGCCCGAGCCGGACGGTCCGCACAGCACGATACGCTCGCCCTGGGTAACGGTCAGGTTGATGTCCTTGAGCACGTGGAACTGGCCGTACCACTTGTTCACGTCCTTCAGCTGGATCATGACCTTGCTGCTGTCGACCGGCTGCTTGTTGCTTACATTCATCTATTGACTCCTAACGCTTGTGGCCGGTGTTCAGCTTGCGCTCCAGACGGGCGGAGTAGCTGGACATGGCGAAACAGAAAATCCAGAAGACCAGGGCGGCGAACACATAGCCTTCGGTGGACAGACCAGGCCAGGCCGGGTCGGAGGTGGCGCGCTTGATACTGTTGAGCAGGTCGAACAGGCCGATGATGACCACCAGGCTCGAATCCTTGAACAGCGCGATGAAGGTGTTGACGATGCCCGGGATCACCAGCTTGAGCGCCTGCGGCAGGATCACCAGGCCGGTGGTCCGCCAGTAGCCCAGGCCCATGGCCGCAGCAGCTTCGTACTGCCCCTTGGGAATGGCCTGCATGCCACCTCGCACCACCTCGGCGATATAGGCCGCCTCGAAGATGATCACCATGACGATGGCGCGCAGCAGCTTGTCCAGGTTCATGCCATCGGGCAGGAACAGCGGCAGCATCACCGACGACAGGAACAGCACCGTGATCAGCGGGATCCCCCGCCAGAACTCGATCATGGTCACGCAGATGACCTTGATCGCCGGCAGCTTGGAGCGGCGCCCCAGGGCCAGCAGGATGCCCAGCGGCAAGGCGCCGACGATGCCTACCGCGGCGATCACCACGGTCAGCATCAGGCCGCCCCACTCGCTGGAGGGCACCACGCGCAGACCGAGACCGCCATACAGCAGCCAGAAGGCCACCAGCGGATAGATCACCAGCAGGGCCAGGCCGTAGCGGGCCTTGTGCTTGAAGCTGTCGAGAAACAGCGGAATCGCCCCGATCACGGCGATCACCACGGTCAGATCCACGCGCCAGCGCTGATCGCCAGGGTAGAAGCCGTACATGAACTGCCCGAAGCGCTCCTTGATGAACACCCAGCAGGCACCGCCTGGCACGCAATCGGCACGGGTGCTGCCGCTCCAGGTGGCATTGATGAAGGCCCAGTTCACCACCGGCGGCACGATCAGCCAGACGAGGTAGAGACCGAACAGGGTCAGGAGGGTATTGCCGATGCTGGAAAACAGGTTGCCCCGAATCCAGGCCAGGACACCGACGCTGGAAGGCGGCGGCGGCAGGTCCGGTTTGAAAGTATGGGTCTGGTTACTCATACGCGCTCCTTAACGCTCGATCAGCGCGATGCGCTTGTTGTACCAGTTCATCAGGATGCTGATGCTGATGCTGATGGCCAGGTAGACGCTCATGGTGATGGCCATGGTCTCGATGGCCTGACCGGTCTGGTTCAGAACGGTGCCGGCGAACAGCGCCACCATCTCCGGATAGCCGACGGCGGCACCCAGCGACGAGTTCTTCATCAGGTTCAGATACTGGTTGGTCAGCGGCGGAATGATCACCCGCAAGGCCTGGGGAATGATCACCAGCCGCAGGGTCAGCCCCGGACGCAGCCCCAGCGAACTGGCCGCCTCGGTCTGACCGTGGCTGACCGCCTGGATGCCGCCACGCACCGTCTCGCCGATGAAGGCCGCGGTGTAGACCGACAGGGCCAGCGCCAGGGACACCAGCTCGGGGATGATCACCCAGCCGCCGCGCAGGTTGAAGCCCTGCAGTTCCGGCACCTCCCAGTGCAACGGCCTGCCGAAGACCAGGGCCGCCAGCAGCGGGATCCCGATCAGCAGCGCCAGTACGGTCCACAGCACCGGGAAGCGCTGGCCCGTGGCATGCCGCCGTTTGCGCGCCCAGCGCACCACCACCACGCTGGCGACGATGGCGATCAGCAGCGCGATCAAGCCGGGCAGAAACCCGGCATCGGCGATCGGCGCGGGCATGTACAGACCGCGGTTGTTGACGAAGAAGGCTTCGCCCAGGCTCAGACTCTGGCGCGGACCTGGCAGGGGCGCGAGCACGGCGAAATAGAAGAAGAAGATCAGCAGCAGCGGGGGAATGTTGCGGAAGGTCTCGATGTAGACCGTGGCGACCTTGCGCAGCAGCCAGTTGTTCGACAGCCGGGCCACACCCACGGTGAAACCGATGATGGTCGCCAGGAAGATACCGATGACCGACACCAGCAGGGTGTTGAGCAGTCCGACCAGGAAGACCCGCCCGTAGGTGTCGCCTTCGCTGTAGGGAATCAGGTGCTGGGGAATGCCGAAGCCGGCGGTATTGTTCAGGAAGCCGAAGCCGGAGGTGATACCCCGGTTGGCGAGATTGGCCTGGGTGTTGGTGAACAGGAACCAGCCGAAGGCCACAACGGCGATCACGGCCACGATCTGGAACAACCAGGAGCGTGCCTGCGGATCGGTGAGCAGAGACCCACGGACCGGCGAGGACGGTTTGCTAACGTTTTGCATCTACTAGAAGCCTCATTAAATTCTCGCCCCACAGCGCGGGGAACGCTGCAGGGCGAGAATCTGCACATCCGGAAGGTGGTCGGCGACTAAGGCGCCGAGATCAACGGACCGGCGGGGCGTACTGCAGACCGCCTGCATTCCACAGGGCGTTGAGGCCACGCTTGATCTTCAGATCGCTGCCCATGCCGACGTTGCGCTCGAAGACTTCGCCGTAGTTGCCGACCTGCTTGACGATTTGCACCGCCCAGTCTTTCGGCAGCTTCAGATCCTTGCCGAATTCGCCATCGGCACCCAGCAGACGACGTACGTCAGGGTTCTTGGAGTCCTTGGCCTGGGCCTCGACGTTGGCGGAGGTCAGACCCAGCTCTTCGGCGTTGACCAGGGCGAACAGCGACCACTTGACCACGGTCAGCCAGTCCTCGTCACCACGACGGACGGCCGGTGCCAGGGGCTCCTTGGAGATCACCTCGGGCAGCACGACATAGTCGTCGGGCTTGGACAGCTTGTTGCGCTGGGCGTACAGCTGCGACTGGTCGGAGGTCAGGACGTCACAACGACCCGCTTCCAGCGACTTGGCGCTCTCGTCCGAGGTGCTGTAGGTGATGGGGGTGAACTTCATGCCGTTGGAACGGAAGTAGTCGGCCAGGTTGAGTTCGGTGGTGGTACCGGCCTGGATGCACACGGTGGCGCCGTCCAGTTCCTTGGCGCTCTTCACACCCAGCTTCTTGTTCACCAGGAAGCCCTGGCCGTCATAGTAGGTGACCCCGGCGAAGATCAGGCCCATGCCGCCATCGCGGGAGCTGGTCCAGGTGGTGTTGCGCGACAGCACGTCGATCTCGCCGGATTGCAGCGCGGTGAAGCGCTCCTTGGCGGTCAGGGGAGTGAAACGAACCTTGGTGGAGTCACCGAAGACCGCAGCGGCCACGGCGCGGCATACGTCGACGTCGATGCCCTTGTAGTCACCCTTGGAATCGGTGTAGGAGAAGCCCGGCAGGCCATCGCTGACGCCGCATTGCACGAAACCTTTGTTCTTCACCGCATCCAGGGTAGCGCCTGCGTGAGCCATGCCGGACAGGCCAAGAGCAGCGGCGGTGGTCAGAATTGCCAGGGTAGACTTCACCATCTTCATCGATAAGCTCCACTTTGTTTATGAATTACGTTCCAGTCGCACGGCAGCACGATGTCTCTCGCCTGATTGCCGTGGAACCCGCCCACCCGATCCCTGGGCGTCCTTCATCAAAGGAAGAAGGAGACGCACTGGAAGGCATGACGAAGCAGTGAGTCAGTGTTACCTGTTAGTGCACTACCTGGCCGCAGCCTAGATGAGGCAATTTGCGGACCAGTGAATGCGACAGATGCTCACTTGGCTCAAACCCGGCAATCGCGAGACTTCGAGCAAAAAGCCGGACAACTAAATTACGAAAATGCGACACGCATTTTGCGCACCATCTGTTACCACACCCATTTTTAGTGGCACCAAACTGGAGCAAAGCCTTGGAAAATTCGCCTCTTGTGCTGGAATCGCCCAGCGGAACCGCCGATAGCTGCGTCATTTGGTTGCATGGCCTGGGGGCAACCCAGCATGACTTCGAACCCGTTGCCGAATTGTTGCAGCGCAGCCTGAGCTCGACCCGTTTCGTCCTGCCCCAGGCACCGACCCAGGCGGTCACCATCAATGGCGGCTGGGCCATGCCCTCCTGGTACGACATCCTGGCCATGAATCCTGCCCGGGCCATCGACCGCGCCCAGCTGGAAACATCGGCCACCACGGTACGAGGCCTGATCGAGACCCAGCAGGCCCAGGGCATTCCCGCCGAACGCATCGTGCTGGCCGGTTTCTCCCAGGGTGGCGCCGTGGTGTTGCATACCGCCTACAACACCTCCTGCCCCACCCTGGGTGGGGTCATGGCGCTGTCGACCTACGCGCCCAGCTTCGAAGACGCCCAGGTCAATCGCGGTGGGGCGACCCCGGCGCTGTGCCTGCATGGCGACCAGGACGATGTGGTTCCCCTGGCCCTCGGGCGCGCCGCCTACGAGGCGCTGGTGGCCGCGGGCGTGGAAGCGCTCTGGCACAGTTATCCCATGCGCCACGAGGTGATTCCGGCGGAAATCCAGGATATCCGGGACTGGCTGCTGGCACGTCTCGGCGGAAAATAAAGCGCGAATCAGCGGACCGCTTCGTTTTTGGAAACCGGTCGACAATTTGCGGAATCTGGGGGCGAAGGGAGGCCTGGAAAGGGCAAAGCGAACGAACTTTGGGGTACCCATCCGGTCCAGTAGGGGTGCCTGAAGGTCGTGATGTGCATGGAGCAGCTATGGCCCGAGTTTTCCTTTCAGCCCCCGGGGTGATCCTTTGATGGCCGCCCCCTTGTCGGCCTGGCTGGCCGAAGTCCCGGTCGCTTCCCTGAAGGACCTGCGCCTGTTCAAGGGCGTGGAGACCCATCTGCTGGAAGCCCTGATCGCCCGCTCGGCCACCCGCAGCCTGGTCGCCGGTGAGTGCCTGCTCTCGCCCGCCATGATCAACCAGTACATGTACCTCGTGCTGGAAGGTCGCCTGCGGGTCCACCTGGGTTCGCCGGAAAATCCGCCCATCTATCTGCTCGGTCCGGGTGAGTGCTCGGGCGAAATCAGCTTCATGGACAGCGAGCGGCCCAGCGCCCATGTCATCGCCGAAGCCGATACCCTGGTGCTCTGCCTGCATCGCGACCTGGTGCTGGAGCTGATCGAACGCTCTTCCAAGGCCATGCACAACCTGCTCGGCATCCTCTGCGAGCGGATGCGTCGTGGCAATCAGCTCATCGTCGACACCGAACGCAACGCCAATGTCGACACCCTGACCGGCCTCTTCAACCGTCGGCGTCTCGAGCAGCTGTTCGAGCGCGAAAGCACCCGTTGCGCCTTCAACCGGCAGCCGCTGAGCCTGCTGATGCTGGATGTCGATCACTTCAAGCGCTACAACGATACCCATGGCCACCTGGCGGGCGACTATGCCCTGTGCCTGGTCGCCAACACCCTGCGCGACCAGCTGCGGCCCAAGGACAGCATGGCGCGCTATGGCGGTGAAGAGTTCGTCATCCTGCTGCCGGAAATCGATCGCGACGAAGCGATCGCCATCGCCGAGCGCCTGCGCCAGAGCCTGGCGGAGATCAAGGACTTCTATTCGCCCTGCGGCAGGCTGCCGGGGGTCACCGTCTCCATCGGCCTGGCGCAGATGCGCAAGGCCGACTCCCTGGATGAACTGGTCGGACGTGCGGACAAATCGCTCTACCAGGCCAAGGATGCCGGGCGCAATCGGATCAGTGGCTGACCGGATTGCGCCTGCGTTCGGCAGGTAGTTGTTGCCGGGCACGTCGGTTGCTTTACACTGCGGTCTCATTCCGCTTTCGATGATCGAGACCCTCCGTGCTCAAGGCACTCAAAAAATTTCTGGGCAAGGATCAGGAGGTCGCTCAGCCGACTCCCTCCCCTGCGCCCCAAGCTACCCCCAGCGTCGCTCCTGCAGCCCCCTCCTCTCCTGCACCCATCGCGCCCGAGCCTCAGGCCGAGCGTGTGCCACGCAAACCGCGCACCTCAGGCGAATCCCGTAGCCAGGAGCCGCGTGCCCAGGCCGAAAAACAGGAACCTCGCGCCCAGGCGGAAAAATCCGCCAAGCCGCGCCGCGAGCGCAGCCCGCGCAAGCCCAAGCCGGTCGACACCTGGAAACTGGAAGACTTCGCGGTCGAACCGCAGGAAGGCAAGACGCGCTTCCATGACTTCAAGCTGGATCCGCGGCTGATGCACGGCATCCATGACCTTGGCTTTCCCTACTGCACGCCGATCCAGGCGGAAGTACTGGGCTTCACCCTCAAGGGCAAGGACGCCATCGGCCGTGCCCAGACCGGCACCGGCAAGACCGCCGCCTTCCTGATCTCGACGATCACCCAGCTGCTGACCACGCCGCCGCCCAAGGAAAGATACATGGGCGAGCCACGGGCGCTGATCATCGCGCCGACCCGCGAACTGGTGGTGCAGATCGCCAACGACGCCCTGGACCTGGCCAAGTACACCGGGCTCAACGTCATGAGCTTTGTCGGCGGCATGGACTTCGACAAGCAGCTCAAGCAGCTTGAAGCGCGCTACTGCGACATTCTGGTCGCCACCCCGGGCCGTCTGCTGGACTTCAACCAGCGCGGCGAGGTGCACCTGGACATGGTCGAGGTCATGGTGCTGGACGAGGCCGACCGCATGCTGGACATGGGCTTCATCCCCCAGGTTCGCCAGATCATTCGCCAGACCCCGCCCAAGAGCGAACGCCAGACCCTGCTGTTCTCCGCCACCTTCACCGACGACGTGATGAATCTGGCGCGGCAGTGGACCACCGATCCGGCCATCGTCGAGATCGAGCCGGAAAACGTGGCCAGCGACACCGTCGAGCAGCACGTCTATGCCGTGTCCTCCAGCGACAAGTACCGCCTACTCTACAACCTGGTCGCCCAGAACAACTGGGAGCGGGTGATGGTGTTCGCCAACCGGCGTGACGAGGTGCGCCGCATCGAGGAGCGCCTGACCAAGGACGGCATCAGCGCCGCCCAGATGTCCGGCGATGTGCCTCAACACAAGCGCATCAAGACCCTGGAAGGCTTCCGTGCCGGCAAGATCCGCGTGCTGGTAGCCACCGACGTGGCCGGCCGCGGCATCCACGTCGACGGCATCAGCCACGTGATCAACTTCACCCTGCCGGAAGACCCGGACGACTACGTGCACCGCATCGGCCGTACCGGTCGTGCCGGCGCCACCGGCACCTCCATCAGCTTTGCCGGCGAGGACGACTCCTTCGCCCTGCCGCCCATTGAAGCCCTGCTGGGCCGCAAGATCGGTTGCGAGATGCCGCCAGCCGAGTTGCTCAAGCCGGTGCCGCGGCAGCGTTGAGGCAGACGCGTTGGAACGCCACTCTAAGCGGCCTATCAACGCGACCGCTTGCTGAACCTCTCTTATCGCGGCCATGGGCCGCTCCTACACCTGTATCGCGCCCCTGTAGGAGCGGCCCATGGCCGCGATAAGTGTTACCGGCGTGCACGCGCGGTGATTGCCAGCTGTTGGAAGTAATCCGTCGCAGGGTGGATGACGGCGTAACCTCATCCACCGCCAGCCTTGAGGCAGCAGGTGGAAAACGCTGACGCGGTTTTCCACCCTGCTCCGTTACCCCTTCGCCCAACGCTCCGCGGCATCCTGGTCGCTGGCGCGACCTTCCACCCAGCGCGGTCCCTCGGAGGTGTCTTCCTTCTTCCAGAAGGGGGCGCGGGTCTTGAGATAGTCCATCACGAAATTGCAGGCCTCGAAGGCCGCCTGGCGATGGGCGCTGGCGGTACCGACGAAGACGATGGGCTCGCCTGGCTCCAGTCGGCCGATGCGATGCAGGATATCGACCCTGAGCAGCGGCCAGCGCTGGTTCGCTTCTTCGACGATGCGCGCCAGGGCTTTTTCGGTCATGCCGGGAAAGTGCTCGAGAAACAACCCGCCGACGTCCCGGCCGTCGTTGAAGTCCCGCACGTAACCCGCGAAGCCCACCACGGCACCGATGCCGGTGTTGGCGGCATGCAGGCCATTGAGTTCCTGTCCGGGATCGAAGGCCTTGGCCTGCACACGGATCGTCATGCTCAACCTCCAGTCACGGTCGGAAAGAAGGCGACCTCGTCACCCTCGCGCAACGGCTCGGCCAGTCCGCAGAGCTCTTCGTTGCGCGCGCACATCAGACCGCGCTCGCCCAGGGTCTCGGCCCAGATCCCGCCGCGCTGGACCAGGTGTTCACGCAGGTCGCCAACGGTGGCCAGCCCAGGCTCCCAGGCCAGGCTGTCCTCGGCGAGGCCCAGCACTTCTCGATAGCGGGCGAAGAATTGCACGCGGATCATGCCGGTTGCTCCTCGGCGCGGAAGTGGCCACTCTTGCCACCGTTCTTTTCCAGCAGCCGCACCGCCTCGATGGTCATGCCGCGATCGACCGCCTTGCACATGTCGTAGAGGGTCAGGGCCGCGACACTGGCGGCGGTCAAAGCCTCCATCTCCACGCCGGTCTGACCGGATAGCTTGCAGGTGGCGGTGATCCGCACCCCATCGGGGGCTTCGGCGACTAGCTGGACCTTGACACCGGTCAGCATCAGCGGATGGCAGAGCGGGATGAGGTCGGCGGTCTTCTTGGCTGCCTGGATGCCGGCGATACGCGCCACGGCGAAGACGTCGCCCTTGGGATGGCCGCCGTTCTGGATCAGGTCGAGGGTTTCCGGACGCATGCGCACCCGGGCTTCGGCGGTGGCTTCACGGAAGGTCACCTGCTTGTCGGTGACATCGACCATGTTGGCACGGCCTTGGGAATCGAGATGGGTCAGCACGGCATGACTCCTGGAAAGGACCTGCCATTGTAGACCTGCGGCTGGGGATTTGATCCCCGCCCGTGACCAGACGGGGATCGTGGGCTGTGTCTGAAAAGTGCCTGCGCTCGGTCATGCTGCGTTAAAAATCCGTTCGGAATGCTCATTTACCACTCGTAAACTCCGCTTCCTCACGGATTCTTGCCTTGCCTGACTTTCGCTCGGCTACTTTTCAGACAAGCCCTGGCACTTACAGATGGGACTCTGCGTATTCGGCGAGGATGGACCGGGGTACGCCCTGCAGGGTGATGTGCACTCCGTGGTTGAAGCCCTTGAAGCGCTCGGACAGGTAGGTGAGGCCGGAGCTGGTGGCCGAGAGATAGGGCGTATCGATCTGCGCCAGGTTACCCAGACAGATCACCTTGGAGCCGCTGCCGGCACGGGTGATGATGGTCTTCATCTGGTGCGGGGTGAGGTTCTGGCATTCGTCGATGAGGATCAGACTCTGCTGGAAACTGCGGCCGCGGATGTAGTTCAGCGACTTGAACTGCAGCGGTACCTTGCTGAGGATGTAGTCCACGCTGCCGTGGGGGTTGTGGTCGTCCATGTGCAGGGCTTCGAGGTTGTCGGTGATGGCGCCCAGCCAGGGCTCCATCTTCTCGGCCTCGGTGCCGGGTAGGAAGCCGATGTCCTCGTCCAGACCCTGGACGCTGCGGGTGGCGATGATCCGCCGGTATCTCTTGGTGACCATGGTCTGCTCGATGGCCGCGGCCAGCGCCAGGATGGTCTTGCCCGAGCCTGCCGCACCGGTCAGGTTGACCAGATGAATGTCAGGCTCCAGCAGGGCGAACAGCGCCAGCGCCTGGTAGATGTCCCGCGGCTTCAGCCCCCAGGCCTCTTGGTGCATCAGGGGTTCCTGATGCATGTCGAGCAGGATGACCTCGCCGTCGCGCACCGCCTTGACCCAGCCGACGAAGCCCTGCTCGTCGAGCACGAAGTCATTGACGTTGAAGGGTGGCATCTCGGCCGACAGCTGTACCCGGTGCCAGACACGACCCAGCTCCTGCCGGCTTTCCACCTTGCTCACGTTATCCCAGAAGGATCCCGGCAGATTGTGATAACCCTGGGACAGCAGGGAGACGTCGTCGAGCAGCTGGTCGGTCTGGTAGTCCTCGGCGGCGATGCCGCAGCCACGCGCCTTGAGGCGCATGTTGATATCCTTGGTCACCAGCACGACCCGCTCCTGGGGATGCTGGGTGCGCAATTCGACGAGCTGGTTGATGATGCGGTTGTCGTTGATGTCGTCGGGCAGGCAGGCCATGGGGCCGGCGCGGCGGCCCATGAGAATGGACAGTCGCCCCTTGGCCTCGCCCTTGCCGCGGGGAATGGGTACGCCCCGCTCGACGTCCTCGGGCGAGGATTCGGCGAGCACGCTGTCGATCAGGCGGATCGCCTGCCGGCACTCGGCGGCAACGTTGTGCTTGCCGGTCTTGAGCTTGTCGAGTTCCTCCAGGACCGTCATGGGAATGGCAACGTGGTGCTCCTCGAAATTGAGCAGCGCGTTCGGGTCGTGGATCAGTACGTTGGTGTCGAGCACATAGAGGGTGGGCTGGGTGGGGCGGGAACGTCCGTGATCATCCATACTCGGTCACCTCGTAGAAACGCTTGACTCGCAAGCCTGTCGACGGAGCGCCAGACGACGCTCCGCTGCGAAAGGTGCCGTCGCTCCAGCAACGGGTTCACGGACCGGCCAACATGAGGGCACGGGACCCGGGAGATGCGACGGACACTTCGGTAATAACGCAAAAGACCTGAGGCACAAAAGCTTTTTTTGGCCGTACCCGATTTTTTTCGCGCGTCCCTGTTTCCTGCCGCCTGACCCGGCAACCTCGCCCCGGGAACGTGGTCAATACCTATTGATCCCATCGGCACGGCCCACTGGAGCCCGGCGGCGGAGACTTCTAGAATGGCGCCTCGCCAAGAGGAGCCAAGCCGATGCTGATGGTGATTTCACCCGCCAAGACGCTGGACTACAGCACACCGCCGAGCACGTCCCGCCATACCCTGCCGCAATACCTGGAGCATTCCCGCGAACTGATCGACGGGCTCCGCCAGCTCGCCCCGGCTGAGGTCGCCGCGCTCATGGGGGTGTCCGACAAGATCGCCACGCTCAATGTCGCCCGCTTCGGCAGCTGGACTTCGGATTTCACACCGGAGAATGCCAAGCAGGCGCTGCTGGCGTTCAAAGGCGACGTCTACACCGGCCTGGCCGCCGAGGATTTCGAGGAAGACGACTTCGACTTCGCCCAACGGCACCTGCGCATGCTGTCCGGACTCTATGGCCTGTTGCGTCCGCTGGATCTGATGCAGCCCTATCGCCTGGAGATGGGTACCAAGTTCGCCAATCCGCGCGGCAAGGACCTCTATGCCTTCTGGGGCGACCGTATCAGTGACTGGCTCAAGGCGGATCTTGCGGCCCAGGGTGACGACGTCCTGCTGAATTTGGCCTCGAACGAGTATTTCAGCGCGGTGCGCAGGGCGCGCCTGCAGGTCCGGATCGTAGATGTGGAGTTTCGCGATCTCAAGAATGGCGATTACAAGATCATCAGCTTCTACGCCAAGAAGGCACGGGGCCTGATGGCACGGCACGTGATCAAGCAACGCGTTTCCACGGTGGACGACCTGCGCGATTTCGATGACCAGGGTTATCACTACTCGACCGAGCGTTCCTCGGCAGACAAGCTGGTGTTTCTGCGCGATACACCGCCGAATTAGCCGAGCGAATCGACGGATGGCACAATTGCCCGCACGCTGGGCCATCGAACTGGCTAGAGGGTCACATTCGGTGCCCGCCATCCGTGAAAGACTGTCATCTCCCTCCAATAAAAAAGGTTTCAGCCCCGTGGCGGAGACGTTCCAGGCGCGAAAAGTTGCCGGACCTCTCAAAACCGCTGCCTTTCCGAAAAAAGGAAAATTCGCTGAGAACCACTTTCGTTTGATTCTGTCTTTGTCTGGTCCTTGCCCCGGGTCATGCTGGCCAATGGCAATCAGTCCGCACGTTCAATTTGTACCGGTCGACCTTTCGGCCGGTTGATCTTTCGAAGCATGGACGCTTCGTCCCGACCTCAGGGACAGCGGCCACAAATCAGCAGACGCTGAAGGAGTAACGCCCATGATTCCCGTCATCCTGTCCGGTGGTAGCGGCTCGCGACTCTGGCCCCTCTCGCGCAAGCTTTACCCCAAGCAGTTCCTGGCCCTGACCAGCGAACAGACCATGTTCCAGGAGACCATCAATCGCCTGGGCTGCGAGGGCAGCATCGATTGCCCCATCATCGTCTGCAACGCCGAACACCGTTACCTGGTGGAAGAGCAGCTCAAGGCCGTCGAGTGCAAGCCGCAGGCGCTGATCATGGAGCCCTTCGGTCGCAACACCGCGCCGGCCGTGGCCATCGCTGCCATGCAATTGGTCGCTGACGGCAAGGACGACCTGATGCTGGTGCTGCCCGCTGATCACGTGATCGAGGACGAAGCCGAATTCAAGGCGGCCCTGCAACAGGCCGCCGCCGCCGCCGAGCGTGGCGAGATGGTGCTGTTCGGCATTCCGGCCACCGCGCCCGAGACCGGTTACGGCTACATCAAGACCGGCTCCAACGACGGTCTGCCTCAGGGCGTGTCCCGCGTCGAGCGCTTCGTCGAGAAGCCCGATGCCGTCACCGCCACCGAATACGTGGCCTCCGGCGACTACTGCTGGAACAGCGGCATCTTCCTGTTCCGCGCCAGCCGTTTCCTGGAAGAGCTGAAGAAGCACGACACCGATATCTACGACACCTGCCTGCTGGCGCTGGAGCGCAGCAGCATCGACGGCATCAACATCAGCATCGACGCCGCCACCTTCGCCGTCTGCCCGGACAATTCCATCGACTACGCCGTGATGGAAAAGACCACCCGCGCCTGCGTGGTGCCCATGAGCGCCGGCTGGAACGATGTCGGTTCCTGGTCCGCGCTGTGGGACGTCCATGCCAAGGACAACAACGGCAACGTCATCAAGGGCGACGTCGTCCTGCATGACAGCCGCAACTGCCTGGTGCACGGCAACGGCAAGCTGGTGACCCTGGTCGGTCTGGAAAACGTGGTCGTGGTGGAAACCAAGGACGCGGTCATGATCGCCCACAAGGACAAGGTCCAGGACGTCAAGAAGCTGGTCAACGCCCTCGAGAAGCAGAACCGCAACGAGGTCAAGGCACACCAGGAAGTCTTCCGTCCCTGGGGTTCCTACGACTCCATCGACATGGGCCAGCGCTTCCAGGTCAAGCGCATCACCGTCAAGCCGGGCGCTCAGCTGTCGCTGCAGATGCACCACCACCGTGCCGAGCACTGGATCGTGGTCTCCGGTACCGCCGAGGTCACCTGTGACGACAAGGTCTTCCTGCTGACCGAGAACCAGTCCACCTACCTGCCGATGACCTCCGTGCACCGCCTGGCCAACCCCGGCAAGGTACCGCTGGAGCTGATCGAAGTGCAGTCCGGTGGCTACCTGGGCGAAGACGACATCGTCCGCTTCGAAGACATCTACGGCCGCGTCGACACCCAGGCCCTGGAAGTCGCCAAGGCCGGCAAGGCGCCCACGCGCTAAGCACTGCCAACAGGCACCAAACAGACACCGGCTCAGGCCGGTGTCTGTGTTTTCGGCAGCCGCTCGGCAAAACGGGTTAGGCTTGTCGTTTCCCTTTTCGCCATCGGATCCGCCGCATGACCGCTCCCACCCTGCTCCGCCTCGATCAACTGGACGAGGCGCTGGCCGCCTACGACGGCTTCATCCTCGACCTCTGGGGCGTGCTGATCGACGGCTACGAGACCTTTCCCGGTGCCCGCGCCTGGCTGGAGCGTCGCGCCGCCGAGGGCAAGCCGGTGTGGTTTCTCAGCAATGCCTCTCGCGATGCGGACGGCATGGTCGAAGAACTGGGCAAGTTGGGCGTGCCGCGCGAACTCTTTGCCGGCATCACCACCTCGGGTCAGTTGGCCATCGACGCCTTTCAGCAGGATCCGAAATTCCGCGCAGGCGGTATCTACCTCTCCGGTCCTGGCACCGGCCAGGCCGGCTGGCCCGCGGAGATCCGCGCGCGCTTCGTCGAGGATATCGACCAGGCGGCCATCATCCTCGGCGTCGGCAGCTTCCCCGAGGACGAGCTGGAAGCCCGCTTCGCGCCCCTGGCCGCCGCCCTGGACAAGCCCTTTCTCTGCGCCAATCCGGATCGCAACGTGGTGTCCGGGGGTCTACCCTTCTATGCGGCCGGCAAGCTGGCCGATCGCTTTGCCGCCCTGGGTGGCGAGGTCACCTGGTACGGCAAGCCCGATCCCTATGCCTTCCGCTGCGCAGCCGAGGAACTGGCCACCCGCGGTGCCCAGCGCCTGCTGTTCGTCGGGGATTCCCTGGTGACCGACGTGCCCGGCGCGGTGGCGGCGGACATCGACTGTCTGTGGCTGGCCGCCACCGGCATCCACCGCGAGGCCCTGGGCCTGGACTTCAATCAGGAGCCCACCCGCGAGGGTCTCGCCGCCCTGCTGGAGCAGCATCCCGCGTTGCCGCGTTTCGCGGCAGCCGGCCTGGCCTGACCCCTTTTTCCACACGCCGAGGTATCGATGAGCAAGAAGCACGTAGTGGTCTTCAACCGCCTGCCCGAACAGCTGGTGGAACGCCTGCGCGAACACTTCACCGTCGAGGTGATCCCCTTCAGTGCCAACCTCGATCTCTTCGCCGCTGCCGCAGCCAAGGCCCAGGGCCTGATCGGCGCCAGTCGCAAGCTGGGCGAGAAGGAGCTGGAAATGGCCACCACCCTGGAAGCCATCGCCAGCGTCTCGGTTGGCTACGACAGCTATGACGTGGACTACCTGACCGAGCGCGGCATCCTGCTCACCAACACCCCGGACGTGCTCACCGACACCACCGCCGACCTCGGTTTCACCCTGCTGGTGAGCGCCGCCCGGCGGGTGCCGGAGCTGGATGCCTTCGTCAAGGCCGGACACTGGCGCAAGGGCATCGGCGAAGAACACTTCGGCACCGACATCCATGGCCGTACGCTGGGCATCGTCGGCGCCGGTCGTATCGGAGCGGCCATCGCCAAGCGCGGCCACTTCGGCTTCGACATGCCGATTCTCTATACCGCCAACAGCGCCAAGCCCGAACTGGAAGAGCAGATGGGTGCCCAGCGCCGCGAGCTGGACGACCTGCTCGGGGAAGCCGACTTCGTCTGCCTGGTGGTACCGCTGTCGGCCGCTACCGAGGGCCTCATCGGCGCACGCGAACTGGAGCTGATGAAGTCCAGCGCCATCCTGATCAACCTGGCGCGTGGCCCGGTCATCGACGAGCCGGCGCTGATCGAGGCGCTGCGCCAGGGCCAGATCCGCGGCGCGGGTCTGGACGTCTATACCCGTGAACCGCTGGAGGCCTCGCCGCTGTTCGAACTGCCCAACGTGGTCACCCTGCCGCACATAGGTTCGGCCACCCACGAGACCCGCTATGCCATGGCCGAACGCGCGGTGGACAACCTCATCGCCGCGCTCGGCGATGAGCGCCCGACCGATCTGGTCAATCCGGCGGCCCTGGACCGCCGCTAGGCGCTGATCGCCCACCGTCGACCCAGGTGGTGTGCCGTCCGGCCGCTTAAAGGCTATACTGCCGCGCCGCTCTCGGGTCGGCCGCCCTGGCCGGTTGGGCCTTTCTCAGTGTGTCAGGCCACCCCTCCGATCGGGCTCCTTCGCGGCCCGGTCCGTGCGACCCGAATTGCGCGCCCGTCTCGCCACCGCCCGTGGCCGAGACGCAAGAAACCGCCAAGAGGAGCGCGTACATGACCGTGATCAAGCAGGATGACCTGATCCAGAGCGTTGCCGACGCCCTGCAGTTCATCTCCTATTACCACCCCGTCGACTTCATCCAGGCCATGCACGAGGCCTATCTGCGCGAAGAATCCGCCGCCGCGCGCGATTCCATCGCTCAGATCCTGATCAACTCGCGGATGTGCGCCACCGGCCATCGGCCGATCTGCCAGGACACCGGCATCGTCACCGTCTTCGCCAAGGTCGGCATGGACGTGCGTTGGGACGGCGCCACCCTGAGCCTGGACGAGATGATCAACGAGGGTGTCCGTCGCGCCTACAACCTGCCGGAAAACGTCCTGCGTGCCTCGATCCTGGCCGACCCGGCCGGTGCCCGCAAGAACACCAAGGACAACACCCCGGCGGTGATCCACTACCAGATCGTCCCCGGCAACACCGTGGAGATCGATGTCGCGGCCAAGGGCGGCGGCTCCGAGAACAAGTCGAAGATGGCCATGCTCAACCCGTCCGACTCCATCGTCGACTGGGTGCTCAAGACCGTGCCGACCATGGGCGCCGGCTGGTGCCCGCCGGGCATGCTGGGCATCGGCATCGGCGGCACCGCCGAAAAGGCCGCGGTACTGGCCAAGGAATCGCTGATGGACGAGATCGACATCCATGAGCTGAAGGCCCGCGGTCCGCAGAATCGCCTGGAAGAGCTGCGCCTGGAGATCTTCGACAAGGTCAACCAGCTGGGCATCGGTGCCCAGGGCCTGGGCGGCCTGACCACGGTGCTGGACGTCAAGATCAAGGACTACCCGACCCACGCCGCCTCCCTGCCGGTGTGCATGATCCCCAACTGCGCCGCTACCCGCCACGCCCACTTCGTGCTGGACGGCTCCGGCCCCGCCGCCCTGGAAGCGCCGCAGCTGGATGCCTATCCGGAAATCGTCTGGGAAGCCGGTCCGAGCGCCCGTCGCGTCGACCTCGACACCCTGACCCCGGAAGAGGTGCAGAGCTGGCAGCCGGGCGAGACCGTGCTGCTCAACGGCAAGATGCTCACCGGACGCGATGCGGCCCACAAGCGCATGGTCGACATGCTCAACAAGGGCGAGTCGCTGCCGGTGGACCTCAAGGGTCGCTTCATCTACTACGTCGGCCCGGTCGATCCGGTGGGCGACGAGGTGGTCGGCCCGGCCGGTCCCACCACGGCGACCCGCATGGACAAGTTCACCCGCCAGATCCTCGACCAAACCGGCCTGCTGGGCATGATCGGCAAGTCCGAGCGCGGCCCCATCGCCATCGAGGCGATCAAGGACCACAAGGCGGTGTACCTGATGGCCGTGGGCGGTGCCGCCTACCTGGTGGCCCAGGCCATCAAGGGCTCCCAGGTGCTGGCCTTCCCGGAACTGGGGATGGAAGCCATCTATGAGTTCGAGGTGAAGGACATGCCGGTGACCGTGGCCGTCGACACCCGTGGCGAGTCGGTGCACATCACCGGCCCGCAGGTGTGGCAGAAGAAGATCGCCGACAGCCTCGCCGTCGAGATCTAGATTCCGTCCCACGAAAAAGCCCAGCTCAGTGCTGGGCTTTTTTTCATTCAGCGCCTGGGTTCCAGTACTTGCCACTGCTCCAGCCAGTCATGGCGGATGAACACCTGGCCATGGGTCCGCACCCGTCGCACCTCGTCCAGATCGAGGTCGGCATAGAGCCACTGGCTGACGTCCGGACAGAGTTCTGCGCTCTGGGCGATCACGCCGTCCGCGGGCAGGCCACGATCCGGCGGGACGAAGAGCCCGGCCCGACCGACATTTTCGTCCAGCGCCGGCGACCAGGGTGCCAAACCCACCGTCGGCGACTGCAACACGGCGACCTGGTTTTCCAGCGCCCGGGCCTGGGCACCGACCCTAACCCGGTGGAAGCCGGCGACGGTATCGGTACAACTCGGTACCAGGATCAGGTCCGCACCCGCTTCGGCCAGGTGGCGGGCCAGCAGCGGGAATTCGCTGTCGTAGCAGATCAGGATGCCGAGACGCCCGAGGGCCGTATCGAATGTCCGCAGGCCTTCGCGGCCGCCGACGATGTGCCACTCCTCCCGCTCGAAGCGGGTCATCACCAGCTTGTCCTGATGGCCCAGGCAGCCCTCGGGGCCGAACAGCCAGGCCCGGTTGCGATACCGGCCGTCGTCGTCGAGGACTGGCAGCGAGCCGGGTTGCAGATAGAGCTGCAGCCGGCGCGCCAGACCTTCGCAGAGGTCGCGCCAGACCGGAATCAGGGCCTGGATGCCGGCAATGGAGCCCTGCAGGTCGCTGCGCTCTTCGGGAGGCAGCTGGCCGCTGAGCACCAGGCCGGCGTATTCAGGCAATAGCAGCAGCTGACTGCCTGCGGCCGCGGCCTCCTCGCAGAGGTCGGTCAGGTGCGCAGCGTAGGCGTCCCAGGACTCCAGCAGCTCGATGGCGTATTGACAGGCGGCGAGGCGGATCATGGCAACTCCTTTAGCCAGAAGGTCATGGGCTTGGGCGACTCGACTGTTTCGTCGAGATCCTGCCACCGGTACTGGGTGGTCAGCGTCGGCTGTTCGGTGAAGCCCTGACGCTGCCAGAGGCTGTGTGGCGGTCTGTAGTGCGGCGGTCGCCGAGGATGGTCGTCCGGGCGCTGCACGGCGCAAAAGGCACACCAGGCGAAGCGCCCCAGCTGCCGCGCCCGGGCCTCGCGTTCGGCAAAGAAGCGCCGGCCAAGTCCCCGGCCGCGGTAGGTCGGCAGTAGCAGGGACTCACCAAAGTAGTAAATCCGCTCCACTGGCCAGCCACTGGCGAGGAAGGGCTGCTGGAATTCCGCGGTCTCGTCCGCCAGCGGCAAGGCGGTGGCAGCGCCCACTACGCGGCCGGCGTCGCTGACCAGCACGCAGAGGCTGTCAGGCGACTGGGCGTAGGTCTGCAGATAGCGGGACTCGTAGGCCAGGGTGCCGTCGTAGAGATAGGGAAATTCGCGAAAGACCGCGATGCGCAGGGTGGCGAGTTCGGGAATCCGTGGGGTGATGGCAGCGCCGTGGAGGAGTTGGATGTCCATGGACTCTTCTGGTTAAGCAGGAGACGTGAATGGCTATGTCGGCCGTGTAGCGGCACCCTACCATGTACGGGCAAGGCCATTTTTTCGTTCACGACAGGAACCGCCATGACCACGACCGACCTCATCGACGCCTACTACGCCGCCTTCAATGCCGGCGATATGGACATCTTTCTGGAGTTGCTCACCGATGATGTGGTCCACGACATCAACCAGGGCGAGCGTCAGGTGGGCAAGGCCGCCTTCGCGGCCTTCATGGCACACATGAATCGCTGCTATCGCGAACGCCTGACCGATTTGGTCGTCATGGCCGAACCCAGCGGGCGCCGCGCCGCCGCGGAATTCGTCATCCATGGCGAGTACCTGGCCAGCGATGAAGGCCTGCCGCCGGCCAGCGGCCAGACCTATCGCCTGCCGGTGGGGGCCTTCTTCGAGATCCGCGACGGCAAGGTGGCGCGGGTAACCAACTACTACAATCTCAACGACTGGATCGCCCAGGTCGGCGGCTGACGTCCGTCAGTTGACGGGAGCGCCGTCCCCTCGGCAGGGGTCGCATGGAGACCACCCCTGACCCAGGAGTTTCCATGCCCACTCTTCCCAGCGATTCCGTCTGCAGCCTGGCCCCCGTCTTCGCCGTCCAGCCCGATCAGCTCGAGGCCTTCAAGCGCCTGGGCGAGGCCATGCTGCAGCGCACCCGGAACGAACCCGGCTGCCTCTACTATGGCTTCTGCTACGACGGCGCCACGGCGCGCTGCCGCGAAGGCTATCGCGATGCCAAAGCGCTGCTGGCCCACCTGGACAACGTCGGCGATCTGCTGGAGCAGGCCCAGGCCATCGCCACCCTGGAACGCTTCGAGGTGTTCGGTGCGGCCGATCAGCTGGAGCGGCTGCGCGAGCCGCTGGCGGCGCTGAATGCGCGCTTCTTCGTCATGGCCGAAGGCTTCCGCCGCTAGCCTGGGGCGGCTGCTGCGGCGCCAGGCGCGGCAGCAGCACCTTGAGAATGCGCTTGCGAGTCGGCACCACCAGCCGCTCCTGGAACAGCACGCAGAGCACCACCACTGCCAGCAGGAACAGCCAGTACCATTCGATGGAGTTGGTATAGGCCCCGGCGGCGGCGATGCAGACCTCGCGATTGCCGCTCAGACAGGCCTTGAGATCGCCGCCGATCAGCTGCTCCAGGGTCATGTAGATTCCCGACAGGGGCACATGCAGGGCGAACATCGACAGCGAAGCGCCGCCGAGTCGCGGCGACCAGTGGCGGATGCGCTCGCTGGCCGGTTCCTGGGCCAGCGCGGCCAGATAGACCAGGATCAGTTGCGACGGCAGGAACAGGCCGTTATGGAACAGGAAGTACCAGAACTTGGGCCCATGGGTGAAGAGTGCCGTAC
The DNA here is from genome assembly GCF_028640825.1 of Pseudomonas sp. LA5. Lineage (NCBI taxonomy): Bacteria > Pseudomonadati > Pseudomonadota > Gammaproteobacteria > Pseudomonadales > Pseudomonadaceae > Pseudomonas > Pseudomonas sp. LA5. Next base: position 193,859 of record NZ_JAQYZY010000060.1, read on the forward strand.
CCAGGGCGAAACTCAGGATCAGGTAGCTCGCCAGCAACAGCCGCTGCCGTTCCGACGGCGCCCAGCCCCGCGCGTGCTGGCGACGAAAGACGGCATACAGCAGGATGCCGGCAAGGAATTCCGGCAAGCGGAAAAGGGGCACCCGCTGCAGAAGACCGGTGAAGGGCATGCCATAGTTCTGGTTGGCGATCACCAGCAGCGGCGGAATCAGATAGAGCACCCAGACCAGCAGCAACAACTGCCAGGGACGCTCGCTGGTCATCAGTCGCGGGGCCAGCTTGGGAAAGGTCAGATAGAAGAAGAACAGCGCCGAGATCGACCAGAGGGGCGCGTTGAAGGTCAGGTAATAGGGATTCCACGCCTGCAGCATGAATAGCTGCAGCACGGCGTTGAAGGCGAGCTCCGCGTTGCTCATGAAGTGCTGGAACAGTTCGGGGTTGGTTCGCGCCAGGGGTTCGTTGGTGTCGAACACCACGAAGCGGATACTGGCCGTGGCGGCGCCCGGCGGAATACCCAGACTGCCGATCCAGGTCACCACCGCCATCGCCAGCAGCAGGGCGAAGATGTGGATCGGATAGAGATTGGCGAAACGCTTGATCCAGAAACTGCGCGCCGGCTCGCGCAGGCTACCGCGACCGCAATAGACATGGGCGAGCAGAAAGCCGGAGAGCACGAAGAAGGTGCTGGTGGCGAAGAAGCCCATGCTGGTGATCTCGTCCAGCAGGGGGATGGTCTTGCGCTCGGGATAGAAATGGATGGTGTGGTAGACGACCACATAGAAACCCATCAGGAACCTGAGCCACTCCAGACCGATGAAGCGGTGTTTATCTAAAGTCTGCACTAAGGCGTTACTCGTCTGGCCTCGTCCGCGGGACGATGGGTCCGCCCAACAGCGCCGGATCGGTTATGTTACCCGCACCTGCCAACCGGGGCTGCTAACCGCGACCCAGTACACCGATCACTAGGCGATCCAGCGAACCCCACAGCCATTCGCGCGCCCGTCTCCACCAGGGGCGACTGCGCCAGAATTCCAGGGTGATCTCGCGGCTCTGGGCGAAATCCTTGACGAAGCTGGCCGCCACCGCCTGACTCAGGCCGCGATCCACCGCTTCGACATTGGCCTCCAGGTTGAACCTCAGATTCCAGTGATCGAAGTTGCAGGAGCCGACACTGACCCAGTTGTCCACCAGCACCATCTTGGCGTGGATGAATCTCGGCTGGTATTCGTAGATGCGTACACCGGCGCGCAACAGACTGCGGTAGTAGCGTTGCCCGGCGAAACGCACCGGCGGATTATCGGTGTGCCGACCGGTGAGCAGCAGGCGCACGTCGACGCCGCGGCGCGCCGCGCGCCTGAGCGCCCAGCGCACGCGCCAGGTCGGCAGGAAATAGGGAGTGGCGAACCAGATGCGTTGCTGGCCGCCCACCAGGGCCCGAATCAGTGCCTGGAGGATGTCTCGGTGCTGGCGGGCGTCGGCATAGGCCACCCGGCCCTGCCCTTCCTGGGCAGCGGGTGGTGGCGGTGGACGCTCGCGCCCGCGCCGCGGACGCGGCTTCCAGGCGCGGCGGCGACCGACCGCTTCCCATTGACGCTCGAACAGGGCCAGCCAGTCTTCCACCAGCGGCCCCTGGATGCGCACCATCACCTCGTGCCAGTTGCAGTCGCTCTTGGCCGGATCCCAGAAGTCGTCGGTCGCGCCGCTACCACCGACGAAGGCTTCTGCGCCGTCGATGATGAAGATCTTGCGATGATCGCGGTGCAGGTTGTGCAGGCCGTGGCCGAAGCGCACGGGATTGAAGACGCGCAGCTCGGCGCCGGCTTCCTCCAGCTGACGGCGCAAGCCGGCATCCATCCGCAGGGTACCGAAGCCATCGAACAGGCAGCGTACCGCGACGCCGCGTCGGGCCGCCTCGGTCAGAGCCACGAGCAGTTGCTCGGAGCAGCTGCCGGTTTCCACCAGATAGAGTTCGACATCGATCTGGCGACTGGCGCCAGCGATGGATTCGAGCATGGCCGGAAAGAACCGACCGCCGTCCACCAGCAATTCGAACCTGTTGTTTTCCCGCCATGGAAAGACGGCGCCCCGCATGCTTCCTACTCCGTGCCTGTGGCCCTTGCATAAGAAGGCACGGACGGGTGTTCGTTCAGTGGCGTGCGTGGTTTGGCTGGCCAGGTGCCGGCCCGGGAAGTCCCGCCAGCTCTGGCACGCCGCCTAGTCCGCGGCCTGCGCCGATGGACGGCGGCTGCTCGCTGCTGGCGCAGGCCCTCAGGGCGCCTAGAGCGTTGGCTCGGGCCGCTTGGCGGCCCAGTCCACCTGCTGGGGGAAGCGTCCGGTCACCTCGGCGCTCAGCGGGCGGGAAACCAGGAAGCCCTGCATGATTTCGCAGCCGTGCTCGATCAGCCAGTCACGCTGCTCCAGGGTCTCCACGCCTTCGGCGATAACTTCCAGATCCAGGTTGCGGCCTAGCTCGAGGATGGTGCTGACGATGGCGGCATCGCGCGAGGAATCGAGCATGTTGGCGATGAACAGCTGATCGATCTTGAGGGTATCCAGCTCGAAGTGGCGCAGGTACGCCAGCGAGGAATAGCCGGTGCCGAAGTCGTCCACCGCGATGCGCACACCGAGGGCGCGCAGTTGCGACAGCTGCGCCCGCGTGTAGTCGATGTCGTGCATCAGCGCCGACTCGGTCACCTCGATTTCCAGCTGCCTGGGCTTCAGCCCATGGGTCTCGATGATCTGGCGCAGGCTTTCCGCCAATTGCGGCATGCCGAACTGCACGGGGCTGAGGTTGATGCTCAGCAACAGTTCGTCGCCGTAGATCTCCTGCAGGGACTGCAGCTTGGTGGCGCCTTCGCGGAAGATCCAGTCGCCGATGCGGTTGATCAGCCGGGTCTCTTCCAGCAGCGGGATGAAGACACTGGGCGAGACCTTGCCGGCCACCGTGTGCTCCCAGCGCAGCAGCGCCTCGAAGCCGCGCAGGCGACCATCGCGCAGATAGACCTGCGGCTGGTAGGCAAGCACGAAATCCTTGTTGTCGATGGCGTTGCGCACGCTTTCTTCGAGCATCAGCCGGGAACGCGCACGGCCATTCATTTCCGGCGAGAAGAAGCGATACTGCTGGCGCCCGCCACGCTTGGCCTCGTACATGGCGATGTCGGCGGATCTCAGCAGGCCGTCCACGGTATGGCCGCAATCGGGATAGCTGGCGATGCCGATGCTGGCGCCCAGGCTGACCTCCATGCCGTCGATGCGATGCACCGTGGCCAGCAGCTCCAGGAGCTTCTCGGCGACGCGGGCGGCATCCTCGGGATGTTCGAGGGAATCGAGCAGCGCGGTGAATTCGTCGCCGCCCATGCGGGCCAGGATGTCGTAGGGCCGCATGCAGCTCTTGAGCTGCTCGGCGACGATGCACAGCACCCGATCCCCGGCCTCGTGGCCGAGCGAATCATTGATGCGCTTGAAACCGTCGAGATCGATGTAGAGCACGGCCATGCGCTTGCCGTTGCGGCCGCTGCGCGCCAGCGCCGCCTCCAGGGTCTGGTTGAAGCCGCGGCGATTGAGCAGCCCGGTCAGGGCATCGGTGACGGCCTGGGATTCGAGCTGGTCCTGCAACTCGCGCATGCGCGACATGTCCAGGGCGATGATGACCATGGCCCGCTGCATGCGCGGCAGCGGTGCGCAGGACAGCGCCACCGGCAGGCTGTCGCCGCGATTGGTGCGCAGGCGGGCGTCGTGCAGGCGATAGGTCTCGCGGCGGTCGTAGTGTTCCATGAAGGGCGAGGTCTGCCAGTCGTCGAGACCGCTGCCCCCTTCGAGGAAGTCGAGGAAGTTGGCATGCACCAGGTCACTGACGCTGCAGCGCAACATGCGGGCGATGGCGGCGTTGGCGAAGGTCACCCGGCCCTGCTCGTTGACGGTGAGGATGCCCTCGGCGGCATTGTCGAGCAGCGAGTCGCTGAAGGACTTGGCCAGCTCCAGCTGCTGGGTGGCCTGCAGCAACTCGCGACGATTGCGCTCGTGATCGAGCAGCGAGCGCACCTTGTGGCGGAGGATATTGGGATCGACGGGCTTGAGCAGATAGTCGACCGCGCCGGTGGCATAGCCACGCAGCACCGATTCGTAGGAGTGGGCCTCGGCGGAAACGAAGATGATCGGGGTGAAGCGGGTACGCAGGTTGCTGCGCATGATGCGCGCCACCTCGAAGCCGTCCATGATCGGCATCTGGACGTCGAGCAGGACCAGGTCCACGGTTTCGTCCAGCAGGTGTTGCAGGGCACGCTCACCCGAGGCAGCGGTGATCACTCGCCAATTTCCGACCTCCAGCACGGCCTGCATGGCGAACAGGTTCTCCTGGCGGTCGTCCACCACCAGCAACACCGGGCCTTGCTCTGACTGCGGTAACGGGCACTCCATCAAGCCTTTTCTCCCCGCGGCTTCTGCCGCCGTGCAGCAGCCATATGCGGCTGGCTACCCCTTCCCTTCGTGTCCGTTATGCGATGTGTCGCTCCAACCCTACTAGCGTAGCAGCCGGACAGGCGCCTGCCGCCTGCCATTTGACAGGAGGAGGCCTTTGCGACGTCTATCAGAGCGCAAAATGGAAAAGCAGTTTCCGCCGCCCTTCACGAGGGCGTGGAAACTGCGGTTCACGGGCGACGAGCGGTCATTACTGGGCGGGGGTGCCGGTCGCTCCGGGCAGGGGACGCAGATTGACCTCGACGCGACGATTCTGCGCCCGGCCGTCGGCGGTGGCGTTACTGGCGATGGGCGCATCGGGACCGGCGCCGCGGGTGCTCAGCCGCGCCGCGGGTACGCCCTGGGCGGTCAGGTAGCCGGCGACGTTCTGCGCCCGGCGCTGGGACAACTCGACGTTATGGGCGCGGCTGCCGGTGCTGTCGGTATAGCCGACGATCTCGATGCTGTTCTGATCGAACTGCTTGAAGGAATTGGCCAGGTCGTTCAGCGGCTTGTAGAAGCTGTTGGCGATGTCGGCCGAATCGGTGGCGAAGGTGATGTTGCCGGGCATGATCAGCTTGATGTCATCGCCCTGGCGCTGCACCTCGACGCCGGTGTTTTCCATCTGCCGGCGCAATTCGGCTTCCTGGCGGTCGGCGTAATAGCCATAGCCCGCTGCCGCTGCGCCCACGGCCGCGGCGCCGATCAGCGCACCCTTGCCCCGATGATTGTGATCGATGGCAGCACCGGCGACGGCGCCGGCGAGAGCGCCCAGGCCACCGTACTTGGCGGTGTTGGAGGTGCCACCGCTGGCCTGACCCTGATTTTCGTAGGGATTGGGGGAAGCGCATCCAGCCAGGGTGGCCAGGGCCAGGCTGGCGAGAAGGATACGGGTGGGCAGCGCCATGTCTTTACTCCTTGAAGATCCATTGCGGCGAATGGGGCCGCACCCGGCAATTCTAGCCGCGTGATCTGAATCGCAACTGAACGAAGCGGCGCCCCTGGACACTTATCGCGATAGTGAGCCTCTAAACACACGATAGGCAGAATCGAAGATGGATAGCTTGCATATCGATTTTTCACGATCTAAGGTTCGCTACAACCCAATATGACGATGCGACCGTGATGGACGAGATCCTCAAAGCCCTGGCCAATCCTCTGCGCCGCCAGATCCTCGACTGGCTGCGCGATCCCCGGCGGTACTTTCCGCACCAGGACCATGACCTGGGTACGGGCGTCTGCGCCGGGCAGATCGAGGCCCGTGCCAGGCTGTCGCAGTCGACGGTCTCAGCGCACCTGGCGGTACTGACCCGGGCCGGCCTGGTCACCACGCGGCGCATCGGCCAATGGGTGTTCTACCAACGCGACGAGGCCGCCATCCAGGCCTTTGTGCAACGTCTCGCTCGCGAACTCTAGTCTGCAAGGAATCCTGATGCCCGCTTCTCTCATCGTGCTGGCGCTGAGCGCTTTCGCCATCGGTACCACCGAATTCGTCATCATGGGCCTGCTGCCCAACGTCGCCGCCGATCTCGGCGTGTCCATCCCCAGCGCCGGCTGGCTGGTCACCGGCTATGCCCTGGGCGTGGCCGTCGGCGCGCCCTTCATGGCCTTGGCCACGGCCCACTGGCCGCGCAAGCGCGCCCTGCTCGCCCTGATGGGCATCTTCATCGTCGGCAACCTGCTCTGCGCGGTGGCCAGCGGCTACAACATGCTCATGCTGGCGCGGGTGGTCACCGCCCTCTGCCATGGCGCCTTCTTCGGTATCGGCGCGGTCGTCGCCGCGAGCCTGGTCCCGGAGAATCGCCGCGCCTCGGCGGTGGCCCTGATGTTCACCGGCCTGACCCTGGCCAATGTGCTGGGCGTGCCCCTGGGTACCGCCCTGGGCCAGGCGGCCGGCTGGCGCTCGACCTTCTGGGCGGTGGTAATGATCGGCGTGGTCGCCCTGATCGGGCTCTGGCGGGTACTGCCGGCCGACCGCAACCAGCCGCGCGCAGACCTGCGCCGGGAGCTGCTCGCCCTGCGCGGCCTGGGCTTCTGGCTGGCGCTGTCGATGACGGTGTTCTTCGCCGCCTCCATGTTCGCCCTCTTCACCTATGTGGCGCCGCTGCTGCAGGAAGTCACCGGTGTCTCGCCGCGCGGCGTCACTGGCACCCTGCTGCTGATCGGCCTGGGCCTGACCCTGGGCAACTTCATCGGCGGCCGCCTGGCCGACTGGCGCCTGGCTACCAGCCTGGTAGGCATCTTCGTCGCCCTGGCGCTGACCTCCGCCGCGCTGCGCTGGACCGGCCACGCTTTCCTGCCGGCGGAAATCACTCTCTTCCTCTGGGCCGCGGCCGCCTTCGCCGCCGTGCCGGCCCTGCAGATCAACGTGGTCACCTTCGGCAAGGACGCGCCAAATCTGGTCTCGACCCTCAACATCGGCGCCTTCAACGTGGGCAATGCCCTCGGCGCCTGGGTCGGCGGCCTGGTGATCGACCACGGCCTGGGTCTTACCGCGGTACCCCTTGCCGCCAGCGGGCTCGCCCTGCTGGCCCTCATCGCCACCCTGCTGACCGCCAGCCAGGCCCGCAAGAGCGGCCTGGCGACCGCCAGCTAATCAAGAGAGCTAGCCATGACTCAGCTGTTCGAGCCGATCAAGATCGGCGCCCTGGAACTGCCCAACCGCGTCATCATGGCGCCCCTCACTCGCTGCCGCGCCGAACCGGGCCGGGTCCCGGGCGACCTGATGGTCGAGTACTACGTGCAACGCGCATCCGCCGGCCTGATCATCACCGAGGCCACCTCGGTGGACCCCATGGGCGTGGGTTATCCCGACACCCCCGGCATCTGGTCCGACGCGCAGGTGGCTGGCTGGCAACGGGTGACCACTGCCGTGCACAAGGCCGGTGGCCGCATCGTGCTGCAACTCTGGCATGTGGGCCGCATCTCCGATCCCCGTTACCTCGACGGCGAACTGCCAGTGGCGCCCAGCGCCATCGCTGCCCAGGGTCACGTCAGCCTGCTGCGCCCCAAGCGTGACTATGTCACCCCGCGGGCGCTGGAAACCGCCGAGATCCCCGGTATCGTCGCCGCCTATCGGCATGGCGCCGAGAACGCCAAACGTGCCGGCTTCGACGGCGTCGAGGTCCATGGGGCCAACGGCTATCTGCTCGACCAGTTCCTGCAGAGCGACACCAACCAGCGTACCGACAACTATGGCGGCTCCATCGAGAATCGCGCCCGGCTGCTGCTGGAAGTGACCGATGCCTGCATCGATGTCTGGGGCGCCGATCGCGTCGGCGTGCACCTGTCCACCCGTGGCGACATGCACACCATGGGCGACAGCGACCCCGCCGCCACCTTTGGCCATGTCGCCCGCGAGCTGGGCCAGCGCCAGGTCGCCTTCATCTGCATCCGCGAAGCGGCCGGCAGTGATAGCCTCGGCCCGGACCTCAAGGCGGCCTTTGGTGGCGTGTACATCGCCAACGAGAAATTCGACAAGGCCAAGGCCAATGCCTGGCTGGACGAAGGCAAGGCCGATGCCGTGGCTTTCGGCGTGCCCTTCATCGCCAACCCGGATCTGCCGCAACGGCTGGAACAGGACGCCGCGCTGAACGAGCCGCACCCGGACACCTTCTACAGCAAGGGCCCGGTGGGCTACATCGACTATCCGCGGCTGTAATTTTCTTCGCCGTTAGGAAAAGCCCGCCAATTGGCGGGCTTTTTTATCGGCGGGAAATAGATGACCGTAGCATCGGAGCTTTGGTTTATCGCGGCCAAGGGCCGCTCCTACAGTGGCGTCCGTGCCTGTAGGAGCGGTCTCTACGGCGCACCGGCATGGCCGCGATTGGCAATGCTCCATCACAGGAACCGCCGTATCAGCGGACCGCCATTGATGGATCAGACAGCCCAGGCCAGAACGCGCGGATCGCCGCCACTCCCTGGGCGCCGGCCTGCCAGGCGCCGGCGAGATCGTCATCGCCCAGCCCCCCCAGCAGATAGGCCGGCAGGTTGCAGTCGGCCAGCAGTTGCTGGGCCTTGACCCAGCCCAGGGTCGGGGCGCCGGGATGGCTCGCGGTGGGCATCACCGGCGACAGGGTGATGAAATCCACCCCCATCTGCTGGGCCAGGGCCAGCTCCTCGGCGTCGTGGCAGGAAGCCGCCAGCAGGCGCTGCTCCGGGAAGGGTCGGCCATTGGGCGCATAACGACGCAGTTGCTCGGCGGTCAGGTGCCAGCCGGCGGCAGGAAAATCGCCCAGCCATTCCAGCGGTCCCTTGAGCATCAGCTGGGCGCGTCCGGTGCAGAGCCCCTGGACGTCGCCCGCCAGGTCGCGGTACTGCGGATCGAAGTTGTCCGGCGTGCGCAGCTGGACCAGGCGGATGCCACTGTCCAGGGCCCGGTGCAGGCCGTTGAGCAATTCCGCAGTGGTCAATTCGCCAGGGGTGATGAGGTAGCGGTCTGGCAGACGCGCCGCCTGGACGATGGGCCGATTGGCCGCCGGGAAGTCGTAGTTGACCAGGTCACGCGGGGCCACCCAGGCCAGCGGCTGGCCTTCGGCGCCATGGGCGTCGCCGCTGAAGGCGTCCACCTGCCAGACATCCAGCAGTACCGCCTGGTCGGGATAGTCGTGGCGCACCTGCAGCAGCGGGCGAGCCGCTGTCACCTGGATACCCAGCTCTTCGGCCAGTTCGCGCGCAAGGGCCACGGCCGGAGCTTCACCGGCCTCCACCTTGCCTCCCGGAAACTCCCAGAGGCCGCCCTGGTGCTTGTGCGCGGGGCGTTGGGCGATAAGGATCTGCCCCTGGGGGTCGCGGATCACCGCCGCGACGACATGCAGACGAGTCATGCGCTCTGCTCCTCCGTTTCAGCCTCCGCCAGCCAGCGCTGGAAGGCCGGCCAGGCGTAGATGGTTTCGACATAGGCGGCCGCCTCGGCCGACAGTTCCACCCCGTAGCTGCGGAAGCGGCTGGCGACCGGGGCATAGAAGGCATCGGCGATGGTCGGCGTACCGAACAGGTAGGGGCCCTGCTGGCCATAGCGCTCGCGGCATTCGCGCCACAGGCGCTGGATGCGCTGGATGTCTTCCACCGCCTCGGCGGTGGTCGACTTCAGCCGCTGGCGGCGACGCAGATCCATGGGCAGCTCGCGGCGCAGGGCCAGGAAGCCACTGTGCATCTCGGCGCACAGGGCGCGGGCATGGGCGCGGGCCAGGGTGTCCGTCGGCCACAGCCCGGCATCGGGATAGGCCTCGGCGAGATACTCGACGATGGCCAGGGAATCCCAGATGGTGCCCTCGGCAAGTTTGAGCACCGGCACCTTGCCGGTAGGCGACTGGGCCTTGAGCAGGGCGCGGCTGTTGGGGGTATAGAGCGGGATCGACACCTCCTCGAAGGCGGCGCCGCTGAGCTCCATGGCCAGCCAGGCCCGTAACGACCAGGAGGAGAAATTCTTGTTGCCGATCACGAGTTGCAGCTGGGACATGCGGGGATTCCTCGAAACGATGCGGCCCGCGAGGACCGCCGCAGGCGCCCGCCGGAGCGGACGCCCAGGCGTCGGGTAGCCGTCAGGTACGGTACTCGGCGTTGATCTTCACATAGTCGTGGGACAGGTCGGTGGTCCAGATGGTCTCGCTATGGCTGCCGCGACCCAGCTCGATGCGGATCTCGATCTCGGCCTGGGCCATGACCCGCGCGCCCTGCTCTTCCGTATAGGTGGCCTCGCGACCGCCCTGCTGGCAGATCTGCACGCCGCCAAGGAAGACGTCGATCAGGCTGACATCCAGCTGGGGCACGCCGGCCCGGCCGACGGCGGCGAGGATGCGGCCCCAGTTGGGATCGGAGGCGAACAGCGCGGTCTTGATCAGCGGCGAATGGGCCACGGCGTAGCCGACGTCCAGGCACTCCTGGGCATTGCCGCCACCATTTACCTGCACGGTGACGAACTTGGTGGCACCCTCGCCGTCACGCACGATGGCCTGGGCCAGTTCGGCGAATACCGCGAACACCGCCTCGCGCAGTTGCTCGAAGGCGCCGCCGCTGGGCTGGGTGATTTCCGCCATGGCCGCCTGGCCGGTGGCCACCAGCATGCAGCAGTCGTTGGTGGAGGTGTCGCCATCGATGGTGATGCGGTTGAAGGAGCGGTTGGCGGCGTCGGCCAGCAGATCCTGCAGCAGGCCCCGGGCGACCTTGGCGTCGGTGGCCACGTAGCCGAGCATGGTCGCCATGTTCGGCTTGATCATGCCGGCGCCCTTGCTGATACCGGTCACGGTAACGGTGATGCCGTCCACCTGGAACTGGCGGCTGGCGCCCTTGGGCAGGGTGTCGGTGGTCATGATGCCGGTGGCGGCAGCGGCCCAGTTGTCTTCGGCCAGATCGGCCAGGGCGGCCGGCAGCGCGGCTTCGATCTTCTCCACGGGCAGCGGTTCGCCGATCACCCCGGTGGAGAACGGCAGCACCGCCTCCTCGCCGACGCTGGCCAGGGTGGCCAGGGTCTTGGTGATGCGCTCGGCCGCGGCCAGACCGGGCTGCCCGGTACCGGCGTTGGCGTTACCGGTGTTGGTCAGCAGGTAGCGCACGGGACCAGCAAAGCGCTGGCGGGCGACGATCACCGGCGCGGCGCAGAAGGCGTTCAGGGTGAAGACCCCGGCCACGCTGGAGCCTTCGGCACAGCGCATCACCACCACATCCTTGCGCCCGGGACGCTTGATGCCGGCGGAGGCGATACCGAGTTCGAAACCGGGAACCGGGTGCAGCGTGGAGAGCGGACCGAGACCGACAGCCATGGGAAAACTCCAGTGAAAGAAAAGGAAACGCCGCGAGCGGAAAACCGGTCGCGGCGTGGAAAGCAGCCTTCCCGCGCTCGCCTCGCCCAGCCTGGGCAAGGGGCGCAGACAGCCTAGCGGGTGGAGTTTACAACCTGTCGGCGCCTATGCCGACAGGTTGCCGTCGCCGCGGCTGCCCGGACCGGCCCTCAGTCGAGCTTGCCGTGGCACTGCTTGTACTTCTTGCCGGAGCCACAGGGGCACGGCTCGTTGCGACCGATCTTCTGGTCATTGCGCTGGGGCTGCAAGGGCACCACGGTGTCCTCGCCCTGCTCGTCCTCGAGCACCTCGGGGTCGACCAGCGAAGGGGCCTCGGCGTGCTGGAACTGCATGCGCTCGGCCAGGGCCTCGGCCTCGCGGCGCATGCGCTCTTCTTCCTCGGCCGGATCTTCCCGGCGTACCTGGACGTGGGACAGCACGCGAATGGTGTCGCGCTTGATGCTGTCCAGCAGTTCCTGGAACAGGTTGAAGGACTCGCGCTTGTATTCCTGCTTGGGGTTCTTCTGGGCGTAGCCGCGCAGATGGATGCCGTGACGCAGGTGATCCATGGTGGTGAGGTGGTCTTTCCAGAGGTCGTCGACCACCCGCAGCAGCATCTGCTTCTCGAAGTTGCGCAGGGCTTCGCGACCGGCCATGTCTTCCTTTTCCAGGTAGGCGGCTTCGAGCTGTTCGAGGATCTTCACCCGCAGGGTGTCCTCGTACAGCTTGTCGTCTTCGTCCAGCCATTGGCCGATGGGCAGTTGCTGACCGAAGACGCTGTAGATCTCGGCTTCCAGGCCGGGAACGTCCCACTGTTCGGGCAGCGACTGCGGCGGGATGTGCTCGTTGACCACCTGGGTCAGGGTCTCCTCGCGGAAGCCCTTGATGGTGTCGCCGACGTCTTCGTTTTCCAACAGGGTGTCGCGCATGTGATAGATCACCTTGCGCTGCTCGTTGGCCACGTCATCGTATTCCAGCAGCTGCTTGCGGATATCGAAGTTGCGACCCTCGACCTTGCGCTGCGCCTTCTCGATGGCGTTGGTGACCATGCGGTGCTCGATGGCCTCGCCACCCTGCATGCCCAGGGCCTTCATAAAGTTCTTCACCCGGTCGGAGGCGAAGATGCGCATCAGGCTGTCTTCCAGCGACAGGTAGAAGCGGCTGGAACCCGGGTCGCCCTGGCGACCCGCACGACCGCGCAGCTGGTTGTCGATCCGGCGGGATTCGTGGCGCTCGGAGGCGATCACGTGCAGGCCGCCGGCATCGATGACCTGCTTGTGGCGCGCCTGCCAGGCGGCCTTGATCGCGGCGATCTGCTCCTCGGTGGGATTCTCCAGGGCCGCGACTTCCACTTCCCAGTTGCCGCCGAGCAGGATGTCGGTACCACGACCGGCCATGTTGGTGGCGATGGTCACGGCGCCCGGACGACCGGCCTGGGCGATGATCTCGGCTTCCCGTTCGTGGTACTTGGCGTTGAGCACCTTGTGCTCGATGCCGGCCTGGGTCAGCAGCTGGTCGACGTACTCGGAGCTCTCGATGGAGGCGGTACCCACCAGCACCGGACGGCCTTCGGCCTGGCACTGCTTCACGTCCTCGATGATGGCCTGGTACTTCTCGGCCTGGGTCAGATAGACCAGGTCGTTGAAGTCCTTACGGGCGATCTCGCGGTGGGTCGGGATCACCAGCACGTCGAGGTTGTAGATCTGGCGGAATTCGAAGGCCTCGGTGTCGGCGGTGCCGGTCATGCCACCGAGCTTGTTGTAGAGGCGGAAGTAGTTCTGGAAGGTGGTCGAGGCCAGGGTCTGGCTCTCGGGCTGGATCGGCAGTCCTTCCTTGGCCTCGATGGCCTGGTGCAGGCCTTCGGAGAGACGACGACCCGGCATGGTCCGGCCGGTGTGCTCGTCGATCAGCAGCACCTGGTCCTGCTGGACGATGTACTCGACGTTGCGATGGAACAGGGTGTGGGCGCGCAGGCCGGCGAATACGTGGGTCAAGAGGCCCAGGTTGTGCGCGGAGTAGAGGCTCTCGCCCTCGGCCAGCAGACCGGTCTCGGTGAGCATCTCCTCGATGAACTGGTGACCCAGCTCGGTGATCTCCACCTGGCGGGTCTTTTCATCGATGGTGTAGTGGCCGACCTGGGTCGGATTGCCTTCCTCTTCCTCGATGTGCTGTTGCAGACGCGGGATCAGCAGGTTGATCTTCTGGTAGAGCTCGGAGCTGTCTTCGGCCTGGCCGGAGATGATCAGCGGGGTCCGGGCTTCGTCGATGAGGATGGAGTCCACCTCGTCGACCACCGCGAAGTTCAGCTCGCGCTGGTACTTCTCGGCCATGCTGAAGGCCATGTTGTCGCGCAGGTAGTCGAAGCCGAATTCGTTGTTGGTGCCGTAGGTGATGTCCGAGGCATAGGCGGCGCGTTTCTCTTCCGGCGGCTGGAACGGCAGGATGATGCCGACCGACAGGCCGAGGAATTCGTACAGCGGCCGCATCCAGTTGGCGTCGCGGCGGGCCAGGTAGTCGTTCACCGTGACCACGTGGACGCCCTTGCCGGACAGCGCGTTGAGATAGACCGGCAGGGTGCCCACCAGGGTCTTGCCCTCACCGGTACGCATCTCGGCGATCTTGCCTTCGTGCAGCGCGGCGCCGCCGATCAGCTGGACGTCGAAGTGGCGCATGCCCATGACCCGCTTGCCGGCCTCGCGGACCACGGCGAAGGCCTCGGGCATCAGCACGTCGAGGGACTCGCCCTGCGCGACGCGCTGCTTGAATTCCTCGGTCTTGGCGCGCAGTTGCTCGTCGCTCAGGGAGGCAATCTGGGATTCCAACGCATTGGTGGCCACCACGACCTTGCCTAGGCGTTTGACATCTCGTTCGTTCTTGCTTCCAAAGAATTTCTTCAACAAAGGCGCAAACATATCGACTGGAATTCTTCCGCTGGAATGAGGGGAGCGAAACGGGCGGCAAGGCCTCTGCAGAGCCTGGCCAGACGCCTGGGCGCGGGGGTTGAAACCCGCGGTGTCCCGCGATGGTAATCGGGCATTCTACTCGGAAATGCCGATGAGGAAAGAACGACGGCCCCCTGGCCGCCAGGACGCCAGAGCGATCTGTTACCATCGGCGTCTCCTCTTCGCCCATCGCGAGTCCTGCGCATGGCCTTTCGCCCCCTCTCCGCCGTCGCTCCCGCCGCCCTGCTGCGCCAGGCCAAACCGCTCAAGGCGCTGTTTCGCGAGGCCGAGCGGCTGGGCCGGCTGCAACAGTTGCTGGAAGAGCAGCTGCAACCCGCCGCCCGACCTCATTGCCGGGTGGCCAGCTGGCGCGAGGGCACGCTGTTGCTGGTGGTCAACGACGCCCACTGGGCGACGCGACTGCGCTACCAGCAGCCGCGCCTACTGCGCTTCTTGCAGAAGGCACCGGAGTTCGCCGGGCTGACGCGCCTGCAATTCAAGATGCAGCCGAACCCTGGCGTCGCCACCCGTGTCCGGCCATTGCGCCAGGTCAGTCAGGTCGGCGCCGACAGCCTGCGCGAAGTCGCGGCCGGCATCCGCGACCCCAAGCTCAAGGCGGCCCTGGAGCGACTGGCCAGTCGTACCGGCCAGGCCACCGAGTAAGCCCCTAGGTCTTGGCCACCGCCCGCTCGAAGGCGGCGCGGATGCGCTCTTCCGGCAGGTCCATGCCGATCAGCACCACGCGGCTTTCGCGCTCCTCGTCCGGCGTCCAGTCGCGCTCCCAGTCGGCGGCATAGATCTGCTGCACGCCCTGGAACAGCAGGCGGCGCTCCTCGCCCGCGATGTTGAGCAGGCCCTTGTAGCGCAGCAGGTCGCAGCCGAGGGTGTCGAGCAGCATCTCCATCACCTTGCCGATCTTGTCCTGGTCGTAGGGGCGCGACTCGCGGATGGCGATGGACTGGATGCGCTCGGTGAGACTGACGGCTTCCGACACCGGTCGCAGCGGCCGGAACAGCGTCGGTGGCGCCAGGTCCTCGTCGTGCAGGTTGAAGCCGCGGATATCCAGCAACTCGGCCAGGTCGATGCGGCCATGGTCGACATGGCGGATAGGCGCGCGGCGGTTGATGCGCTGCAGGCGATTCTCCAGCGCTTCGACGGCGGCCGGCTCGGCCAGATCGAGCTTGGTCAGCAGCAGGCGATCGGCGAACCCGATCTGCGCCTGCAGCAGCGGATCGCTCAGTTGCTCGCTGGCGTGGACGGCGTCCACCAGGGTCAGCACCCCGTCGAGCAGATAGCGCTCGCGCAGGAGCTCGTCGGTAAAGAAGGTCTGGGCCACCGGACCGGGATCGGCGAGACCCGTGCACTCCACCACCAGCCGCTCGAAATCCAGCTCGCCGCTGTCCAGCCGCTCCAGCAGCACGGTAAGGGCATAGGCCAGGTCCTTGCTGCCGGTGCAGCAGACGCAGCCGTTGGCGACCTTCATCAGCTGCACGGCGCCGGCGTCTTCGAGCAGTTCGCCGTCGACGTCGAGGGCGCTGAATTCGTTTTCGATCACGGCGATCCTGAGGCCGTGCTCGGCCTGCAGGATGTGCTTGAGCAGGGTGGTCTTGCCGGCACCGAGAAAGCCGGTCAGGACGGTGACGGGAATAGGTTCACGCATGGAAAACTCCAGACAGAAAGAGGCCGGGCATGGAGCCCGGCCTTGGAACCTGCTCACGATCTCGCGAGCTAGAGCCAAGCAAGGCCTAGGCGGCCCCACGAAAAGGCCTGAGGAAGCGGATCGGACTCGCGCTCGAGTTTACGAGTGGTAAATGAGCATTCCGACTGGGCTGGCCTTCCAAGGCCTTTTCAACGCCGTTTGGCCGACGCGCAGCAGATCATGAACAGGTTCCAATGGAGACCCTGGGTCAGCAGCAGCGTATGGCGCCGGACTTGCCGCCACCGTAGCGCGCTTCCTGGCGCTCGCGGAAGAAGGCTTCGTAGCTCATCACCGGCTGGTCCGGATGCTTGCCGCGCATGTGCTCGACATAGGTGTCGTAGTCGGGCATGCCCACCAGCATCTTGGCGGCCTGCCCGAGGTATTTGCCCATGCGACCCAGGTCATTGAACATGAGAGTGCTCCTTTAGGAACCCGCTACCGGCTGGAAGGGGGTCTCGCGATCGCTGCGCTCGGGCTTGGCCAGGGCGGCGCGACCGACCTTGATGGAAAAGAACAGGATGCTCATCACCACCACCAGGAACAGCACCGACAGGGTGGCGTTGGTGTAGGCGTTGAAGACGATGTGCTGCATCTGTTCCATGCTCTTGGCCGGGGCGATCACCTGCCCCTGGGCCATGGCGGTGCTGTACTTCTTGGCCAGGGCCAGGAAGCCGACCGCCGGATTCGAATCGAACAGCTTGATCAGGCTGGCGGTGGTGGTGCAGATCAGCAGCCAGACGGCCGGTACCAGGGTGACCCAGATATAGCGCTGGCGCTTCATCTTGATCAGGACCACCGAGCCCAGCATCAGGGCGATACCGGCGAGCATCTGGTTGGAAATGCCGAACAGCGGCCAGAGGGTGTTGATGCCGCCCAGCGGATCGACCACGCCCTGGTACAGCAGCCAGCCCCAGAGGGCGACGCAACCGGCGGTGCCGATGACGTTGGCGGTCCAGGAGTCGGTCTTCTTCAGCGCAGGCACGAAGCTGCCCAGCAGGTCCTGCAGCATGAAGCGTCCGGCGCGGGTACCGGCATCCACCGCGGTGAGGATGAACAGCGCTTCGAACAGGATGGCGAAGTGGTACCAGAAGGCCATGGTGTTCTCGCCCGGCAGCACGTTGTGCATGATCTGGGCGATCCCCACCGCCAGCGTCGGAGCGCCACCGGCACGGGCCAGGATGGTGTGCTCGCCGATCTCGGTCGCAGTGGCCTGCAGCATCTCGGGCGTTACCACGAAGCCCCAGGTGCTGATCTTGGCAGCGACCGACACCACGTCGGCACCGACCACGGCGGCCGGGCTGTTCATGGCGAAGTAGACGCCCGGCTCGATCACCGAGGCGGCGACCATGGCCATGATGGCGACGAAGGATTCCATCAGCATGGCGCCGTAGCCGATGTAGCGGGCGTGGGTTTCCTTGGCGATCAGCTTGGGCGTGGTGCCCGAGCTGATCAGGGCATGGAAGCCGGACACCGCGCCGCAGGCGATGGTGATGAACAGGAAGGGGAACAGGGTGCCCTTCCACACCGGACCGGTGCCGTCGACGAACTGGGTCAGGGCCGGCATCTTGAGCGTCGGCATGGTCACCAGGATGCCGATGGCCAGGGCGATGATGGTGCCGATCTTGAGGAAGGTGGACAGGTAGTCACGCGGCGCCAGCACCAGCCAGATCGGCAGCACCGCGGCGACGAAGCCGTAGCCGATCAGCATCCAGGTGATCTGCACGCCGGTGAAGGTGAAGGCCGGACCCCACACCGGATCGGCGGCGACCACGCCACCGGCCCAGATGGAGGCCAGCAGCAGCACCACGCCGACCAGCGAGATCTCGCCGATGCGACCGGGGCGGATGTATCTCATGTAGACGCCCATGAACATGGCGATCGGCAGGGTGGCGATCACCGTGAACATGCCCCAGGGACTCTCGGCCAGGGCCTTGACCACGATCAGCGCCAGCACCGCGAGGATGATGATCATGATCAGGAAGCAGCCGAACAGGGCGATGGTGCCGGGGATGCGCCCCATCTCCTCGCGCACCATGTCGCCCAGGGAGCGACCGTTGCGGCGGGTGGAGAGGAACAGCACCACGAAATCCTGCACCGCCCCGGCGAAGACCACCCCGGCGATCAGCCAGAGGGTGCCGGGCAGATAGCCCATCTGGGCGGCGAGCACGGGACCGACCAGCGGACCGGCGCCGGCGATGGCGGCGAAGTGGTGGCCGAAGAGGATGTGCTTGTTGGTGGGGACGTAGTCCAGGCCGTCGTTGTTGAGGACGGCGGGCGTGGCTCTTTTGGCGTCGAGCCCCATCACCTTGGTGGCGATGAACAGGCTGTAGTAGCGGTAGGCAACGAGGTAGATCGCCACGGCGGCGACCACGATCCAGAGGGCGTTGATCGCTTCGCCTCGACTCAGCGCCACGGTACCCAGCGCGAAGGCGCCCAGTACGGCAACGGCGAACCAGGCAAGATGGCTGGCCATTCGGGTCATGCTTGTTCTCCTGCCGCGCACCAGTGGCCGCGGCGATACTTGTTATTGTGAGAGCCCACAGCGGAGCCATATTACTATCGGCGGCTCGACGCGACAGCGAAATTCGCAGAACTACCCAAGGCCCGCTACGTAGTTCTACGTAGCGGGCAGTCCGGACAGGTGCCGATGCAGCTCAAATACAAGATGGTTGCCCTCGGACTGCTGCCCCTGCTGCTGGCGGTGGCCGCGGTCTGCCTGGTGGTACTGGAACAGAGCCAGCGCCTGGGCGAGCAGCAGGCCCGGCTGCTCGAACACAGCATCCTCGGCAGCAAGAAGACCGAGTTGCGCAACTATGTGGAGATGGGCGTCAGCGCCATCCAGCCGCTGTACGGCAGCGGTCGCGACGACGAGGAGACCAAGGCCAGGGTACTGGCGCTGCTGGCCAGTCTGAACTTCGGCAGCGACGGCTATTTCTTCGTCTACGACCAGCATGGCCGCAATCTCATGCATCCACGCCAGCCCGAACTGGTCGGCCGGGATCTCTGGCAACTGACCGACGGTACCGGCCTGCTGGTGATCCAGGCGCTGCTCAGGAGCGCCCGGGAAGGCGATGGCTTCCAGCGCTATGGCTGGCAGAAGCCCTCCAGCGGGCAGATGGCGGAAAAGCTCGCCTACGTGACCCAGCTGCAACGCTGGGGCTGGGTGCTGGGCACCGGCCTCTACCTGGACGACGTGGACGCCGCCCTCGCCCAGGTCCGCCACGACGTGGCCGCCGGCATCCGCACCACCCTGCTGGCCAGCGCCGGGGTGGCCCTGGTGGCGGTGCTGCTGGTGTTCGCCGGCGGCCTGACGCTCAACGTCAGCGAGCACCGCCTGGCCGATCGCAAGCTCAAGCAGCTGACCCAGAGACTCATCACCTCCCAGGAAGAGGAAAGGTCGCGGCTGTCGCGCGAGTTGCATGACGGCATCAGCCAGTTGCTGGTGTCCATCAAGTTCCAGTTCGAACTGGCCAGCCGCGAACTGGGCGCGGGCAAGTCCGGCGCCGGCGAGACCCTGCGCGAGGGCACCCAGCGCCTGGCCGCCGCCATCGGCGAGATCCGCCGCATCTCCCACGACCTGCACCCTTCCCTGCTGGACACCCTCGGCCTGCCTGCCGCGCTCGGCCAGCTGGTGGAGGAATTCCGCCAACGCAGCGGCCTGGACGTGGACTATCGGCAGACCCTGGACGACAGTCCCGCCGGCGGCGACATGGACGTCGCCCTGTTTCGCATCGTCCAGGAGGCGCTGACCAACATCGAGCGCCACGCCGCGGCCCGGCGCGTGGTCATCGACCTGCAACGCCGCGGTCGCTGGATCTGCCTGACTGTGCACGACGACGGCCGCGGTTTCGATACCGGCCAGGTGGAGCGCCTCAGCGGCGGCATCGGCCTGCGCAACATCCGCGAGCGGGTGGAGCTGTTCGGGGGTCGCTGCGCCATCCAGTCCGGACCCGGCGGCACGACCCTCGACGTGGTTCTGCTACGCTCGGACCTCCCGGCCGACGAGGAAAGCCCGACATGACGCCCATCCGCATCCTCCTGGTCGACGACCATGCCCTGGTCCGCGCCGGCGTGCGGGCGCTGCTGGGAACCATCGAGCGCTTCGTCGTGGTCGGCGAGGCCGGCAGCGGCGCGGAGGCCCTCGACCTGCTGGCGCGCCTCGATCCGGACATCCTGCTGGTGGACATCGGCCTCAAGGACATCAATGGCCTGGAGCTGACCGCCCTGATCGCCGAGCGCGCACCCCGCGCCCGGGTACTGATCCTGAGCATGTACGACAATCGCGAGTACGTAAGCACCTCGCTGCGGGTTGGCGCGGCCGGCTATGTACTCAAGGATGCACCCTCGGAGGAGATCATCGCTGCGGTGGAAGCCCTGGCGGTCGGCGGCCGCTTCTACAGCAGCGCCATCGCCGCCCGCCTGGGCGAAGGGGGCGCCAGCGAGGGCGACCTCACGCCGCGGGAACGCCAGGTGTTGCTGCTGATGGCCCAGGGTCTCAACAACAAGACCATGGCCCAGCAACTGGGGCTCAGCGTGCGCACGGTGGAGACCCATCGCCTGAGCATCCGCCGCAAGCTGGACATCCAGAAGCCGGCCGACCTGGTCCGCCATGCGCGCGAGTACGGCTGGCGCCCCGAGGGCACGTCCAGCGTCTGACCAAGGCCACTGCTCGCATCCTGGCGACCAATGAGCCCTCTCGCTGTGGCTCCGCTGGCCGCAGCCGGCTACCCTTCCAGGCGCAGTCGATACGGGACGGCCACGGTCGTCTACAGTGATCAGGAAACCTCAGGAAGCCTTTCCATGAACGACACCAACGAGCGTCGCCGCTTTACCCGCTTCACCTTCGATGCCCCTGCGCAGTTGCACCAGGGTGAGCACAAGTGGGCAGCGCCCGTCGACGACATCTCGCTCAAGGGCGTGCTGCTGGCGCGGCCCGCCGACTGGTCGGCCCAGCCAAGCGCCACCTATGAACTGCGCGTCCTGCTGAACGACGAGGCCCAGGTGACCATGGGCGTGGAGCTGGTGCGGGAAACTCCCGAGCAGCTGGCCTTCGCCTGTCGCCAGATCGACTTGGATTCCATCAGCCACCTGCGCCGCCTGGTGGAGCTGAACCTGGGCGACGAGACCCTGCTGGAGCGCGAGCTGGCGGCGCTGGGCACGCCCTGAGCGACCTGGGTGGGTTGGGTTGAGCGAAAGCGAAGCCCAACAGGGCAAGCTCAGCCCTGGCTTTTGGGCTTCGACGATGAAGCCGTCTCAACCCAACCTACACGGTAGCCTCGTAGGTTGGGTTGAGCGAAAACGAAGTCCAACGGGGTTTAGAACTCCAGGTGCAGACCCACCACCAGGCGCGCGTCGTGGGTGTCTTCGCCCTCTTCCCGCGCCATGGCGGCGGTATTGCCGTGGGTGGCGTTCCAGGACACCCCGACATAGGGCGCGACCTCCGGGGTCACCTGGTATCTCAGGCGCAAGCCTGCCTCGCTTTCGGCAAAGCCGGCGCCCTGGCCGCGGGACTCGTCGTTGCGACCGTAGAAGTTGAGCTCGGTATGGGGCTGGAGGATCAGCCGCTGGGTCAGGGCCCAGTCGTATTCGGCCTCCAGGCGCAGGGCGGTCTGGCTGTTCTCGCCGAAGAAGGCGGTGATCTCGATATCGAGATCCTCGGGATCGTGCTCCTGGATGCCAAGGGCCGCCCAGGTCTGTGGCGAGCCGGGTTTGAAATCCTGGCGGATGCCGGCCACGCTGCCCCAGCCCTTGGCCAGGCTGTGCCCCCAGAGCGCCTGCACCTCGGCTTGCTCGGTGTGGCCGTTGGTACGCTCGCCCTGGCTGCGGAAATCCAGGCGATTGGCACCACCGCCCAGCGCCCAGCCCTCCAGATCCCAATTGAAGACGCTGCCTTCGTCGGCATGCTGCCACTCCAGCTGGTCCACCTCCAGGCTGGCCGGGGCGGAGCTGCTGGGATCGGCGGCCTGGACCAGGCCACTGGTGGCAAGGGTGGCAAGGCCGGCAAGGAACAGGGAAAGCGGGAGCAGACGAGGCATGGCGGGTATCCGGGTTCGTGGAAGCGCCTGATAGACCACCCTGCCCCGCCGAGAGTTTTAAAAAATATTACAAATGCTGCCCAGGGCTATTCGAAGAGCGCATCCAGCGCCTGCTCGAGGCGGGTCACCGCGACTACCTGCAGACCGGGCGGCGGATCCTTGGGAGCATTGCCCTTGGGTACGATGGCACGCTTGAAGCCATGCTTGGCGGCTTCCTTGAGGCGCTCCTGGCCACTGGGCACCGGGCGGATCTCGCCGGACAGGCCGATCTCGCCGAACACCAGCAGGTCGTGCGGCAGGGCGCGGTCTCTCAGGCTGGAGATCACCGCCGACATCAGCGCCAGATCCACCGCCGTCTCCAGCACCTTGACCCCACCGACCACGTTGATGAAGACGTCCTGGTCGTAGGTGGGAATGCTGCCATGGCGGTGCAGCACCGCCAGCAGCATGGCCAGGCGATTCTGGTCGAGGCCCACGGTGACCCGGCGCGGATTGGCCAGGTGACTGGTGTCCACCAGGGCCTGCACCTCTACCAGCATCGGCCGCGAGCCCTCCCAGGTCGCCATGACCACGCTGCCGGCCACCGCTTCCTGGGCACGGTTGAGAAAGATCGCCGAGGGGTTGGAGACCTCTTTGAGGCCCTTGTCGGTCATGCCGAACACGCCCAGTTCGTTGACCGCGCCGAAGCGGTTCTTGACCGCTCGCAGCATGCGCAGACGGCCGTCGGACTCGCCCTCGAAATAGAGCACGGTGTCGACCATGTGCTCGAGCACCCGCGGCCCGGCCAGGGCGCCTTCCTTGGTGACATGGCCGACCAGGAAGATGGCGGTGCCGGTCTGCTTGGCGAATCTCACCAGCAGCGCCGCGCTCTCGCGTACCTGGGCGACGCCGCCGGGAGCGGACTGCAGCTGTTCGGTGAAGATGGTCTGGATGGAGTCGATCACCATGACCCGCGGCTTTTCCTGGCGGGCGGTGGCGACGATGGTCTCGATGCAGGTCTCGGTCATGACCTTGAGCTTGTCTTCCGGCAGCCCCAGGCGGCGGGCGCGCATGGCCACCTGCTGCTGGGATTCCTCGCCGGTGACATAGAGCGCCGGCATGCGCGCCGCCAGGTGGCAGAGGGTCTGCAGCAGGATGGTGGACTTGCCGATGCCGGGATCGCCGCCGATCAGCACCACGGAGCCATCCACCAGGCCGCCCCCCAACACCCGGTCGAGTTCGGTGGAGTCGGTGGTGAAGCGCGGGGTCTCCTCGACGCTGACCTCGGCCAGGGTCTTGATGGTCGCCTGCGCCCCGGCCCAGCCGGCGCGACCGGAAGGGACGGCGGAGGTCTCGACGACGGTTTCCACCAGGGTGTTCCAGGCACCGCACTCGCCGCACTGACCCGCCCACTTGGGAAAGGTGGCGCCGCATTCGGTGCAGCCGTAGAGACGCTTGGCCTTGGCCATGGCGAAGTTCTCCAGTCGAGAAAGGAAGATTCCCAGCATATCACGACTGGATGCATAGACAGTAAAAAGGCGCGATCCCGGGGGAGCGCGCCTCTCTCAAAAGCGGGCTTGAGCCTTAGTTGCCCTCGCCACCCGGCTGACGCAGCATGGTCAGGGCCTGGTTGGCCTGGGCAATGCACTTCTTCTCGTCGCCGGCCTTCTGTGCCTCCATGGCGCTCTTGCGGAAACCGGCGATCTGCTGGGCCTGGGAACTGCCCGGGCCGATCATGTTGGTCTTCATCTTGCTGGCATCGTCCAGCTTCTGCAGCTGGACCGCGCACAGATCCTTGGCGAATACGGGTGCAGCGGCGAACATCATCAGGGCGATCAGGGCGGTACGCTTCATGGGGACATCCTCGTTGGGAGGGCCAGGTAGGCCGGATAAACCTCGCTCACCCGGCGAAATTCGCCTGGGGTACCCCATTGACCGCCAGGTACCGCTGGTCGTTCAGCGCCTGGTCATCAGTGTCTGCCGCGAGGTTCTGGCGCTAGTGCTTGAGCGTCGACACCATCTCCACGTCGCCCCGTAGCCAGACCGGCAATGCCTGCTGCCAGCGCTCCTGTTCGAGCAGCTGCAGGTTGGCCAGCAGGCGGCTGTATTCGGCGAATTCGAGTTGTACGCGACGGCGCTGGGCTGCCACGGCCGCCTTGGTGATCCACAGGTGCCACTGCTGGTACATCGCCACTTCGTCGGTCATCGGTCCTCTCCTGGGAGGCCATGATGGCAACGCCGGCGGCCCTTGCCAATCGCATAAACGTGGGCTCGGCACCAAGGGCCGAGCCCGGCACGGCTAGGACGGGTATTTCAGCTGTTGAGCGATCTTGTCCTTGAGCAGGACCCGTTCGCGCCGCAGGCGACCCAGTTCCTCGTCGCCGCTGGATTCTTCCACCTCCTCCAGATCGAGGATCTGCTGGTCGAGCTTGGCGTAGTCTTCCAGCAGCTTGGCAAAGGCCGCATCGGTCTGGGGACGGCTGTCCAGCTGCTCGGCGTATTCGGGAAAGTCTTTGTGCAGGTCGTGTTTGGCAACCATCAGGGGCTCCTTGGGGGCGAGAAGTGGAAGTCGCGAGGGTTGCAGCCCTCGGCGTACAAGGGTGGACCCGGCCCCTTCGACAAAGTGCGACAGCCACGACCAGCTGCCGATTTCGCGGCGATTTGCCGCTGCCGGGGAACCTCAGGACCGCTCGCAGGGTTCCAAACCCGAGCGAAGCGAGCACAATCGTCTATCGTCTCTTCGAAACCATCCAAAGGAGTGCAGCATGAGCATCATTGCCGAGTTCAAGAAATTCGCCATGAGAGGCAACGTGGTCGACCTGGCGGTCGGCATCATCCTGGGCGCGGCTTTCGGCAAGATCGTGTCGTCCTTTGTGGCCGACATCATCACGCCGCCACTGGGCCTGTTGCTGGGGGGCGTGGATTTCTCGCAGCTGGCGATCACCCTGCGCGCGGCCATGGGCGACCAGCCGGCGGTGGTGATGTCCTATGGCAAGTTCCTGCAGACCATCTTCGACTTCGTGATCATCGCCTTCGCCATCTTCATGGCGATCAAGGTGCTCAACCGCCTGCGTCTGCATCAGGAGGCCGCCCCGTCCGGTCCGACCAAGGATCAGGTGCTGCTGACCGAGATCCGTGATCTGCTGAAGGAGCAGAACAGCCAGCCGACGGTGGCCCCTGTGGTGAAGCAGGAACCGCCGGTCAACCCGCTGTAAGCCTTTCAAAGGCGGCTGCGCGTCGGCCAACCTGCGTTGAAAATGGCCTGGGTCGCCAGCCCGGTCGGAATGCTCATTTACGACTTGTAAACTCCGCTTCCTCAGCCATTTTCGACTTGTTTGACTCTAGCTCGCAGCCTTTGAACAGGCTTACACAACGCCCGCCTCGCTAGGAGGCGGGTCGCTCCAGGCGGATCCAGCCGATCCGCCGATCCTTGACCGACTCCACCGTCAGCTGCCAGCCCTGGTATTCCAGGCGATCGCCGGCCACCGGCAGGCGCCCCAGCAGGTCCACCACCAGGCCGCCGAGGGTTTGGTAGTCCTCGTTTTCGGCGATCTGGAAGCCGGTGCGCTGCGCCAGGGGATGCAGCGTCAGGCCACCGCTGGCGCGATAGCCGTTTTCCACCTTTTCCAGCTCCGGCAGGCTGTCCTCGCTGGCATCCGGCAGTTCGCCGGCGATGGCCTCGAGAATGTCGGTCAGGGTCAGCAAACCTTCGAAGCCGCCGAACTCGTTGACCACAAAGGCCACGTGGGTCGAGGCCGCACGCAGTTGCTCCAGGGCGCTGAGCACCGAGGCCTGGGCTGGCAGATGGATGGGTGTACGTACGCGATTGCGCAGGTCGGGGGTCTGCCCCTGCAGGATGTCGGTGAACAACTCCTTCTTGTGCACGTAGCCCAGGGGTTCATCGATGTTGCCGTTGACCACCAGCGGCAGGCGCGAGTGGGCCGAGGCCAGCAGCTGCTCGCGCAGGCGTTCCGGGGCGGCGTCGGCATCGAGGATGTCGACGTCGGCGCGGGCGGTCATCACCGTACGCACCGGGCGCTCGCCCAGTTGCAGCACACCACTGATCATCAGCCGCTCGCGGCGATCGAAGATCGGGCCTTCGCCCTTCTCGCCGTCCATCAGCTCGGCGATGTCCTCGTCCACCTCGTCTTCGCGCAGGCGACCGCCCAGCAGGCGCAGCACGGCCTGGGAGGTCCGCTCGCGCATGCCGAGGCGCTCGTGCAACTGGCGCTTGCGCTTCCAGCGCACCACCTGGTTGGCCAGCTCGATGAGGATCGAGAAGCCGATGGCGGCATAGAGATAGCCCTTGGGAATGTGGAATCCCAGGCCTTCGGCGGTCAGGCTCAGACCGATCATCATCAGGAAGCCCAGGCACAGCATGATCACCGTGGGGTGGGCGTTGACGAAGGCGGTCAGCGGCTTGCTCGCCACCAGCATCAGGCCGATGGAGATGATCACGGCGATCATCATCACGCTCAGGTGCTCGACCATGCCCACGGCGGTGATGACGGCGTCCAGCGAGAACACGGCGTCGAGCACCACGATCTGCGCGACCACCGGCCAGAAGGCCGCGTAGGCGCGATTGCCCCCGGTCTTGTGGGTATGGCCCTCGATCCGTTCGTGCAACTCGGTGGTGGCCTTGAACAGCAGGAAGATACCGCCGAACAGCATGATGAGGTCACGACCGGAGAAGGCCTTGCCGAAGACCTCGAACAGCGGTTCGGTGAGGGTCACCATCCAGGAAATGCTGGCCAGCAGGCCCAGGCGCATGATCAGCGCCAGCGACAGGCCGATCACCCGCGCCCTGTCACGCTGCGCGGGCGGCAGCTTGTCGGCGAGGATGGCGATGAAGACCAGGTTGTCGATGCCCAGGACGATTTCCAGGACGATCAGGGTGAGCAGTCCCAACCAGGCGGTGGGATCGGCGATCCATTCCATCAGCAGCGGACCTCCGTCTGAAGGGGCCGAACGGCCACGGAGGGGATAAGGCGGGAGGGGGTGTCAGCCGCACCTGGCACAGGGGCCGGGGGCGGCTCGGATCTGTCACTGCTCATCGGAACTCGAAAGGTAGCCTTGGAAATTCCGATCCTAGAGCAAGGCGGGCCCAAAACTAAAGGCCCAACCTTTTCCAATTGTGAAGAAAACGTAAAGAAGCCGCTGCGCCGGGTGTGGTGTTTTAGAAGTACACGCAAAAATCGCCGTCAAAATTGTGCAGTGACTTCTGAAACGCCGCACCCTATCTACCAGTAGTTCTCCACCGCCACCTGGCCGGGTCGGCGACTCAGGGCCAGTTGCAGATCGCGGGTCTTGAGCAACTGGCGGGTGTCGTCGACCATCTCCGGATTGCCGCAGATGAGGATGCGCGAGTGCTCGGGCGAGAGTTCGACGCCAGCGGCGCGTTCCAGCTCGCCGTTCTCGATCAGGGTGGTGATGCGGCCACGCAGGGCGCCGGGATGCTCCTCGCGAGTGACCACGGGGACATAGACCAGGCGGTCGGTGAGGCCTTCGAGGTGTTCCACCTCGCCGTAACCGCGGATGACGGCCTGGTAGGCCAGGTCGCGGGCTTCGCGCACGCTGTAGACCAGCACGATGCGCTCGAAGCGCTCCCAGGTGTCGGGTTCCTGCAGCATCGACAGGAAGGGCGCCAGACCGGTGCCGGTGGCCAGCAGCCAGAGGTCGCGACCGCCGCCGAATCTCTCCAGGGTGAGATAGCCGTAGGGCTGCTTTTCCACCAGCAGTTCGTCGCCCTCGCGCAGGCGGCTCAGCTCGCTGGTGAAGGCGCCGCCCGGCACCACGATGGAAAAGAATTCGAGGAAGTCGTCGTGGGGTGCCGAGACCATGGAGTAGGCCCGCCAGACGATGTCGCCATCGGCCTTGCGCACGCCCAGCCGGGCGAACTGGCCGGCGCGAAAGCGATAGCGCGGGTCGCGGGTGGTCCTCAGGCTGAAGAGGTTATCGCTCCAGGGCCAGACGGCGGTGATCGTCTCGCGGGTGAACTTGTCTTCGGTGGCGGTCATACTGGCCTCTTTTTCCCGATTGCCTGGCGCCATTGTCCCGCAGTGAGCCGCCGATAAACACCGACAGAAACCATGCCTTCTCTCGTCTCGCCCTTCGCCACCCTCGAACTCGACCGCCAGCCACCACGCCGCGACGATCCCCTGCAGGCCTTCGACGCCGCCGACGAATACCTGCTGCAACAGGTCGCGGAGGATGGCCTGGACCCCGCCGCCCGGGTGCTGGTGCTCAACGACGGCTTCGGCGCCCTGGCCGCCAGCCTCGCCGCCCATGCCCGGGTGACCTCCAGTGGCGACTCGCACCTGGCGGCCCTGGCGCTGGTAGCCAACCTGGCGCGCAACGGCCTTGCCGCCGAGGCGGTGACCTTCGTCCCGGCCAGCGAGGCGACCAGCGGTCCCTTCGATCTGGTGCTGATACGGGTGCCCAAGACCCTGGCCTTGCTGGAGGAACAACTGATCCGCCTGCACGGCCAGCTGGCGCCCGGTGCGCGGGTGATCGCCGCCGGCATGCTCAAGCACCTGCCCCGCGCCGCTGGCGATCTGCTGGAGCGGCATATCGGTCCGGTGCAGGCGTCGCTGGCGGTGAAGAAGGCGCGGCTGCTGACCGCCACGCCCGAGGCGCGACCAGCGGTGACCTCGCCCTACCCGACTGGTTATCGCCTGGAGGCACCGCCGCTGACCCTGGTCAACCACGCCAACGTCTTTTGCCGCGAGGGTCTGGATATCGGCACCCGTGCCTTCCTCCCGCACCTGCCTCAGCAACTGGGCCAGGCCCGGGTAGCCGATCTCGGTTGCGGCAACGGCGTGCTGGCACTGGCCTGTGGCCTGGCCAATCCGGAGGCGCAATTCACCCTGGTGGATGAGTCCTACATGGCAGTGCAGTCGGCACGGGAGAACTGGACCGCGGCCTTCGGCGACCGGCCGGTGGCGATCCGCGCGGCCGACGGCCTGGCCGACCAGCCGCCGCGGTCGCTGGACCTGATCCTCTGCAACCCGCCGTTCCACCAGCAGCAGGTGGTGGGTGACTTCCTCGCCTGGCGCATGTTCCAGCAGGCGCGAGCGGCGCTGACCGAGCAGGGCGAACTCTGGCTGGTGGGCAATCGCCACCTGGGTTACCACGCCAAGCTCAAGCGGCTGTTCAAGCGCGTCGAACAGATCGCGGCCACCCCGAAATTCGTGGTGCTCAGGGCGGTCCAACCTCTCTGACATCCACCCCGGAGCGAGAGCTGCCCGCGTGCCTTCCCTGCCCCTCGATCTCCACTACATCGCCCTGGTCCTCGAACTGATCGGCATCAGCGCGGCGATCCACGCCATCATCACGGTGCGTACCGCCCAGGGCGCCATGGCCTGGGCCATGGCGCTGGTGTTCATGCCCTTCCTCAGCTTGATCCCCTATCTGGTCTTTGGCCGGCGGCGCTTCGACAGCTATGTGAAGGCGCGGCGCCAGGCCGACGAGGAGATGGCGCGGCAGGCCGCCGAGCTGGACTGGCGGCCCTGGATCGCCGAGGCCATGGCCGCCCAGCAGTGCAGCGCGGCCAATCGCAAGCTCAGGGCCATGACCGCCCTCACCGGTACCCCCTGCGTCGCCAACAACCAGGTGCGCCTGCTGATCAACGGCGAGGAAACCTTCGCCGCCATCCTCACGGCCATCCGCGGTGCGCAGAAGGTGGTGCTGGTGCAGTTCTTCATCATCCACGACGACGCCCTCGGCCTGGCCCTGCAGAACACCCTGCTCGACCGGGCCCGCGCCGGGGTCCAGGTCTTTCTGCTGTACGACGCCATCGGCAGCCATGCCCTGCCGCGCGCCTATGTGGAAAAGCTGCGCGAGGCCGGTTGCGAGGTGAAGGGCTTCAGCAACAGACGCGGGCTGATCAACCGTTTCCAGGTCAACTTCCGCAATCACCGCAAGATCGTCATCGTCGATGGCGAGGTGGGCTTTACCGGCGGGCTCAACGTCGGCGACGAATACATGGGCCTCAAGCCGCCCCTGGCGCCCTGGCGCGATACCCACCTGGAATTGCGCGGCCCGGCCCTGGCCACCCTGCAGGAGACCTTCGCCCAGGACTGGTACTGGGTCACCCGGCGGCTGCCCACCCTGCTGCTGCCGGAACGCTACGAAGAGGGCGGTGTGCTCTGCCAGGTGGTGCCCAGCGGGCCGGCGGACGACCAGGAGACCTGCTCGCTGTTCTTTGTCGAGGCCATCCACTCGGCGCGCCACCGGGTCTGGATCACCACGCCCTATTTCATCCCTGACGAAGCCGTTTCGGCCGCGCTGCGCCTGGCTGCCCTGCGCGGGGTCGACGTGCGCATCCTGCTGCCCTCGCGACCGGACCACAAGGTGGTCTATGCCGCCTCCTACCTCTATGCCTTCGAAGCGGTACATGCCGGGGTGCGGGTGTTCCGCTACGGACCGGGCTTCCTGCACCAGAAGGTGGTGCTGATCGACGAGGACGTGGCCGCGGTGGGCAGCGCCAACCTGGACAACCGCTCCTTCCGCCTCAACTTCGAGGTCATGGTGATGGTGATGGACGTCGCCTTCGCCTGGGAGGTGCGCAAGATGCTGGAACAGGACTTCAGTCGCTCCCGCGAACTCACCCCCGAGGACAACACCGCCCTGCGCCGCTGGCGGCGGGTGGCCATGCGGGTGGCGCGGGTGTTCTCGCCGGTGCTCTAGGGCCTCGGAACCCGCTCTGCGACGGCTCGGTCCGATAGCTCATGGCGCCACGCCCGGAGCGCCCCGCGCCCCCGGAGTCGCCTGCCATGCCATTCTTTTCGCCCCTGCGTTGCGTCTGCCTGCTGGCAGGTGGTCTGGCTCTTACGGCCACCGCCGCGCCGCGCAGCGTACCCTCCATCGAAAGCGAAGACGCCGCCCTGGGCAGCGTGGAGGTCAGCGAAAACTCCGGGCGCTTCCATCCGCAACTGGGCATGGACGTGCGCAACGGCGACTTCTCCCGCGGCAACTACGATGACGACGCGGCCAGCCTCGACCGCATCCCCTTGCACCTGCAGGCGGGCTTCGCGCTGGATCTGCACCAGGGAAGCGACGGCGTGGCCGATGCCTGGCTGGTGTTCAGCAGCAGCAACGGCCTGCACAGCCCGTCCAGCGAGGAACGGGTCAGCCCGCGACGCTGGTACGAGAGCAACAACCTGGTGGGCCTGGTGGTGTCACCGGCCGAGGGTCTGAGGATCGGCTTCGTCTACACGGTCAAGAGCAGCCCCAACGACGTCGCCGCCACCACGCAAGAGGCCAGCCTGACCCTGGCCTACCAGGCCGATACGGGCCTGGGTGCCTGGCGCCCGGGACTGGCGGTGACCACCCGCACCCAGGGTGACAGCGGTCTCTACACCCAGGGCAGCCTGGAACCAGGCCTGGATCTCTCGGCCAGCGGCCTGCGTCTGAGCTTCCCCAGCGCCCTGGGGGTGGGCTGGAACGGCTTCTATGGAGCGGACTCCGGCGACCGCCTCTATGCGCGCACCGGCCTGGCTCTGGAGCAGCCCTTTCGCTGGGGCGAGACGCGCTGGAGCGCTCGCGCCGAAGCCCTGGCGCTCTATCGCGACGGCGCCCTGCGCAACTTGAGCGGTCCGGAGGGCGAGACCGACGGCGTGGTGCCCCAGGTGACCCTCAGTCTATCCATGGCCTATTAGAAGCCGTTCACGATCTCGCGAGCTAGAGCCAAACAAGGCCTAGGCGGCCCCGCGATAAGGCCTGAGGAAGCGGACCGGGCTCACGCTCGAGTTTACTTGTCGTAAATGCGCATTCCGGCGGGGCTGGCCTTCCAGGGGCTTTTCAACGCCGTTTGGCCAACGCGCAGCAGATCGTGAATAGCTTCTTAGCCCAGCGGCGCCACGCCCAGCCCTTCCACCAGGGTCTCCAGGGCGCGCAGGCCGGCGACCGAGTTGCCGTAGCTGTCCAGCCGGGGCGACCAGACGCAGATGCTCATCTGCCCGGGCACGATGGCGACGATGCCACCCCCTACCCCGCTCTTGCCCGGCAGGCCGACGCGCCAGGCGAAGTCGCCCGCCGCATCGTAGAGGCCGCAGGTCAGCAGCAGGGCGTTGAGCTGGCGGGTCTGCTGGGGCGTCACCACGACCTGGCCATCCTGGGGATTGACCCCGCCATTGGCGAGAAAGGCGAAGGCGCGGGCCACGTCGACGCAACTCATGGCCAGGGCGCAGCCATGGAAATAGACGTCGAGGACGTCATCGACCTCGCTATGGAGATTGCCGTAGGCCTTCATCAGATAGGCCAGGGCGGCGTTGCGCGCCTTGTGCTCCATCTCCGAGCGGGCCACGCGGTCGTCGAAGTTGATCGCCGGATTGCCGGCCAGGCGCCGCGCCTGTTCGCGCATCATCCAGTGGATCGACATGATGCGCGACACCAGCAATTCGCAGACCTGCACGGCGCCGGCGTTGATGAAGGGATTGCGTGGCACGCCCTTCTCTTCTTCCAGCTGCGCCATGGAATTGAAGGCATGGCCGGAGGGCTCGCGGCCGACGCGGGTCCAGATGTCCGGCTCGTCCAGGCGCTGCATGGCGATCACCAGGTTGAGTACCTTGGAGATGGACTGGATGGAAAAGGCCGTGTCGGCCGCCCCGGCGCGCCAGACCTGGCCCTTGACGTCGCAGACGGCGATGCCGAACTGATCCGGTGCCACTTCGGCCAGGGCCGGGATGTAGTCGGCCACCGCGCCTTCGCCGAAATGGCGCGGCGCGGCGGCGGCGATACGGTCGAGCAGGGGTTGCAGCGGCTGGCGGTCGAAGGGCTCTGCCATGACGATTCCGAAACGGGCGGGGGCGCCAAGTGTAGGGGCCGCGGCGGCCTCAGGCGAGCCCCAGGCGCGGCTGCAGCGGCAGGCGGATCTCGAACCGGGCGCCACACCCAGCGCCGGTGCTCAGGTCCAGGCGGCCACCCTGGTTTGCCACTGCGCGACGGCTGATGGCCAGGCCCAGGCCGAAGCCGCCGGTGGCGCGGTCGCGACTGCGATCCAGGCGATAGAAGGGCTCGAAGACCCGTTCGCGCTCCACCGCGGGAATGCCTTCGCCGTCGTCCTCGACAGCGATCAGCAGCTCTTCGCCGTCGCCGCGGACCGTTACCCAGACCTCGCGCTGGCCATAGCGCAGGGCGTTGCCGAGCAGATTCTGCAGGGCACGGGCGGTGAGGCGAGGCGCCAGCTCCACTCGCCTGGGCGCCTGCGTCACGTCCAGGTGCACCTCGAGTCCGCGGCGCTCCTGCTCCTCGGCGAAGTCGGCCAGCACGCTGTCGAGAAAGGCCTCGAGTTCCAGATTCAGGCGTTCGGGCGGCTGCTGGCTGCTCTGCAGGCGGGCGAAGGACAGCAATTCGTCGACCAGGGCATCCAGTTCGCGAACGTGACGCACCAGTTGCTCCAGCTGCCGCTGGGTCTCGGCGGGCAGCGGATCGGCCTGCAGCAGCGCCAGGCCGAATTCCAGACGCGACAGCGGTGTGCGCAATTCATGGGAGACGGCGTTGAGCAGGTCGCGCTGCTGGACGATCAGCGCCTCCAGCTCCTGGGCCATGTCATCGAAGGCCCGCGCTACCTCGCCGATGTCCGAGCGCGGCGAGATGGCGGTGCGTTCGCCCAGATGGCCCTTGCCCAGGCGCGCCGCGGTACGCCGCAGCCGTTCCAGGTCACGCCAGTGCGGTCTCAGCCAGACGTAGAGACAGACCAGCAGCGCGGCGCCGATCAGGGCGTTCATGGCCCAGTAGGTCAGGGCGATGTCGGTGGGCGCCTCGGGGATGCCGACCCAGAGCACCTGAGCCGCCGGCAGCGGCACCAGGGCCGCGCTGGGCTCGCCATAGTCGCCCAGGCGCACCTGCCGCTCGCCGGCTTCGAGCGCCCTGCGCTCGGCAACGGTGAAGACCGGATCCTCGAGCGCGACCAGGCGCAGGGTGATGGGCGCCAGATCCGTGGCCAGTTCCTGCTGCACCGCCGGCCAGCGCTCCGGCGGCGTGGTGACGAAGGCGCGCTGCGCCAGGCTGAGCGGGCCGTGCAACTGCTCCAGGGCGTAGCGGCTGTAACGCTCGTCGAACACCCTGATCAGCGCCTCGGGCACCAGGTAGCTGGCGGCCCCGTAGGTCACCAGCAGGATGAGGTAGAGGCGGACGAGGATCTTGAGCATCAAGTGTGGTGCCTCAGAAGTTCGCGCAAGAATTGGCGAGTGATTTTTGCTTATGGGCTAGGCGCCGCGACGAGTCATAGCAGGGCTATGGCGAGGAGGGGCAACGACGCTCAGAATCAAAAAGCGCCGCCAAAATTGTGCAGTTAACTTCTGAGACACCACACTAGTCCCACTCGGCCCGGGAGAGCAGATAGCCCTTGCCCCAGACGGTCTTGATCCGCCGGGCTTCGCCGGGATGCTCCTCGAAACGCCGGCGCAGCTTGGAGATGGCCACGTCCACCGAGCGGTCGACGCCGTTGAATTCGATGCCGCGCAATTGCTGGATCAGCTGGTCGCGACTGAGTACCTCGCCGGCATGGCGCATGAGGATCGCCAGCAGGTTGAATTCGGTGGACGACACCTCCACCAGCTGGTCGCGCCACCAGACCTGACGCTCGCCCGGCAGCAGTTGCAGCTGACCGATCGTCAGGCGGTCATCGGCGGGCGCCTCGACCAGCTGGCAGCGGCGCAGCAGGGTACGGATGCGTGCCAGCAGCACCCGCGGTTCGCAGGGCTTGCTGACGTAGTCGTCGGCGCCGATCTCCAGCCCCAGCACCTGGTCGTGGCTGTCGTCCAGGGCGGTGAGCATCAGGATCGGCAGGCTCGGCTGGGTCGCGCGCAGCTGGCGACAGACCTGCAGGCCGTCCAGCCCGGGCAGCATGACGTCGAGCACCACCAGCTGTGGGCGCAGTCGCTGCACCGCGGCCAGGGCTTCGTCGCCGCGACCGATCACCGTCACGGCATAGCCCTGGCGGCCCAGGTAGGTGGCGATGAGCTCGGCCAGGGCGGTGTCGTCTTCGACGATGAGCAAGGGGATCACGGCAGGTCTTCGTGGCGGGAAAGTGCCGAGCATAGCCGAGCCCCGGGCGGACGGGCGCAAGGCTTAACACTCTTTCACAAGAGACCTACAGACGTTTACAGGGTGGCTTGAGCGAGACGCCTACCATGGCGCTCTCCTGGAGGAAGCCCCGATGTCCCTGTCCCGCCCTGCCCTCGGCAGCCTCGTGCTGCTCTGCCTGCTGCTCGCCGCCTGCGACCGTCCGGCCCCGGACGCCGCCGCCCCGCCCGCGCCCAGGGTGCAGGTGGAGACACTGCAACCGACGCCCCTGGCCATCGCCAGCGAACTCAGTGGCCGCCTGGTGGCGCCACGGACCGCCGAGGTGCGGGCACGGGTCGCCGGCATCGTGCTGCAGCGGGTGTTTCGCGAGGGCAGCGAGGTCAAGGCCGGCGAGGTGCTGTTCCGTATCGATCCGGCGCCGCTGCAGGCCGAGGTGGACAGCGCCGCGGCCGCCCTGCGCAAGGCCGAGGCCAGCGCCTTCCAGGCGCAGCGGCTGGCCGAGCGCTATGCGGCGCTGGTGGAGAGCGAGGCGATCAGTCGCCAGGAGCAGGACAATGCCCGCGGTGCCAGCCTGCAGGCGCAGGCCGAGGTGGCAGCGGCCCGGGCAGCGCTCAAGCGGGCGCGACTGAACCTGGGCTATGCCACGGTCAAAGCGCCCATCGCCGGGCGCATCGGCAAGGCCCTGGTCACCGAAGGCGCCCTGGTCGGCCAGGGCGATGCCACGCCCCTGGCGATCATCCAGCAACTGGACCCCATCCATGCCGATGTCACCCAGTCGACCCGCCAGCTCAAGACCCTGCGCGATGCGCTGCGGGACGGTCGTCTGCAGCAGGTGGCGCCGGATCAGGCCCGGGTGACCCTGTTGCAGGAGGACGGCAGCCCCTATCCCGAGAGCGGCCGCCTGCTGTTCGCCGATCTGGCGGTGGACGCCAGCACCGGGCAGATCACCCTGCGCAGCCAGTTTCCCAATCCGCGGCACGACCTCCTGCCGGGCAGCTTCGTGCGGGTGCGCCTGGAGCAGGCGCGCCTCGACCGGGGCCTGAGCGTGGCGCAGCGGGCGGTGCAGCGCAGCGTCGATGGTGGGGCCCAGGTCTGGGTGGTGGACGCCGAAAACCGGGTGGCCCTGCGCGAGGTGCGTCTGGGCCCGGTAGTCGAAGGGCGCTGGGTGGTGGAGTCCGGTCTCGCCGCCGGTGAGCGGGTGTTGCTCTCCGGCCTGCAACAGGCGCAGCCGGGCCTGGTGGTGGAGCCTGAAGAAGCCCAGGCCACCGCGGCGGAGGTGCGCTGATGGCCAGCTTCTTCATCGACCGCCCGGTGTTCGCCTGGGTGGTGGCGCTGTTCATCCTGCTCGCCGGCCTGCTGGCCCTGCCGCAGTTGCCGGTGGCCCAGTATCCCAACGTGGCACCGCCGCAGATCGAGCTGACCCTGAGCTATCCGGGCGCCTCGCCGCAGACCCTGGACGAGAGCGTGGTCAGCCTGGTCGAGCAGGAGCTCAATGGCGTCAACCATCTGCTCTACTTTTCCTCCAGCAGCAGCCAGGGCAGCGCCACCCTGACCGTGACCTTCCAGCCCGGCACCGATCCGGAGCTGGCCAAGGTGGACATCCAGAATCGCCTCAAGGTGGTGGAGCCGCGCCTGCCGCGTGCGGTCACCCAGCAGGGCATCCAGATCGAGGAGACCTCCGCCGGCTATCTGCTGTTCGTCACCCTTACCGCCACCGATGAGCGCCTCGACACCACCGCCCTGAGCGACTATCTGGCGCGCAACGTGGTCAACGAGCTGCGCCGCCTGGACGGCGTGGGCAAGGCCCAGCTGTTCGGCGCCGAGCACGCCCTGCGCGTCTGGCTCGATCCCAGTCGCCTGGTGGCGGTCGGTCTGACCCCGGCGGACGTGACCCGCGCCATCGCCGAGCAGAACGTCCAGGTGGCGGCCGGCAGCCTTGGCGAGTTGCCCGCCCCCGCCGGCCAGGAGCTGAGCGCGCCGGTATTGATCAAGGGCCAGTTGAGCGACCCGGCGGAGTTCGCCGGCATCCTGCTGCGTGCCGGGGCCGATGGCTCCAGCGTGACCCTGGGCGACGTGGCCCGGGTCGAGGTGGGCAGCCAGAGCTACAACTTCGGCACGCGGCTGGACGGCAAGCCTTCGGTGGCGGTCGGGGTGCAGCTGGCACCCACCGCCAACGCCCTGGCCACCGCCAAGGCGGTGCGCGCCAAGCTGGCCGAGCTGTCCCGGTACTTTCCGCCGGGCATGAAATACGACATCCCCTACGACACGGCGCCCTTCGTCGAGATCTCCATCACCCAGGTCATCCATACCCTGCTGGAGGCCATGGCGCTGGTGTTCGCGGTGATGTACCTGTTCCTGCAGAATCTGCGCTACACCCTGATCCCGACCCTGGTGGTGCCGGTGGCACTGTTGGGCACCTGCGCCGTGCTCCTGGCGCTAGGCTATTCGATCAATGTGCTGACCCTGTTCGGCATGGTGCTGGCCATCGGCATCCTGGTGGACGACGCCATCGTGGTGGTGGAGAACGTCGAGCGGCTGATGGCCAGCGAGGGTCTCGACCCACGCGCCGCCACCCGCAAGGCCATGGGCGAGATCTCCGGCGCCATCGTCGGCATCACCCTGGTGCTCACCGCGGTCTTCGTGCCCATGGCCTTCATGAGCGGCTCGGTGGGCGTCATCTATCGTCAGTTCTCGGCATCCATGGCGGTGGCCATCCTCCTTTCCGCCTTTCTCGCCCTGAGTCTGACCCCGGCGCTGTGCGCCACCCTGCTCAAGCCGATTCCCCAGGGTACCCATGCCCGCGGCGGCTTCTTTGGCGCCTTCAACCGGGGCTTCGAGCGGCTGACCGCCGGCTTCGAAGGCTGGGTGGCCCGCGCCATCCGCCGGCTGCTGCCCAATCTCCTGCTGTTCGCCCTCCTGCTGGTGGCCCTGGTGGCGCTGTATGGCCGTCTGCCCGGCGCCTTTCTGCCCACCGAGGACCAGGGTTATCTGATCACCGACATCCAGCTGCCGCCCGGCGCCACCCAGGAGCGCACCCTCAAGGTGCTCGAGCGACTGGAGCGCCATTACGCCGCCGAACCCGGGGTGGCCAACGACCTCGTGCTGCTCGGCTTCAGCTTTTCCGGCAGCGGCCAGAACGCCGCCCTGGCCTTCACCACCCTCAAGGACTGGTCCGCCCGCGGCCCGACCGACTCCGCCGCGGCCATCGCCGAGCGCGCCAACGCCGCCCTGGCCGGCGAGAGCGAAGCCCAGGGTTTCGCCGTGCTGCCGCCGCCGGTGGAAGGCCTGGGTACCTCCAGCGGTTTCGAGGTGCGCCTGCAGGACAGGTCCAATCGCGGCCAGGCGGCGCTCAAGGCGGCGCGCGATGAGTTGCAGGCCCGGCTGGCGGGCAATCCGATCATCGCCTACGTGCGGGAGACCGCCCTGGCCGACAGCGCCCAGGTGCAGCTGGTGGTGGATCGCCGCCAGGCCGCCGCCCTGGGGGTAGGCTTCGCCGCCCTCGGCGAGACCCTGGGCACTGCCCTGGGCTCAAGCTATGTCAACGACTTCCCCAATCGCGGCCGGATGCAGCAGGTGATCGTGCAGGCCGAGCTGGGCAGCCGCAGCCAGGTGGACGACCTGCTGCGCCTGGAGGTACGCAACGAGCGCGGCCGCATGGTGCCGCTGTCCGCCTTCGTCAACGCCGACTGGACCCAGGGCCCGGCGCAGCTGTCGCGCTACAACGGCTATCCCGCCATCAGCCTGTCCGGCGAACCGCTGCCCGGTCACACCACCGGCGAGGCCATGGCCGAACTGGCGCGCCTGACTGCCGAGTTGCCGCGTGGTTTCGCCCTGGAATGGACGGCGCTGTCGCTGCAGGAACGCCTCTCCGCCGGCCAGGCACCGGTGCTGCTGGGGCTGTCACTGCTGGTGGTGTTCCTCTGTCTGGCGGCGCTCTATGAAAGCTGGTCGATTCCCACCGCGGTATTGCTGGTGGTGCCCCTGGGCGTACTCGGCGCGGTGCTGGCGGTGACCCTGAGGGGGATGCCCAACGATGTCTTCTTCAAGGTCGGCCTGATCACGGTGATCGGTCTCACGGCGAAGAACGCCATCCTGCTCATCGAATTCGCCAAGCGCCTGCACGATGGCGGCCTGGACCTGTACCAGGCCACCTGTCGCGCCGCCCGGCTACGCCTGCGACCCATCGTCATGACTTCGCTGGCCTTCATTCTCGGTGTGGTGCCCCTGGCCCTGGCCACCGGTGCCAGCTCGGCGAGCCAGCAGGCGGTGGGCACCGGGGTGATCGGCGGCATGCTCAGCGCCACCCTGGCGCTGGTCTTCGTGCCGGTGTTCTTCGTGCTAGTGC
Source organism: Pseudomonas sp. LA5 (assembly GCF_028640825.1). Lineage (NCBI taxonomy): Bacteria > Pseudomonadati > Pseudomonadota > Gammaproteobacteria > Pseudomonadales > Pseudomonadaceae > Pseudomonas > Pseudomonas sp. LA5. Next base: position 233,121 of record NZ_JAQYZY010000060.1, read on the forward strand.
TGCGGCTGGTCCGGCGCTGGCACGCGCCGGAACTCTAGCCTCAGGAGTTGAGGGAGCGCTTGTCGCCCAGCAGCGCGGCATCCTCGACCGGCGCGGGCTCCGGCGGGCGGGCGCCGATCTTGTCCGAGGTCCGCAGGCTCTGCGGCAGTGCCCAGAACATCAGGCCGGCGGCCAGCAGACTGGTGCAGCCGATGAGATAGAGCGCCGGAGTGGTGCTGCCGGTCATGTCCTTGATGTAGCCCACCATCACCGGACTGACGATGCCACCGAGCTGCCCCAGGGTGTTGATCAGGGCGATACCCCCCGCGGCCCCTGCGCCCGCGCCGGCCAGCAGTTTCGGCGGCAGCGACCAGAAGGTCGGGATGGCGGCGATGATGCCGGCGCCCATCAGGGCCAGCGACAGGATCAGGAAGGTGGTGTGATCGGCGAAGAGTCCCGCGCTGAAGAACCCCAGGGCGCCGGCGATCACCAGACCGCAGACGAACTTGCGCCGCTCGCCGCTGGCGTCCGACAGCCGGCCCACCACCACCATGCTGATGGCGCCGAAGACGTAGGGCACGGCGGTCAGCAGGCCGATGAGGGTGGGGCTCTCGGTCCCGGCGCTGCGGATCAGCTGCGGCGCCCAGAAGTTGAGGCCATAGGAGGCGACCTGGATCAGGAAGTAGATCACCGCGAGCAGCAGGAAGCCCGGCAGTCGGATCGCCGCCAGCAGCGAGCCATGGCTGTTGTTTTCATGACGGGCGATGCGGCTGGCCAGAAAGGTCTTCTCGTCGGCGTTGAGCCAGGGCGCATCGGCGATGCGGTCATGCAGCAGGCGCAGCACCAGCACGCCCAGCAGCACGCAGGGGATGCCACCCGCCAGGAACAGCCAGTGCCAGCCGCGAATACCGAGCAGGCCGTCCATCTGGCCGAGGATCACCCCGGAGACGGGGGCGCCGATCAGCCCGGCGAAGGCCGAGGCGAGGAACAGCGTCGAGGTGATGCGCCCGCGATAGCTCTGCGGAAACCACAGCGTCAGGTAGTAGAGGATCCCCGGCGCGAAGCCGGCTTCCATGGCGCCGATGAGGAAGCGCAGCACATAGAACTGCCATTCGGTGGTAACGAACATCATCAGCGCCGTGGCGATGCCCCAGGAGATCATGATGCGCGCGATCCAGCGCCGAGCGCCGACCTTGTACAGCATCATGTTGCTGGGTACCTCGAACAGCACATAGCCCACCACGAAGAGTCCCGCGCCCAGGCCATAGGCGGTGTTGCTCAGCGACAGGTCGGCCTGCAGCTGGAACTTGGCGAAGCTGATGTTGATGCGATCGAAGAAGGCGAACAGGTAGCAGATCATGATCAGCGGCATGAGCCGCCAGGCGACCTTGCGGACGATGGCCTGTTCGGCGGCCGCCACGGCGGCGGCGGAGGTTGCGGATAAGGGCATAGCGGTCTCCCGGGAGCGGCCAGACTGGCGCTCCTTTGTTGTTGTAGTCAGGGCGAACGAATGAAAGCGGGTGCGGCTCAGCCAGCGGTCGCGGGCGGTGGATGCAGATCGCAATTGCGCCCGGCCTTGGCCACCTGGCCGGGGGTGTCGTGCCCCAGCAGCGCCGGCAGGGTGCGCGACAACTCGATCAGCCGTTGCAGGTCGATGCCGGTGTCCACGCCGATCTCGGCGCAGAGATTCACCAGGTCCTCGGTGCAGATGTTGCCGGAGGCGCCCGGGGCGAAGGGGCAGCCACCGAGGCCACCGAGGGCGGCGTCGAAGCGCCGGGCGCCGGCTTCGTAGGCGGCCAGGACGTTGCTCAGGCCCAGGCCACGGGTGTTGTGGAAATGCAGGGTCAGGGCGGACGCCGGGATCAGTTCCAGCACCTGGCGCACGATCCGCGCGACCTGCCGCGGATTGGCCATGCCGGTGGTGTCGGCGAGGGTGATGCCGGTCATGCCCAGCGCCAGATAGCGCTGCACCAGCTCGAACACCCAGCCTTCGTCGATGCGCCCTTCGAAGGGGCAACCGAAGGTGGTCGCCACGGTGCCGTTGAGCGAGACCGCCTGCCCCTTGGCCAGCTGCACCACCTCGGCGAAGCTGGCGAGGGACTGCTCGCAACTCATGCGCATGTTGGCGCGATTGTGGGTCTGGCTGGCGGAGAGCACCAGGTTTAGCTCGTCGGCGCCTGCCGCCAGGGCGCGCTGGGCGCCCTTGAGATTGGGCACCAGGGCGACATAGGTCACCCCGGGCCGGCGAGCGATGCCCTGGAACACCGCCTCGCCGTCGCGCAGCATGGGCACCGCCTTGGGCGAGACGAAGGAACCGGCCTCGATCCGCGAGAAACCCAGCGCGGAGAGCCCGTCGATCAGGGCGATCTTGTCGGCGGTTTCCACCCAGCTCGGCTCGATCTGCAAGCCGTCACGGGGCGCGACTTCCTGGACGATCAGGCGTTCGCTACTCATTGCACCACCCCGCCCTTTCTGAGTCGCTGGATATCCGCTTCGCTCAGCCCCAGTTCGGTCAGCAGGCTATCGGTGTGCTCACCGAGGGTCGGACCCTGCCAGTTGACCTGGCCCGGGGTGGCCGACAGCTTGGGTACGATGCCCGGCATCTTCAGGGTGGCGCCGTCGGGCAGGGTGGTGTCCAGCAGCATCTCCCGCGCCTGGTAATGAGGGTCGGCGACGATGTCGGCGGCAGAATAGATGCGTCCGGCCGGAACCTCGGCGCCTTCGAGGATCTCCAGCACCTCGTCGATGCCGCGACTGCCGGTCCAGGCGGCGATGGCCTCGTCGATCAGCTCGCAGTGGCGGGCGCGCCCGTCGTTCTGCGCCAGGTCCGGGCGCTCGGCCAGATCGGGTCGGCCGATGGCCTGCATCAGCCGCACATAGATGGGATCGCTGTTGCCGGCGATCACCACGAAACCGCCGTCGCCGGTGGGATAGGTGTTGGACGGCGCGATACCGGGCAAGGCGCCACCGGTACGCTCGCGCACATGGCCGAGCATGGAGTATTCGGGTACCAGGCTTTCCATGACGTTGAACACGCTCTCGACCAGGGAGACGTCGACCACCTGGCCATCGCCCTGGCCGGTCTTGACCCGCAGCACCGACATCAGGGCGCCGATCACCGCGTGCATGGAAGCCAGGGAATCGCCCAGGCTGACCCCGACCCGCGCCGGCGGTACGCCCGGAGTACCGGTGGTGTAGCGGATGCCGCCCATGGCCTCGCCGATGGCACCGAAGCCGGGGCGATCACGATAGGGGCCGGTCTGGCCGTAGCCGGAGATGCGCACCAGGGTGAGCTTGGGATTGAGGGCGTGCAGCACGTCCCAGCCCAGGCCGAGCTTTTCCAGGGCGCCCGGGCGCAGATTCTCGATGAGCACGTCGGCGCCCTCGACCAGCTGCTTGACCAGGGCCACGCCTTCGGCGGAACGCAGATTTAGGGCGAGGGACTTCTTGTTGCGCGACTGCAGGTACCACCAGAGCGAGGTGCCCTCGTGCAGCTTGCGCCACTTGCGCAGGGGATCGCCCTTGTCCAGGGCTTCGATCTTGATCACTTCGGCGCCGAATTCGGCCAGCAGGCGGGCGGCGAAGGGGGCGGCGATGAGCGTGCCGATCTCGATGACACGGAGTCCGGTGAGAGCCGTCATGGCGGGCGAGCCTCTTTGTTATTGGAATGAGGCCGATGCTAGGACAATAGAGCAGCCGGTGGTTAACGTCTTTCGGCAAGGGGTCTTCGCGAATCGCGAAGACCCGGATTCAGACCTCCAGCAGGTGGTCGTAGAGCAGCCGGCTGACCGGCGATAGCGTCTCGACGTCGCGGACCACCAGCGCCAGGCTGCGCTGGGACCAGTCGTCATCCAGCGCCGCGGCGATCAGTCCGAGCGGTCGCCCGATGAGTTCGAAGGCCTGCAGCGGCAGCACGCCCAGCCCGAAACCCGCCTGCACCATGCGGCACACGGCATCGAAGCCGGGTACATGGATGCGCAGGCGCAAGGCCTTGCCGTGACTGCGGGCGGCCGCCTTGGTGCGCAGGTTGATGAAGCTGTCGGCGTGCAGGCCGACGTGGTCATCGTCCAGGGTCTCGGCGAAGGCCAGCCGCGCGCAGGCGGCCAGGCGATGATCGGGACGCATCACCACCACCAGGGTGTCCTGCCGGTAGGGCACGGCCAGCAGGCCGCGGGTATCGGTGTCCGAGGAGCAGATGCCCAGGTCGGCGGCGCCTTCCAGCACGCCCTTCACCACCCCGGCGCTGGGTCGCTCGTCCAGGCTGATCTTGACCTGGGGATGGCCGACGGTGAAGGCCTGCAGGTCCTCGGGAAGGAATTCGATGATGGCGGAGATGTTGGCCATCATCCGCACGTAGCCGCGCACGCCCTGCAGGTGTTCGCCGACGTCGATGCTGATGCGCTCGACGTCGGCAAGGATGCGCTTGGCGTAATGCAGCAGCGTCTCGCCGACCGGGGTGAGGGTGGTGCCCTTGGCGTTGCGCTCGAAGAGTTCGATGTCGAGCGACCGCTCCAGATCATGCAGGCGCTTGCTGGCGGCGGACAGGGCGATCATCTCGCGCTCGGCGGCGCGGGTCAGGGTGCCCTCCTCGTGCACCGCCAGCAGCAGCTGCAGCGAGACCAGGTCGAGGCGGCGGAGCAGGTTGCGGTAGTGCATCGTCTTGCGGTCCTGGCGGCCAGAGGTCCTTGTACAGGACCAGGCCCGCCCGGGCTAGCCGCCCGCCTCCGGTCAGAGACCCAGGTCGCTCAAGCCGGGATGGTCATCCGGCCGCCGCCCCTGGGGCCAGTGAAACAGCCGCTCGGCCGCGGTGATCGGCAGGTCGTTGATGCTGGCGTGACGCTCGGCCATCAGGCCCTGGTCGTCGAAGTGCCAGTTCTCGTTGCCGTAGGCGCGGTACCACTGGCCGTCTTCGTCCCGCCATTCGTAGGCGAAGCGCACGGCGATGCGCGCGCCGTCATGCGCCCAGAGTTCCTTGATCAGCCGGTACTCGTGCTCGCGCTGCCACTTGCGGGTGAGAAAGGCCTCGATGGCGACGCGGCCCTGGAGGAAGTCGGCGCGATTGCGCCAGCGGCTGTCGACGGTGTAGGCCAGGGCCACCTTGGCGGGATCGCGGCTGTTCCAGCCATCTTCGGCGGCGCGGACCTTCTGCTGGGCGGATTCGAGGGTGAACGGCGGGACGGGAGGACGGGCAGCGCTCATGGGACTCTCCTGGGCAGATGAGGCCCCAGTGTCGGGCCGTGGCGGCGGTGGCACAAGGTCGAACGGCCCACGGATCCGGCCAAGTTGCTTAGACCTCGACTAGGCGATAGTGCAATCCCCGCACTACCGCCTCGACCCGGTTGCGTGCGCCCAGTTTGCGGGCGGCGGAGTTGAGGTGCAGGTTGACCGTGGCGGTGGAGCGGTTGAGGGTCGCGGCGATGCGCTTGGCGGTCAGCCCCTTGGCGGAATACTGCAGGCACTCACGCTCGCGCGGCGTCAGGCGGACCTGGCCGCAGCGGCGCTCAGCCGGGGCGAGCAATTCGTCGGCGCGGGCCTGGAAGGCATGGGCCAGCACCAGGAAGGCGCCCAGGCAGGCTTCGCCGGCGGCCTCGGCGTCCGGGGCCTCGGCATCGAGGATGCCGGTCAGGGTGGCGAAGGCCCCGCCGGGCAAGTGCAGCGGCACGGTCACCCCGGTGGCCAGGCCGCTGTCGCGCACATAGCAGGTGACCGGGCGATGACTGTCACCCAGGTACTCGCGCAGGGCGCTGCGGGTTTCGCTGCGAAACGACCAGACGAAGGGCGCGGCGCGCCGACTGGCGCATTGCTGCACCGGGTCGATCTGGTAGTAGCCGCGCTCGCACCAGAAGGCCTGCATGTCCGCCGGGGCGTTGCGTACCTTGAACACCGAGGGGGTGATGAGTACCCCGTCGTGACTGAGGGGCACCGGGGCGTAGTCGTAGATCAGCGCCTTGCAGCCCAGGTGGCCGGCGCTGGCCTGGACGGCATCCAGACAGGCGTCGAGCGTGGGCAGCCCGGCGAGGCGGCTGCTGACGGTGAGCAGATCGGCATGCATCTTGGAGCTCCTGCCCTGATGGCGATCGGGAAAGCGAAGCAAAGGCTCTGCCAGTCGCCCCCGGCCTGCTGCAAACCTAGCACTTTTGTGGATGGGGCCAGGCCCCACCCTGGCCTAGAGTCGAGCCTACCCCGCCCCTTCGAGGAAGTCCCATGACTCAGCACGCTCCGTCCGGCGACGCCGCCGACCTCGCTCGCTTCGGCTACACCCAGGAACTCAAGCGCCAGCTCGGGCTGAAGGACCTGCTCATCTACGGCCTGGTGTTCATGGTGCCCATCGCGCCCTTCTCCATCTTTGGCGGGGTGTTCGACGCCAGCCACGGCATGGTGCCCCTCACCTACCTGATCGGCTTCGTCGCCATGCTGTTCACCGCGGTCAGCTACCAGCAGATGTCGCGCGCCTTTCCGGTGGCCGGTTCGGTCTACGCCTACGTCGGTCGCGGCCTGCACCCGGCGCTGGGCTTTCTCGCCGGCTGGGCCATCCTGCTCGACTACCTGCTGGTGCCCACCCTGCTCTATGTGATCGGCGCCAACGCCATGGCCAACGTCATCCCGGTCCTTCCCCAGCCGCTGTGGATCGTTTTCTTCGTCGGCCTCAACACCCTGGTCAACCTGCGTGGCATCGAGACCACCGCCCGCGCCAACCGGCTGTTCCTCTACGGCCAGCTGGCGGTGCTGCTGGTGTTCGTGGTGCTGGCCGCGCTGGCCATCAGCCGCGGCGTGAATGGCGCCGAGTGGAGCCTGAAGCCGCTGTACAACCCCCAGGAATTCTCCCTGCCACTGATCTTCAGCGCGTTGTCGGTGGCGGTGCTGTCCTTTCTCGGCTTCGACGCCATCTCCACCCTCTCCGAGGAAACCCGCGGCGGCAGCCGGGTAGTGGGTCGCGCCACGCTGCTGGCCCTGACCCTGGTGGCCGCGCTGTTCATGGTGCAGACCTGGCTGGCCGCCCTGCTGCAACCCAACCTGATCCAGTACCCCGACGCCGATGCCTCGAACAACGCCTTCTACGAGATCGGTCGGTTGATCGCCGGCCCCTGGCTGCAGGTGGTGATCGCCCTGGCGGTGGCCATCGGCGCCGCCATCGCCAACGCCCTGGTGGCCCAGGCCGCCACCTCGCGCCTGCTGTTCGCCATGGCCCGTGATCGCCAGATGCCGCAGTTCCTGCGGCAGATCCATCCCACGACCCGAGTGCCGCAGCGCGCCATCCTGCTGGTGGCGGCCCTGAGCCTGGTGCTGGGGCTGTTCTTTGTCGGCCAGATCAACCTGCTCGCCTCCATGTGCAACTTCGGTGCGCTGACCGCCTTCCTGCTCCTGCATGTGGCAGTGGCCTGGCATCACCGCGGCGCCGGTCGCCCGCTGCTGCATGCACTGGTCCCGCTGGTCGGTTTCATCATCCTCGCCTATGTGCTGTTCAACGCCGACGTCTACGCCAAGGTCGGCGGCAGCTGCTGGATGGTGCTGGGCCTGGCCGTGCTGGCCTTCCTCAGGCTCAGCGGCCGGACCACGGAATTCAAGGCCAACGACGCCGTCCATTAGGCACAGACCCGCCGCGGAGGCTCCCGATGATCAAGACCCTGCACAGCCAGCACTGCCATTGTGGCTGGGATCACAGCCTCCCCCCGGCGCTGGAGGTCGCGCCGGGAGAGACGGTCAGCTTTGCCTGCCGCGACGCGGCGGACGGCCACTTCCACGGCCACTCCAGCGCCGCCGACATCGCCACCCTGCCCTTCGAGCGAGTCAATCCGGTCTGCGGTCCGCTGTGGATCGAGGGCGCCGAGCCGGGCGACGTCCTCAAGGTGACGCTGGAAAGCTTCGCCCCCAGCGGCTTTGGCTGGACCGCCAACATTCCCGGCTTCGGCCTGCTCGCCGACCAGTTTCCGGACCCGGTGCTGCAGCTCTGGCATTACGACCGCAGCGGTCAGACGCCGGCCGCCTTCGGCGAGCTGGCGCGGGTCCCGCTCAAGCCCTTCGCCGGCACCCTGGGGGTGGCGCCCGCGGCGCCGGGTCTGCACTCGGTGGTGCCACCACGGCCGGTGGGTGGCAATCTGGATATCCGCGACCTGGCCGCCGGCACCAGCCTCTACCTGCCGGTAGAGGTCGCCGGAGCGCTGTTTTCCATCGGCGATACCCATGCCGCCCAGGGCGATGGCGAAGTCTGCGGCACCGCCATCGAGACCGCCATGGCGGTCACCGCCACCTTTGAGCTGATCAAGGGGCAACCGCTGGCCATGCCCCGCTTCAGCACCCCGGGGCCGGTCACCCGACATCTCGACGGCGCCGGTTACGAGGTCTTCACCGGTGTCGGACCCGACCTGCTGGCCGCGGCGCGGATGGCCGTCAGCGGCGCCATCGACTGGCTCGGGCAGACCCGCAACCTGCCGGCGGAGCAGGCCTATCTGCTCTGCTCGGTCTGCGGCGATCTGCGCATCAGCGAGATCGTCGACGTGCCCAACTGGGTGGTCAGCTTCTATTTTCCGCGGATCGTGTTCGAATAGCCGGGGCCGAACGGTCTGGCGTCCGCCGCGGCAACGTCCCCCACAGCGAGGCGATGACGATCAGCAGGCCGCCCAGCCAGCCCCAGAGGCCCAGGCGTTCGTCCAGCCAGAAGCTGGCGAACAGCGCGCCGAACAGCGGCTCGGCGCCCATCAGCAGGGCGACGCGGGTGGCGCTGGTGCGGCCCAGGGCAAAGTTCTGGGCGAGAAAGGCGCCCAGGGTGCAGAACAGCACCAGGTAGCCGGTGGCGAGCCAGAAGCCCGCTTGCATGGGCAGCGGTGCCAGGCCCGGGCCCAGGGCGAACAGCAGCAGACAGGCCAGGCCCACCACCCCGGTCTGCACGGCGGTCAGCGCCAGGGCCGGCACCGGGGCACTGGCCTGCTGCAGACGCCGACGCACCACGCAGACATTGACCGCGCGCAATACGGCCGCCAGCAGGATCAGGCCGTCACCCAGGTTGAAGCTCAGGGTCACCCCACGGGTCAGCAGCCCGGCGCCCGCCACCGCCAGCCCCGCGGCGCCCAGGGCGCGGGCCTCGGGGCGCTGACCGAGCAGCCACCACTCGGCGAAGGGCGTCAGGGCCACGCAGAGGCTGATGAGAAAGGCGGCGTTGCTGGCGCTGGTCAGGGCCACGCCATAGGTCTCGGCGAGAAAGATCGCCAATAGCAGCAGCCCGGTCGGCACCCCGGGTCGCCAGGCCCGCCGGCCCTCGCCCTTCAGGGTTGGCAGTAGCAGCGCCGCGGTGAGACAGAAGCGCAGCGCCAGGTAGCCGAGCACCGGATAGAGCATCACGGCGTCCTTGACCACGGCGTAGCTGGTCCCCCAGACCAGGGCGGTAGCGAGCAGCAGGCCTTCGGCGAGACCGAAGGTGGGGCGTTGCGACATGACAGCTTCTCCCTGAATCAGGCCGCCAGTGTGCCCGCCCCTGACCAGCACGATAAGCCCGCCAGCGTGCATAGCTCTTGTTCCCCCGGGGAAGCAATGGCAGCCTTTCCAGCCCTATTGCTTCTGGCGGACTTCGGCATGGATCTCCTGCGCGCCCTCCCCCTGCTGCCCTGCATGGTCGCCTTCGCCAAGGTGGTGGAGACCGGCAGCTTCACCGCGGCCGCCCGGCTGATGGACGCCACACCCTCGGCGGTCAGTCGTCAGGTCGCGCGGCTGGAACGGGAGCTGGGGGTGCGTCTGCTGCAGCGCACCACCCGCCAATTGCGGCTGAGCGAAGCCGGCCGCGAGGTACTCGGCCACTGCCGTCAGCTGCTGGCCGCCGCCGGTGCGGCGCTGGACAGTGGCCTGCAGCACAGCGAGGAACCGCGCGGGCAGGTACGACTGGCGGTGCCCAAGGCGGTCGGCTACCGGCTGATCGCCCCTTTGCTGCCGGAATTCTTCCAGCGCTATCCGCAGGTGGATCTGCAACTGCGCCTGGACGATCGCCCGCTGGATCCCATCGCCGACGACCAGGATCTGCTGGTGCGCATCACCGAGCAGCCACCCGCCGGCTTCGTCGCCCGGCCACTGCGCGAGATGGACTTCGTGCTCTGCGCCAGCCCGGCCTATCTGCAGCGCCGCGGCACGCCGCAGCAGCCCCAGGCGCTGGCGGAGCACGATTGCCTCTACCTCGGCGAAACCCCGGGCGACCAGCGCTGGCAACTGCGCCGTGGCGACCGGGTGGAAAGCGTAACGGTGCGCGGCCGCCTGGCCTGCAACCACAGCGGCGTGCGCCTGGAGGCGACCCTCGCCGATCTGGGCATCGCCTGCCTGCCGGCCTTCGCCGCCGAAGCCGGCCTGGCCGCCGGCAGTCTGCGGCGGGTGCTGCCCGACTGGCAATACCTCGGCCCCTACCAGGGCACCGCCTGGCTGCTCTATCCGCCGGATCGCCAGTTGCCAGCGGCGGTCAGGGTGCTGGTGGATTTCCTGCTGGAGCGGCTCAGGTCAGCCCCAGGTTCAGGCTAGCACCGCCACCGACTTGAGCTGCGCCCAGACCCGGCTACCCGGCTGCAACGCCAGCCGCTCCAGCGAATAGCGGGTGATCCGTGCCAGCAGCGCCGCGCCGCCCAGGTCCAGGCGCACCAGCACCTGGGCCGGCGAACGGGTCGGGGCGATCTCGGCGATGGTTGCCGGCAGCACATTGAGGATGCTGCTGTGCTGGCGCTCCAGGCTGAGGCTGACATCCCGCGCCAGTACCTTGATGCGCAACGCCTGGCCGGGCGGTAGCGGGGCATGGGCCAGCAGCACGCGCTGCTCGCCGGCCAGGCCCAGGCTGAGCAGGCCGTAGTCCGGATCATGGCCGAGCACCCGCCCTTCCAACACCACCCCGGCGTCATCGGCCAGGGCGATGGGCAGGTCGAGGCGCGCCAGTACCTCGGTGGTCGGCCCACTGGCCAGCACCCGACCCCGCTCCAGCAGCACCAGGTGATCGGCTAGTCGCGCCACCTCGTCGGGGGCATGGCTGACATAGAGGATCGGCAGCGCCAGCTCCCGGGTCAGGCGCTCCAGGTAGGGCAGGATCTCCGCCTTGCGCTCGGCGTCCAGCGCCGCCAGGGGTTCATCCATCAGCAGCAGCCGCGGACTGGTCAGCAGCGCCCGGGCTATGCCGACCCGCTGGCGTTCGCCGCCGGAGAGACGTGCCGGCATCCGGGTGAGCAGTCCCTCGATGCCCAGCAACTCGACGACCTGCTCCAGCGCCAGCCGGCGCTCGTCCGGCGCGACCCGCTGCCAGCCGAACAGCAGGTTGCGGCGCACGTCCAGATGCTCGAACAGGTTGGCGTCCTGGAAGACATAGCCCAGGGCGCGCCGGTGCGGCGGCAGGAACAGGCCGCGGTCGCTGTCCTGCCAGGTCTCCCCGGCCACCACCAGACGCCCGCGGGCGGCGGGTTCGAGTCCGGCCACGCACCTCAGGCAGCTGGTCTTGCCCGAGCCCGAGGGGCCGAACAGCGCGGTGACGCCGCTGCCGGGCAGCATCAGGTCCACGTCCAGCGTGAAGCTCGGGTGTGAGAGTTCGAATCTCGCCGTCAGACTCATACTCATGTCCAGGCCGACCGCCCGCGGCGGCCATAGAGCAGCAGGAGGATCACGAAGGAAAAGGCCAGCATGCCGCCGGCCAGGAGATGCGCCTGGGGATACTCCATGGCTTCCACGTGATTGAAGATCTGGGTGGAGACCACCTGGGTCCGCCCGGGAATGTTGCCGCCGATCATCAGCACCACGCCGAATTCGCCCACGGTATGGGCAAAGCCGAGGATGGCGGCGGTGACGAAGCCCGGCCGCGCCAGCGGCAGCACCACGTGGAAGAAGGTATCCAGGGGACTGGCCCTCAGGGTGGCCGCGGCCTCCAGGGGACGCGGACCGATGGCCTCGAAGGCGTTCTGCAGCGGCTGCACCACGAAGGGCAGCGAATAGCACAGCGAGCCCACCACCAGCCCGGCGAAGGTGAAGGGCAACCGCCCCAGCCCCAGGGCCGAGGTCGCCTGTCCCACCCAGCCCTCCGGCCCCATGGCCAGCAGCAGGTAGAAGCCGATCACCGTGGGCGGTAGCACCAGCGGCAGGGCCACCAGGGCACCGACCGGCCCCTTGAGCCAGGAGCGGGTGCGCGCCAGCCACCAGGCGAGGGGCGTACCCAGCACCAGCAGCAGCAGCGTGGTCACGCTGGCCAGTTCCAGGGTCAGGCGGATCGCCGCCCAGTCCGCCGCGCTCAGGCTCATGGGATCACTGCCGGTAGCCGTAGGCCTTGAGCACCGTGGCCGCCTGGGGTCCCTTGAGATAGGCCAGCAGCGCCTTGGCTGCCGGCTGATCCTGGCCCTTGTCCAGCAACACGGCGTCCTGGCGAATCGGCGCATAGAGCTCGGCCGGTACGATCCAGGCCGAGCCTTCCTTGACCTTGCCGTCCTGATAGATCTGCGACAGGGCAACGAAACCCAGCTCGGCATTGCCGGTGGCGACGAACTGGTAGGTCTGGGTGATGTTCTGACCTTCCACCCGCTTGGCCGCGACCGCCTCGGTCAGGCCCAGCTTAGCCAGCACCTGGGTGGCGGCCAGGCCATAGGGCGCGGTCTTGGGATTGGCCACGGCCAGGTGGGCGAAGGCGTTCTGCTTGAGCACCGCGCCTTCGCTGTCCACGTAGCCGGTCCTGGGCGACCAGAGCGCCAGGGTGCCGATGGCATAGGTGAAGCGCGAGCCCTTGACCGCCGCGCCCTCGCTTTCCAGCTTGGCCGGGGTGCTGTCGTCGGCGGAGAGGAAGACCGCAAAGGGGGCGCCATTCCTGATCTGGGTGTAGAGCTGACCGGTGGCGCCGCTGGAAATCACCAGCTGATGGCCGGTGTCCCGGGTGAACTGCTCGCCGATGGCCTTGAGCGGTGCGCTGAAATTGGCGGCCACGGCCACCTGGACCTCGTCGGCCAGGGCGGGCGCGGCCAGCGTCGCGGTGAGCAGGGAAAGCAACAGGCGGGAACGGCTGGTGGTCATCGGATCGGGCTCCTTGGGATGGTCAGGATGCGCTCATCAGCAGGACGCTGGCGGCGCTGAAACAGGCGCAGGCGGCCAGGCCCGGGACGAGTCCCAGCTGGCGACTGCTAGTGGCGGTCAGGGTGGCGGTGACGCGGCGACCGGCCGGTAGCGCCAGCACCACCTCGTGGTTGATCGGTCCCTCATGGACGCGCTCGACCTCTCCCCACCACAGATTCTGCGCCGACAGGCGCAGCCCCGGATCGGTGCCGATCAGCACTGCCGAAGCCTTGACCAGGGCCACCACGGCGCGACCTGGCGCCAGGCCGAGCTGCGCGGCGCTGTCGCGGGTGACCAGGGCAGTGAGTCGCGTGGCATCGTCCAGGCACAGCACCACGGCGCTTTCCACATCGCCCTGTTCGAGCGCCTCGACCACGCCGGAAAACTGGTTGCGGGCGCTGCTGCGCCAGTTGAGGTTGAGCAGCAACTGGCGAAAATCGGCCACTTCGGTGCGACTGGCCTCGTCCAGTCCGGCCGCCACCTGGTCCAAAGTGTTCTGGTAGTGCTGCTCCAGCGCCCGATAGAAGGCCACCACCCGCTGGCCATAGGCGGTCAGCCGGGTGCCGCCGCCACCGCTACCCCCCGTGCTGCGGGCGACCAGGGGCTGGGCGGAGAGGTTGTTGATCTGGTCCACCGCGTCCCAGGCCGCCTTGTAGGACAGTGGCACCCGCTTGGCCGCCTGGCTGATGGAGCCGGTGGCGGCGATGGCCTCCAGCAGACGAATGCGGGTCTGGGTCAGCTCGGCGCCGACACTGCTTTCCAGCGACAGATGGGCAATGAAGGGCGAGGCGCTCATGTCAGGGACTCCCGGCGTCCGGGTTGTATGACTACAACGCTCCGACCTAGAGTGGCGCCCCCTGCCTCTTCCCCAACGTTCAGGAGCGATATCCAATGAAGGTCAGTGCCCGCAATGTCTTCCCGGGAACCGTCAGCCAGATGCGCGAAGGCGCGGTGAATGCAGAGGTGACCCTTACCCTGACCGGCGGTACCGAGCTGGTGGCCGTGGTTACCCTGGACAGCGTGAAGAGCCTGGAGCTGGCGCCGGGCACGTCGGCGGTGGCCCTGGTCAAGGCGCCCTGGGTGATGGTGATGAGCGCCGATAGCGGACTGCGCCTGTCGGCGCGCAACTGCCTGGCCGGAACCGTGGAGAGCATCAGCGATGGCGCGGTCAACGCCGAGGTGGTCATCGCCCTGCCCGGTGGCAGCCGCGTGGTGGCCATGGTCACCCGTGACGCGGTGCAGGAGCTGCAGCTGGCACCGGGCGTGGCCGCTACGGCGGTGTTCAAGGCGTCTCATGTGATCCTGGGGGTCCCGGCCTGATCCTGGGGGCGGCGGATCCGATCCGCCAGGGCGTTATAGCCTAAAGTATATAGCGTGAGACAAAAGAAAACGCCGGCAGGTTTCCCTGCCGGCGTTTCGCTTGGCGCTTGAGAAGCTATTCACGATCTCGCGAGCTAGAGACAAACAAGGCCTAGGCGGCCCTGCGAAAACCCCTGAGGAAGCGGAGCCCACACCGGTAAATGAGCATTCCGACGGGGCTGGCCACCCAGGGCATTTTCAACGCCGTTTGGCCGACGCGCAGCAGATCGTGGAGAGCTTTTTAGGCCAGCTTCTTGTACTTGACCCGCTTGGGCTGGGCCGCGGCCTCGCCCAGGCGCTTCTTGCGATCGGCTTCGTACTCGGTGTAGTTGCCTTCGAAGAACACCACGTTGGAATCGTCCTCGTAGGAGAGGATGTGGGTGGCGATGCGGTCGAGGAACCAGCGATCGTGGGAGATCACGATGGCCGCGCCGGGGAAGTCCAGCAGGGCGTCTTCCAGGGCGCGCAGGGTTTCCACGTCCAGGTCGTTGGAGGGTTCGTCCAGCAGCAGCACGTTGCCGCCCTGCTTGAGGGTCAGCGCCAGGTGCAAACGACCGCGCTCACCGCCGGAGAGGTCCTTGACGAACTTCTGCTGGTCGGCGCCCTTGAAGTTGAAGCGACCCACGTAGCTGCGCGAAGGCACCTCGTAGTTGCCGATCTTGATCACGTCGGAGCCGTCGGAGACCTGCTCCCAGACGGTCTTGGTGTCGGACAGATTCTCGCGGCTCTGATCGACGCTGGCCAGTTGCACGGTATCGCCGATCTCGATGCTGCCGGCGTCCGGCTGCTCCTTGCCCATGATCATGCGGAACAGGGTCGACTTGCCGGCGCCGTTGCCGCCGATGACGCCGACGATGGCGCCCTTGGGCACCACGAAGCTCAGGTCGTCGATCAGCAGGCGATCACCATAGCCCTTGCTGACGTTCTTGAACTCGATGACCTTGTCGCCCAGGCGCTGACCGGCGGGGATATAGATCTCGTTGGTCTCGCTGCGCTTCTGGAATTCCTGGGACTGCATTTCCTCAAAGCGCTGCAGGCGGGCCTTGGACTTGGACTGGCGGGCCTTGGCACCGGAGCGTACCCATTCCAGTTCGGCCTTCATGGCCTTGGCGTGGGCGGCTTCCTGCTTGGCTTCCTGGGTCAGGCGCGCGGCCTTGGATTCCAACCAGCCGGAGTAGTTGCCCTCGAAGGGGATGCCCTGGCCGCGGTCCAGTTCCAGGATCCAGCCGGCGACGTTGTCGAGGAAGTAGCGGTCGTGGGTGATGGCCACCACGGTCCCGGGGAAGTCGTGGAGGAAGTGCTCCAGCCAGGCCACCGAGTCGGCGTCCAGGTGGTTGGTGGGTTCGTCCAGCAGCAGCATGTCGGGGGCCGACAGCAGCAGGCGACACAGCGCCACGCGCCGCTTCTCGCCACCGGAAAGCACGCCGACCTTGGCGTCCCAGGCCGGCAGGCGCAGGGCATCGGCGGCGACTTCCAGCTGGCGCTCCAGGTTGTGGCCGTCGGCGGCCTGGAGGATGGCTTCCAGCTTGGCCTGCTCGGCGGCCAGGGCGTCGAAGTCGGCATCCGGCTCGGCGTAGGCGGCATAGACCTCGTCCAGCCGGGCCTGGGCCTGCTTGATCTGACCGACCGCTTCCTCGACCACGTCACGAACTGTCTGCTCGGGATCAAGTTTCGGTTCCTGCGGCAGATAACCCACATTGATACCGGGCATCGGCCGCGCTTCACCTTCGATCTCGGTATCGACGCCGGCCATGATGCGCAGCAGCGTCGATTTACCCGCACCGTTCAGACCGAGCACGCCGATCTTGGCGCCGGGAAAGAACGACAGGGAGATGTTCTTGAGGATTTCACGCTTGGGCGGCACGACCTTGCCGACCCGGTGCATGGTGTAGACGTATTGAGCCATGGTGGGACCTTGGGACCGGAATGAAAAACAGGGGACACAGTATGGCGTCAGCAGCGAACGCTGTCGAAACCCCGCGCGACGAAAGCGCCGGTGCTGATCACGCGGAAAAAACCGGCGGAGACACCGTCCGGTCCCTTATCATAGGCCATCCCTGCCCCGCGGAATCGGGCGCAGCCGAACGGCCATCGCCTCTGCAGGAACGCAGTCCGTCGTGAACAGCCCGCCCTCCTCGCTGCCGGAAGAGCCGCTCGCCCCCGCTTCGCGACGCCTGACCCGCGGTCTGCTGATCCTCTCGCTGGTGGCCATGCTGGCCCTGATGTTCTGGCAGGCCCTCGCCAGCGTGGCCGAGCGCGAGACGCTGCGGCGCGAACAGCTGGATGGCCTGACCCGACAGCTGGCCAACACCGTCGAATTCGGGCTGGCGCTCAAGGCCCAGGCGGTGCGCAGCACCCTGCGCTGGTCGCTGGACCCCACCCTGCCGCTGGCGCCCAATCTGCTGCTGGGCCTCAAGGACTTCTTTCCCGGACTGCAACAGGTGCGCTGGCTGCCGGCCAACGCCAACCTACGCAGTGCGCGCCTGGGCGATACGCCGGACGCCGCCTTCATCCAGCAACTGATCGCGCGCGCCGGCCAGGCCGACTTCCGTTATGGCTACAACGCTCAGGCCACCGCCGCGCCCCTCTATGTGCTGCTGGCCGGCGATCCGCAACTGCAGAACGGCTGGTGGGTGCTGACCAGCGCCCCCCTGCTCGAACCCCTGTGGCGGCCGACCCGGGTACCGTCCGGCCTCGACTGGCGCCTGGAAGATCGCTCTCAGGGCACCCTGCTATTCCGCGGCGGAGAAGCCCCGGCGGCGAACAGCATCGACGAGGTACGCCAGGAACTGGCCTACAGCAACTGGCAGGTGGTGGGCAGCCATCCCGCCGAAGACATGGGCACCACGCTGCTGGGGGCCTCCTTCGGCCGCCTGGCGCTGTTCAGCCTGTCCGGCCTGGTGGCCGTCATCCTGCTCTATTTGCTGTTGCGCGAAGAACGTGGCCTGCGCGCCCTGACCCTCGCCTCGCGACGCGGCCTGCGCCTGGCCGGCATCGCGCTCAACGGGATCGAGGAAGCCGTCTGCATGACCCAGGCCGACGGTCGCCTGGTGCATGTCAACGCCACCGCCGCGCGGCTGCTGGGCATCGCCGCCAATGACGCCCAGCAATTCTTCCTCGCCAGCCTGCTGCCCGAGCTGGTTGCCCTGACGGCCGCCGAGCGTGACAGCGGCGCCCTGGTCACCCTGGCGGTGGAAGGCCAACCGCGGCGCTTCGCGGTCAGCTGCCACGCCCTGGCGGACAGCCAGCCCAGTGCCCGGGTCCTGCGCGACCGCACCCAGACCCAGGACGGCTTCGTCTGGGTCTTGCGCGACGTCACCGAACAGCAGCGCAACCTGGAGACCATCCAGACCACCCGGCAGCGCTACGAAAGCATCTTCAACGGGGTGCACACCGGCATCTGCGTGGTGGATCTGAGCGCCGTCCAGCCGCACATGCAGGCCCTCGGCCTGGAGCGCCCCGAGCAACTGGCGGAGCTGTTCGCCCGCGAGCCCGAAGTCCTGGACAGCCTGGGCCGCCAGGTGCGCATCACCGAGATCAACCAGCGCGCCCTGGAAATGCTCGGCATCGAGCACCTCGACCAGGCCTGGGCGCGGCTGGTGGGTGACTCCCGCGTCCAGCTCGGTGGCAAGAGATACCGCCTGCTGGCCGGCCTGCTCTCCGGCCAGCAGGTACTGGAACTCGAGACCTGCATCGGCACTGCCGAGGGCGAACGGCACCTCTGGCTGACCATGCACCTGCCAGCCGACCCCCGGCACCTCGACGCGACCCTGCTCAGCCTCAACGACATCACCCAGCGCAAGCTCGGCGAATTGCGCCTGCTCGAGCGCGACAGCTTCTGGTCGAATCTGATCAGCGCCATCCCCGACACCCTCTATACCTATGACGTGGCCAGCGGCGAGCTGACCTACGAGAGTCGTTCGCTGGCCCTCAAGCTCGGCTATCCGCCGGAAGCCTTCGCCAGCCTCGGGCGCGCGCGCCTGCACCCGGATGACCTCGAACTGCACGAGCGGGTGGTGAGCATGCGGCCGACGCTCTCCGACCAGCCCAGCAGCAGCCTCTTGCGCTGGCAGCACCGCAACGGCGGCTGGCGCTGGTTCGACGTGCGCGAGCAGCGCCTCGCCCGTGCGGCGGACGGCACCGCAGCGAGCGTGGTCGGGCTGGCCCTGGATGTCACCGACATGGTGCGGGCCAGCGAGCGCCTGCGCGAAAGCGAGAATCGCTACCGGCAGCTGGCGGAAAGCATCAGCGACGTCATCTTCACCACCGACGCCCAGCTGGTGCTCAACTACATCAGTCCCTCGGTGGAGGAATTGCTCGGCTATCCCGTCGGCGAGCTGCAACAACGCACCCTGGCCGAACTGGTGGTGCACTCGCGCCAGTGGCAGGAGGTGCGCCGCACCCTGCAGCGGCTGCTGCGCAGCCTCGACAATCCGCGCGCCCTGGCCGAGTTGCGCCGGGAACACTTCGCGCCCCTGTTGCTCGACTGCCTGCACGCCCAGGGCCACACCCTGCAGATCGAGCTGCGCCTCAAGCCGCTATGGGACGACCACGAGCGCTTCGCCGGTCTGCTCGGCATCTGCCGCGACATCTCCGCCCAGCGCCGCACGGAAAAGGACATGCGCATGGCGGCCACGGTGTTCGACCACTCCGCCGGCGCCATCCTGGTCACCGACCCGGCCGGCTACATCGTGCGGGTCAACCGCACCTTCACCCGCATCACCGGCTTCAGTCCCGAAGAGGTGTTCGACCAGCAGCCGATGATGCTCTGCGCGGACAAGCAGGAAGCCAACCAGCTGCAGCACGTGATGCAGCAGCTGCGCACCCAGGAGAGCTGGGAAGGCGAACTCTGGCAGCGCCGCCAGGACAACGAGCCCTACCCGTCCTGGGTCGGCATCACCGCCATCCGCGACGACGACGGCGACCTGATGAGCTATGTCTGCTTCTTCGTCGACATCAGCGAGCGCAAGGCCAGCGAAAGGCGCATCCACCGCCTGGCCTACTACGACGCCCTGACCCTGCTGCCCAACCGCACACTGTTCCAGGATCGCCTGCACAACGCCCTGCAGCAGAGCCGCCACAACGGCAGCTGGGTGGTGCTGATGTTCCTCGACCTCGACCGCTTCAAGCCGATCAACGACAGCCTCGGCCACGCCGCCGGCGACCGCCTGCTCAAGGACGTGGCCATGCGCCTGACCGCCTGCGTCGGCACCGAGGACAGCGTGGCGCGCATGGGTGGCGACGAATTCACCCTGCTGCTGTCCGGTCTGGAAAGCCGCGAGGTCGCCCTGGCCCAGGCAATCCGCGTCGGCGAGCAGATCCTCTCCCAGCTGTCCGAGGCCTTCGTGCTCGAAGGCCGCGAATTCTTCGTCTCCGCCAGCATCGGCATCGCCCTCTCGCCCCAGGACGGCCATGAACTCAGCCAGCTGATGAAGAACGCCGACACCGCCATGTACCACGCCAAGGAGATGGGCAAGAACAACTTCCAGTTCTACCAGGCCGAGATGAACGCCCGCGCCCTGGAGCGCCTGGAACTGGAAGCCGATCTGCGGCACGCCCTGCTGCAGGGTGAATTCCGCCTGCACTACCAGCCGCAGTACCGTTGCGACAACCGGCGCCTGACCGGGGTCGAGGCCCTGCTGCGCTGGGAGCATCCGGTGCGCGGCCACGTCTCGCCGGCGGAATTCATCCCGGTGCTGGAAGAGATCGGCCTGGTGGTCCAGGTCGGCGACTGGGTGATTCGCGAAGCCTGCCGGCAGATGCGCGAATGGCACGCGGCCAGGGTGCGCATTCCCAAGGTCTCGGTGAATCTCTCCGCCCGCCAGTTCAGCGATGGCCAGCTCGGCCAGCGCATCGCCGAGATCCTCGCCGAGACCGGCCTGGCGCCGGCCTGCCTGGAGCTGGAACTGACCGAAAGCATCCTGATGCGCGACGTCGGCGAGGCCCTGCAGCTGCTGGGCGAACTCAAGAGCCTGGGCCTGTGCATCGCGGTCGACGACTTCGGCACCGGCTATTCCTCGCTCAACTACCTCAAGCAGTTCCCCATCGACATCCTCAAGATCGACCGCAGCTTCGTCGACGGCCTGCCCCACGGCGAGCAGGATGCGCAGATCGCCCGGGCCATCATCGCCATGGCCCACAGCCTCAATCTCTCGGTGATCGCCGAGGGCGTCGAGGAGCCGGCGCAACTGGAATTCCTGCGCCTCCATGGCTGCGACGAGGTGCAGGGCTTCCTCTTCGACCGTCCGCTGCCGCCGGATCTGCTGCGCGAGCGGCTGGAGCACCAGGGGCTGTTCCCCGTCCTGACATGAGACCGATGGCGGCGGCGCATGACCGGCGCTCATACCTCAGAGTTCCCGCGATGGGGTAGAATGTCGCCCCTCACGAGCCCGATCGGGCTCGCTCTTCGCCATGCCTCAGGGGACCCTGCCGCCATGTTCAGCCGTGAAACCACCCTCGCCCGCTTCGACGCCGACCTGTATGCCGCCATGCAGCAGGAAGCCCAGCGTCAGGAAGATCACATCGAGCTGATCGCTTCGGAAAACTACACCAGTCCGGCGGTCATGGAAGCCCAGGGCAGCGTGCTGACCAACAAGTACGCCGAAGGCTATCCGGGCAAGCGCTACTACGGTGGCTGCGAGCATGTCGACAAGGTCGAGCAGCTGGCCATCGAGCGCGCCAAGCAGCTGTTCGGCGCCGACTACGCCAACGTCCAGCCGCACTCCGGCTCCCAGGCCAACTCGGCCGTGTACCTGGCGCTGATCGAAGCCGGCGACACCATCCTCGGCATGAGCCTGGCTCACGGCGGTCACCTGACCCACGGCGCTACCGTGTCCTCCTCCGGCAAGCTGTACAACGCCGTGCAGTACGGCATCGACGAGCAGGGCCTGATCGACTACGCCGAAGTCGAGCGCCTGGCCCGCGAGCACCAGCCCAAGGTCATCGTCGCCGGCTACTCCGCCTATTCCCAGGTGCTGGACTTCGCCCGCTTCCGCGCCATCGCCGATGCCGTGGGTGCCTACCTGTTCGTCGACATGGCCCACTTCGCCGGCCTGGTCGCCGCCGGTGTCTATCCGAACCCGGTACCCTTCGCCGACGTGGTCACCAGCACTACCCACAAGACCCTGCGCGGCCCGCGCGGCGGCCTGATCCTGGCCAAGGCCAACGAAGCCATCGAGAAGAAGCTCAACTCGGCGGTCTTCCCCGGCGCCCAGGGAGGTCCGCTGATGCACGTCATCGCCGGCAAGGCGGTGTGCTTCAAGGAAGCCCTGCAGCCCGAGTTCAAGACCTACCAGCAGCAGGTGATCAAGAACGCCCAGGCCATGGCCGGCGTGTTCATCGAGCGCGGCTTCGACGTCGTATCCGGCGGCACCGACAACCACCTGTTCCTGCTCAGCCTGATCAAGCAGGAGATCACCGGCAAGGACGCGGACGCCGCCCTGGGTCGCGCCTTCATCACCGTGAACAAGAACTCGGTGCCGAACGATCCGCGCTCGCCCTTCGTCACCTCCGGTCTGCGCATCGGCACCCCGGCCGTCACCACCCGTGGCTTCCAGGAAACCGAGTGCCGCGAGCTGGCCGGCTGGATCTGCGACATCCTCGGCAACATGGGCGACGAATCCGTGATCGACGCCGTGCGTGAGAAGGTGCAGGCCGTCTGCGCCCGCCTGCCGGTATACGGCAAGTAAGAGGTCCGCCTTCCCCCTCTCCCCTGGGAGAGGGCCGGGGTGAGGGAAAACCCCAAACCACGAGCCCCGACCAATCGGCCGGGGCTCGCTGCATTTCCAGCAGGGTCGTCAAGGCCGCCAAGCCGGACCCTGGCGCACGCCGGAAGGCCCTGAAAACGAAAAACCCCGGCCAGTGCCGGGGTTTTCTTTGTCAGACGCTGCTCAGCCTCAGAGGACCTGCAGATCGCCCAGGCCGTCCAGGTAGCGCTCGGCGTCCAGGGCGGCCATGCAGCCGGCACCGGCCGAGGTGATGGCCTGGCGATAGGTGTGGTCGGCCACGTCGCCGGCGGCGAACACGCCGGGTACGTTGGTGGCGGTGGCATTGGCCTCGCGACCGCCCTTCACCACCAGGTAGCCGTCGTGGCTGTCCAGCTGGCCTTCGAACAGCCCAGTGTTCGGCGTGTGGCCGATGGCGACGAACAGACCGGCCACCTGCAGCTCTTCGGTACTGCCATCGTTGTTCTTGATCCGTACCCCGGTGACACCCATGTTGTCACCCAGCACCTCGTCGACGCTGGCGTTGAGCTTGAGCGCCATCTTGCCTTCGGCGACCCGGGCGCGCAGCTTGTCCTGCAGGATCTTCTCGGCGCGGAAGGTCTCGCGGCGGTGGATCAGGGTCACCTTGCTGGCGATGTTGGCCAGGTACAGGGCTTCCTCGACCGCGGTGTTGCCGCCGCCGACCACCGCCACCTCGCGGTTGCGATAGAAGAAGCCATCGCAGGTGGCGCAGGCGGACACGCCCTTGCCCATGAAGGCTTCTTCGCTGGCCAGGCCCAGGTAGCGGGCGCTGGCACCGGTGGCGATGATCAGGGCGTCGCAGGTGTAGGTGGCGCTGTCACCCTTGAGGGTGTAGGGCTTGCCACCGAAGTCCACGGCATTGATGTGGTCGAAGACGATCTCGGTCTCGAAGCGCTCGGCGTGCTCGCGCATCCGCTCCATCAGCGCCGGACCGGTCAGGTCGTGGGGATCGCCCGGCCAGTTGTCGACCTCGGTGGTGGTGGTCAGCTGGCCACCCATCTGCATGCCGGTGATCAGTAGCGGCTTGAGGTTGGCGCGGGCGGCATAGACCGCAGCCGTGTAACCGGCCGGACCGGAACCGAGGATGATGAGGCGCGAATGGCGCGAGGTGCTGGCTTCAGACATGACATTCTCCCTGCCGGGATCTCCGGCAGACCTAAGAGTAGAGAGGCCGGCGCGCCCCATGGGCATGCCGGCCGGTGTGCGTGCGGAGCCGTTCCGCAGCGCCGGTCGCTCCTGGCGACGGCGCGACCGGCGCCGATAGGCGGACACCGGGTCCAGGGATGGGGCTCAGCCTAACGGGTACCGCCCCTCCACAGAAGCGACCATTCTAAATCCAGACCATAGGGCGCGCCTATGTCGACCGCTGCGGCAATCGAGCCCTGAGGTAAGCTGTGCATTCCCGCTCCCCGTCAGGAATCTTCATGGCTGTCGCTCCGCTGTCCGGCTCCGCCTATTTCGCCGAAGGGCTGCGCCTGGTGACTCGCCCCGGCATGCGCCGCTTCGTGGTCATCCCGCTCACCATCAACCTGCTGCTCTACGCGGCCATCCTCACCTTTGCCGTGCGCGGCTTCGAGGGCTGGCTGGAGCAGCTGATGCCGAGCCTGCCGGCCTGGGCGAGCTTCGTCGAATGGCTGCTCTGGCCACTATTCGTGCTCCTGCTGCTGGCGATCATCTTCTTTACCTTCACGATGCTGGCCAACCTGGTGGCGGCGCCCTTCAACGGCTTTCTCGCGGAAAAGGTCGAGGTCATGGTACGCGGCCAGGACGATTTCCCGCCGTTCAATCTCGCCGAACTGGTCACCATGGTGCCGCGCACCCTGCAGCGTGAACTGCGCAAGCTGGGCTACTACCTGCCGCGTGCGCTGGGCCTGCTGGTGCTGACCTTCATCCCCGGTCTGAACCTGATCGCCGCGCCGCTGTGGATCCTGTTCGGCGTCTGGATGATGGCGGTGCAGTACATCGACTTCCCCGCCGACAACCACCAGCTGGATTTCCGCAGCATGCTCGCCTGGCTGCGCACCCGCCGCCTGCGCTGCCTGGGCTTTGGCGGGGTGACCTACCTGGCGCTGCTGGTGCCCGGCCTGAACGCCCTGTTCATGCCCGCCGCCGTGGCCGGGGCGACGCTGTTCTGGGTGCGTGAAGGGGGCGACAAGGCGCTGCTGGTGCGCGCCTGAGGAGCGGGTTCGTCGGACTTTCTGACGCAGGTTGGCGCTGAGACGGCGCCAGCACCGAAGTCCGGCAGTCCTGGCTAAGCCAGCTCGTGATAACGCCGGTCGAAGTACAGCAATCCGCCTTCGCCACCCGGCTCGGCCACCCCCAGCACCTCGCAGAGCAGCAGGTCGTGGCTTCCCACCGACTGCACCTCGGCGATGCGGCAGTCGCAGGCCACCAGGGCACCGTCCAGCACCGGCGCCCCCGTGGCGAGGCGGGTCCAGCGCGCCGCGGCGAAGCGTTCGGCCATGGCGGTCTTGCCGCCGAAGAGGTTGGCCAGCGCCTGCTGGCCGGCGGCCAGGACGTTGACGCAGAGCACGCAGTTGGCACTGAAGGCGGGGTGCACCGAGGCGCTGCGGTTGAGGCAGACCAGCAGGGTCGGCGGGGTATCGCTGACGCTGCACACGGCGGTGGCGGTGAAGCCGGCCATGCCGGCCGGACCATCGGTGGTGACGAGGGTGACCGCGGCGCCCAGGCGCGCCATGGCCCCGCGGAAGAGGTCGCGTTCGACCGGGGCGACGGGGCTGGCGGCGGACAGGGGCAAGGCATGGGCAACGGACATGGCGTTACGCCTCCAGATCTTGGCTGAGATAGTCGAGCACCACCCGGTCGAAGGTGGCGGAATCGGTGACGCTGGAGGCGTGGCCGCCCCACTCCAGCAACTGGAAGCTGGCCCAGGGCAGACCCGCGGCCAGCTGCTGGGACGAGGTCCAGGGCACCAGGACATCGTCGCGATTGGCCAGCACCAGGGTCGGCACCGGGATGCGCGCCAGCTCGGCGTCCAGGTCGAAGGCCAGCAGCGCGCCGATACGCCGCAGGACATTGGCCTCGCCGGGGAAGTGCGCCAGGGCATGGGCTTCGTCGGCGGCCAGGCGCTCGCCGTGTTCGGCGATCCAGGTGGCCGGATAGAGAAAGATCGCCTGGGCCTGGACATAGGCCGCGGCGCCGCTGTCGCGCAGCAGGCGCTGCCGCAGGGCGAAGCAGCGCGCGGTATGCGCATTGGGTCGGCTCCAGGCATTGACCAGCACCTGGCGGCGGATCAGGCCCGGACGCAGCAGACTGGCCTGCAGGCCCACCAGACCGCCCAGGGCATGGCCCATGAACAGGCACTCGCGCAGTTCCAGGCGATCGGCCAGGGCCAGCAGGTCCTCGGCCATATGCTGGATGCGATAGTCCGCCGGCAGGTCGGCCGGACTGCTGCCGGTGCCGGTCTGGTCGTAGACCACCACCCGGAATCTTTCGCCGAGGGCCGCCAGCTGCGGCGCCCAGAAGGCCCCGGCGCCGCCCAGCCCGGAGCTGAGCAGCAGGGTCTCGGCCGCCGGGTCCTGGCGGCCATGGAGTTCGAAGTGCATGGGCGGTCCTTGAAGGTTGGTTGGTTGAGGCGGCCCTCACCCCAACCCTCTCCCAAGGGGAGAGGGGGTAGGTACGGAGCGGGAGCTAGCCGACATGGGCGATGCTGGCGATCTCGATCAGGGCGTCGGGCTTCACCAGGCCGCACTGGATGCAGTAGCGCGCCGGCTTCTCGCCGGGAAAGAATTCGGCGTACACCGCGTTGATGGCGGCGTAGTTCGCCCAGTCGGTGAGCATGATCATGTTGAAGGTGACGTCGGCCATGCTGCCGCCAGCCGCCTCCACCACGCCCTGGATGGTGGTGAGCACGTGGCGTGCCTGGGCGGCGGCGTCGCCCACATGGACCACGTTGTTCTGGGCATCGAACGGCAGGGTGCCGGAGACATAGAGCACGCCATCGGCCAGGCTGCCGGGCACGAAGGGGGCGATGGGGGTACCGGTACCTGCTGGGATCACGGCTTGCTTGGGCATGGTGCTCAGTCCTTGGCGAAGGTGGTGTGGAAGTCGGCGCAGCTGGCAACCCAGCCGAAGAAGGTCTCGATGTTGAACAGCGCGGCCTCGTGGGCCGCACGGGGCCCGGCCTGATGGCAGGCGTCGTGCAGGCAGACGCCGAAGTATTCGAGGAAGAAGCCGTCCCTCAGGGTCGACTCCACGCAGACGTTGGTGGCCACGCCGACGAACACCAGATTGCGGATGCCACGGGCGCGCAGCAGGCTGTCCAGGTGGGTGTTGTAGAAGCCGCTGTAGCGGGTCTTGGGCACCACCAGGTCCGCGGCCGCCGGTTGCAGCCGGTCGACCAGGGCATAGTCCCAGCCACCCCTGGCCAGCAGTTGCCCCTGCAATTCGGGTCGCTTGCGCATGGTCTTGAGGGCATTGGACTTGTGCCAGTTGGGCGAACCCGGCCCGCCCGCCTCGCGATACTCCGGGTCCCAGCCATTCTGGAACCAGACCACCTGGATACCCGCGCCGCGGGCGGTCTCCACCACCGCGGCGACGTTCTCGATCACCGGGCCGGTGGCCGAGACATCGAAACCGGCCAGATCCAGGTAGCCACCCTGGCTGGCATAGGCGTTCTGCATGTCCACCACGATCAGGGCGGTCTCGCTGGCCTTGAGCCGCAGCGGTTCGGGACGCGCCGGCAGGGTCAGGGCTTCGGTATCGCTCGCAGGCAAGGCATAGCCCGCCAGGGTTTCCACGGCATTCATCAGGCACTCTCCTTGAACAGGTCGACGTGACGGCGGCTCTGCATCAGCGGCTGGATGCGCTCGCCGAAGTCGGTCACGCCCTGGACGAAGTCATCGAAGGTCAGCAGCACCCCGCTGGCCCCGGGCACCTCGGCGATCTCGTCGAGCATCCGCGCCACGCTGGCGAAGGAACCCACCAGGGTGCCCATGTTGATGTTGACCGCCGAGGTCGGATCGGCCATCTGCCGCACATTGGTGTCGCTGCCGGACTTGGTGTCGGCGGCGGCCTGGGCGCCCAGCCAGGCGATGGCCTCCTCGTCGGCACCGGCCTTGTAGTGCTCCCACTTGGCGCGGGCGGCCTCGTCGGTCTCGGCGGCGATGATCATGAACAGGGCGATGGAAGAGACCTCGCGCCCGGTCTTGGCGGTGGCCGCCTGCAGCCGCTCCACCGCCGGGGCGAAGGCCTTGGGCGTGTTGACGCCCTTGCCGAAGACGAAGCTGTAATCGGCGTGTTCGGCGGCAAAGGCCAGGCCGGCGTCGCTCGCTCCGGCGCAGACGATCTCCATGGGCGCCTGGGGTTGGGGACTGACCCGGCAGTCCTCCATGCGGAAGTGCGCGCCCTGGAAATCCGACTGGCCGGTGCCCCAGAGGTCGCGCAGCACCTGGGCGTATTCACCGAGGTATTGATAGCGGCTGGCGAAGAACTCATCCCCCGGCCAGAGCCCCATCTGGCTGTATTCGGGTTTCTGCCAGCCGGTGACCAGATTGACGCCGAAGCGGCCACCGGAAATGCAGTCGATAGTGGCGGCCATGCGCGCGACGATGGCCGGCGGCAGGGTCAGGGTCGCGGCGGTGGCGAACAGCTTGATGCGCGAGGTCACCGCCGCCAGCCCGGCCATGAGGGTAAAGGACTCCAGGTTGTGGTCCCAGAATTCGGTCTTACCGCCGAAGCCGCGCAGCTTGATCATCGACAGGGCGAAGTCGAAGCCGTAGTGCTCGGCGCGCTGCACGATCTCGCGATTCAGCTCGAAGGTGGGCCGGTACTGGGGCGCGTTCTCCGACAGCAGCCAGCCGTTGTTGCCGATGGGAATGAAGACACCGATGTTCATCGCTCGCACTCTCCCGCAGTCAGGAATCGAGGCGCATCGAGATGCGCCATGGCTGCAGGATCGGAGCAGAAAGCTTGCCAAGTCTTGAAATTTCAAACCAATCAAGCACTTGGATGGAATTCAAGATTACCTCCAGACCATTTGGTCCAGATCAGAGCACCTAGTTTGTGCAAGACGCCCGAATCCGGGGCATGCAGGATGTCGGGCCATGCTAGAGTTTGGAAACCGGCGCGCTACCCTCTGGCATCCGCCGACGATTCGTCACCAGGAAGGTGCGAATCTCAACGACCGCGCCTGAAGCCGTCCCTCCCGCTCGTCCGGCGGTCGGTCCGCGTCAGATGTCCATGCAGGCCCAAGGAGCAGTTCGTGAGTCAGGCCAGTGATCCTCCGCCACGCAAGCCGCGTCAACCCAGCCCTGCCGCCCAGCAACGCCGGCAGCGTCAGATAGAAGCCAAGCGCGCCCAGATCCTCGGCGCCGCGCTCGATATCTTTTCCCGCTTCGGCCTGCACGGCGCCAGCCTGGATCAGGTGGCCCTGCAGGCAGACGTCTCCAAGACCAACCTGCTCTACTATTTCAGCAGCAAGGAAGAGCTCTATGTCGCCGTGCTGCGCCAGCTGCTGGCGACCTGGCTGAGTCCCCTGCGCACCTTCAGCGAAGACCAGGATCCCCTCGACGCCCTGCGCGGCTATCTGCGCCATAAGCTGGAGATGTCCCGCGACTATCCCGCCGAGTCCCGGCTGTTCTGCCTGGAGATGGTCCAGGGCGCGCCGCTGCTGCTGCCGGAATTGCAGGGCAGCCTGCACGACCTGATAGACGAGAAGGCCCGGGTGATCCGTACCTGGATCGATGCCGGCCGGCTGGCACCGGTGGATCCGTATCAGCTGATGTTCAGCCTCTGGGCCACCACCCAACACTACGCGGACTTCAGGGTCCAGGT
This sequence comes from Pseudomonas sp. LA5, assembly GCF_028640825.1. Classification (NCBI taxonomy): domain Bacteria; kingdom Pseudomonadati; phylum Pseudomonadota; class Gammaproteobacteria; order Pseudomonadales; family Pseudomonadaceae; genus Pseudomonas; species Pseudomonas sp. LA5. The sequence continues at coordinate 262,040 of NZ_JAQYZY010000060.1, forward strand.
GCAGGCACTCTGTGGCCGTACCCTGCAGGATCCAGCCTTCTTCGACGAGGTTCTGCGCGGCCTGGAAACCCTGCTCATCGACGGGCTGCGCCCGCGCCTCAGAGGCTGAAGCCCGGCTCAGGGCGCCAGGAAGAAGTCGGCGAACAGCTCGCTCAGTCTCGGCCAGAGCGGCGCCGGCAGGTCGTGGGCCATGTCGGGTATCAACTCGAAGCGGGCACCGGGAATGGTCCGGGCCACGGCGCGGCCACAGACCGGACGCAACAGCGGATCCCGCGCCCCATGGACCACCAGGGTCGGCGCCTGGATGCGCCGGGCAAAGGGCCGCAGATCGCCGCTGCCGAGCAGGGCGAACAGCTGCCGCTGCACCCCGTCCACATCCACCCCGCGCGCCAGGATCCGTTGCACCAGTCGTTCGAGCTCGGCGTCGCTCTGGCGATAGCGCGGGCTCTCGATGCCGCGCAGCAGGGCCTTCTGCCGGGCGAGCGCCGCTTCCGCCGGCAGATCGGCCGGCGGCCGCAGCAGCAGGCTGCCAAGCAGCCTGAACGAGGGCGGCGGCAACAGCGGCTGATTGGTCGACGAGAACAGGATGCCCAGCCGCGCGACCCGCTGCGGCCAGTCGGCGGCGAGGATCTGCGCGATCATGCCGCCCATAGAGCCGCCCAGCACGAAGGCGCGCTCCAGCCCCAGGTGATCGAGCAGCCCGACCGCATCGGCGGCCATGGCTTCCAGGCGATAGGGCACCGCACTGGGCTTGCCCAGTTGCGCCCGCCCCAGCACCGGCCACAGCGAAGGCGGCCGTCCACCCGGCCAGCTCAGCCGCGAGGACTGGCCGACGTCACGATTGTCGAAACGGATCACCCGCAGGCCCCGGCGCACCAGGGCCTCGCAGAAGCCTTCCGGCCAGAGCAGCAACTGGGCGCCAAAGCCCATGATCAGCAGCAGCGCCGGATCGGCGGGATCGCCCCAGTCCTCATAGGCCAGTTCGAGAGCACCGACCCGGGCGCGACCTTCACGTATGTCCATGGCTCCCCCGCGAAATAGGCAAAGGGTCATGCTACCCCAAGGCCGGCGCGGCGGAAGCGGCAGAACCCGGCGGTCACGCAGCGGTGCTGCGCTATGCTCGGGCAGACCCTTCCAGAGACCATCGCCATGCCCGCAGCGCCACTGGACTACCACCTGACCGACGAAGCGCGAGAAGACCTGCGCCAGGCCATCGCCGCGCCGCTGAGACGCTACAACGACAGCCAGGCCGGCCCGAGCGGCTACCGGGCCCTGGTCATCAGCCTGACCCGTGGCGGCGAATCCCTCGGCGGACTCTGGGGCTACACCAGCTATGGCTGGCTCTATGTGCAGTTGCTGGCGGTGGAGGAAGCCGCTCGCGGCCAGGGCGCCGGCCGCGAGTTGCTGCGGCGCGCCGAGGCCGAAGCCCTGGCCCGCGGCTGCCACGGCGCCTGGCTCGACACCCACGAATTCCAGGCCCGCGGCTTCTACGAGCGCCTGGGCTACGAGGTGTTCGGCGAACTGGCGGACTATCCGCCGGGCTTTGCGCGGTACTTCCTGCGCAAGACGCTCAAGGCAGGATGACGGCCAGTCCCGCTCATTGAGCGGTAAGGAAGTTGCCGATCCGGGCGTTCTCCTCGTCACCCTCCAGCAGCGGCACCTCGGCTTCGTCCTTGAGTTGCACGCCGGAGAGCTTGCGGCGATCCGCTTCGCGCATCAGGTAGAGCAGCTTGTGCGCCGCCAGGCCATAGGCGAGGCCTTCCAGCCGCACATTGGAGATGCAGTTGCGATAGGCGTCGTTGAGGCCCGGGCGCGGGCCGTAGGTGAAGTAGAGGCCGAGGCTGTCGGGCGAACTCAGACCGGGGCGCTCGCCGATCAGCATCACCAGCAGGCGCGCCTTGAGCAGCCCGCCGATTTCATCACCCACGGCTACCCGGCCCTGCTCCACCAGGGTCACCGGTGCCCAGCGCCAGTCCTCGGCCCCGGCCTGGTCGACCAGGCGCTCCAGGAACGGCAGCGCATGGCGATGCACCGCCAGGGCCGAGAGGCCGTCGGCGATGACTACGGCGACGTCGAAGCCCTCGGGATGCTCGGCGGCATAGGCGCCGAGTTCGCGAGCGGACTCCGCGGACAGCTTGCGCCCCAGATCCGGCCGTTGCAGATAGGTGTGGCGATCCGGCGCGGCGCTCTTGAGCACCAGGGTCTCGCGGCCCTGGGCGGCCAGGCCTTCGCGCAGCGCCTGCTGATCGAAAGCCAGGTGCACCGCATCGCGGGCCTGGGCATGGGCGGCCTGGAAGTCCAGCTGGGCCGACGTCGGCAGACTGGTGCCGGCCCGGCCCAGGGCGATGCGCGCCGGGGTGAGGCGCCGCAATTCGGCCCAGGGGTCGGGACGGGCGGTGTCGTTAGGGTTCATCGGCAAGACTCCTGAGCTATTAGGTTCATCGCGGCCATGGGCCGCTCCTACGAGAGCATCTATCCCTGTAGGAGCGGCCCATGGCCGCGATAAGGCCGCATCGGCAAACCGCCATGGCCGCGATCCTCCCTAAATCTGCGCCAACACCCGCTGGAATGGTGCCGGCAAACCCTCGCCGAGGCGGAAGCGGCCGTCTTCCAGGCGCAGGATGCCCAGGCGGTCGAGCCAGGCGGCGAATTCCGGCGCCGGTTGCAAGCCCAGCACCTGGCGGGCGTAGAGGGCGTCGTGGAAGGAGGTGGTCTGGTAGTTGAGCATCACGTCGTCCGACCCCGGGATGCCCATGATGAAGTTGATGCCCGCCGCGCCCAGCAGGGTCAGCAGCATGTCCATGTCGTCCTGGTCGGCCTCGGCATGGTTGGTGTAGCAGATGTCGCAACCCATGGGCACGCCGAGCAGCTTGCCGCAGAAGTGATCCTCCAGCCCGGCGCGGATAATCTGCTTGCCGTTATAGAGGTACTCGGGGCCGATGAAGCCGACCACGGTATTCACCAGCAGCGGTTTGAATTGACGAGCCACAGCGTAGGCGCGCACCTCGCAGGTCTGCTGGTCGACGCCATGGTGGGCCCCCGCCGAGAGGGCGCTGCCCTGCCCGGTCTCGAAATACATGAGGTTGTCGCCCAGGCTGCCACGGCGTTGCGACAGCCCGGCCTCGTAGCCTTCCTGCAACAGCGCCAGGCTGATGCCGAAGCTCTCGTTGGCGCCCTGGGTCCCGGCGATGGACTGGAACACCAGGTCCACCGGCGCGCCGCGCTCGATGGCGGCGATGCTGGTGGTGACGTGGGTCAGCACGCAGGACTGGGTGGGAATCTCGTAGCGCTGGATCACGGCGTCGAGCATCTTCAGCAGTTCGCAGATGCCGCTGGTGCTGTCGGTGGCCGGGTTGATGCCGATCACCGCATCGCCGTTGCCATAGAGCAGGCCGTCGAGAACGCTGGCGGCGATGCCGGCCGGATCGTCGGTGGGATGATTGGGCTGCAGCCGGGTCGACAGTCGTCCACGCAGGCCGATGGTATTGCGAAAGCGGGTCACCACCCGAACCTTCTGCGCCACCAGGATCAGGTCCTGGATGCGCATGATCTTGGACACCGCGGCCACCATCTCAGGGGTCAGCCCCGGGGCCAGGGCGGCGAGACTGGTCTCGTCGGCCGCCGCACCCAGCAGCCAGTCGCGGAAGCCGCCCACGGTGAGGTGGGCGACCGGGGCGAAGGCCTCGGCATCGTGCGTATCCAGGATCAGCCGGGTGACCTCGTCGGCCTCGTAGGGGATCACCGCCTCGCTGAGAAAGTGCTTGAGCGGCAGCTCGGCCAGCGCCATCTGCGCCGCCACCCGCTCCACGTCGCTGCCGGCGGCGACCCCGGCCAGGACGTCCCCGGAACGCGCCGGGGTGGCCTTGGCCAGCAGCTCCTTGAGATCGGCGAAACGCCAGGTCTGGCCGCCCACGCTGTGCTGGAAACCGCTCATGCTACCTCCTCGGGTTGCGCTGCTCAGGCCTCGCCGAAGGCAGCGTCGGGTGCAATGTCGCCCTGTCTACGGCTGAGACCGCAGACCAGCGCGCCTATCACCATCAGCACCACGAAGACGCTGGCGATCACCGGGTTGTACCAGACCATGGCGACCAGGCAGACCACCGCCAGCATCAGGGCGATGGCCGGCACCACCGGATAGCCCGGGGCGCGGAAGGTACGCTCCAGGTTCGGCTCGCTACGGCGCAGCTTGAACAGACTGAGCATGCTCATGATGTACATGACGATGGCGCCGAACACGCTCATGGTGATCATGGCGGCGGTCAGGGTCAGGCCCTGCAGGCTGATCACGCCGTCGCTGAAGATGGCGGCGATGCCCACCACGCCACCCGCGAGCACCGCCCGGTGCGGGGTCTGGAAGCGCGACAGCTTGGCCAGGCCGCGGGGCAGGAAGCCGGCACGAGCCAGGGCGAAGAATTGCCGGGAATAGCCGAGGATGATGCCGTGGAAGCTGGCCACCAGGCCGAACAGGCCGATGCCCACCAGCAGGTGCAGCCACACCGAACCCTCGCCCACCACGCCCTTCATGGCCTGCGGCAGCGGGTCGTTGATGTTGGACAGGGCGCGCCAGTCGCCCACCCCGCCGGCAAAGATCATCACGCCGATGGCCAGGGTCACCAGGGTGAGGATGCCGGCGATGTAGGCCTTGGGAATGGTCCGCTTGGGGTCCTTGGCTTCCTCGGCGGCCATGGCCGCGCCCTCGATGGCGAGAAAGAACCAGATGGCGAAGGGAATGGCGGCGAACATGCCACCCACCGCGGCCAGGGAGAACTGATCCTGGCCAGCCCAGCCACCGCTGGTGAAGTTGGTCAGGCTGAAGCCCGGCGCCACTACCCCCATGAAGATCAAGAGCTCGATCACCGCCAGCACCGTGACTACCAGCTCGAAGGTGGCGGCGATGCTCACCCCGAGGATGTTCAGCGTCATGAAGATGAAATAGGCCGCCACCGCGCAAAGCTTGGGATCGAGGGTGGGAAACTGCACGTTGAGGTAGGCGCCGATGGCCATGGCGATGGCCGGCGGCGCGAAGACGAATTCGATCAGGGTGGCGATGCCGGCGATGGTCCCCCCCGTAGGACCGAAGGCGCGCCGGCTGTAGGCGAAGGGCCCGCCGGCATGGGGAATGGCGGTGGTCAGTTCGGTGAAGCTGAAGATGAAGCAGGTGTACATCACCGCCACCACCAGCGCGGTGATCAGAAAGCCCAGGGTCCCGGCGACGCCCCAGCCGTAGCTCCAGCCGAAGTATTCCCCGGAGATCACCAGCCCCACGGCGATGCCCCAGAGGTGCAGGGTGCCGAGGGTCGGCTTGAGTTTCTCGTTGGTCATGACAGGCCACTCCCCGTGTAGCGACGTGATCCGAATGGGTCACCGCGATCCCGCGACGCCCGGCTTTTTCGAGCTTAAACAGCTCGGGGCCGTGCCGACTTGACCGCTTGGCACGGTCGCCGTGACCTCGGGTCAAGTCGGCGTTACCCCTCTTCCCAGGGTGCTACCCGAGACCGCACCACGCTGGTGCGATGCCCGACCACTCGCCCCGCGATGAAGCACGCCAAGGCGCTCGATAACGTGAAGGCCTCGGCGTTCCAGCCGCACTGGAGGACCGCTTTCCACCCCGGGGCACAGCCTTTGCTTCATTCATGCCGATCTCCTCCCTGGACCCGCACCATGCCCCTGGCCGCCTCCGGCTTTGCCGCCCTGACCGCACCGTCGCGCAACCTTGGCGTGCTCTCCGCCGCCGCCAGCGGCCTGGACGCCGTCATCACCAGCCACGGCGGTGACGTCGACCGCATCTTCGGCACCGCCGGCATCGATCCCGAACAGCTGCAGCACCCGACGCTGAGCCTCGGCTTGGGCAACTACTGCCGGGTCCTGGAAGAGGCTGCCGCCCAGTCCGGCTGCGACAATTTCGGCCTGCACTACGGCGGGCAGTTCAAGCCGCAGATGCTCGGCCTGCTGGGCTACGTGGGGCTCTGTTCGCCCACTGCCGAGGCGGCGCTGCAGAACTTCGCCGGCGCCTTTCCTTTCCACCAGCACAGCACCCTGATCCAGCTGGTGGACGCCGGTGAGTGCTGGCGCTTCGACTACCAGGTACGCCACGGCGCCATCGTCGCCCGCCGCCAGGACGCCGAGCTGACCCTGGGCATGCTGCTCAACCTGCTGCGCCATGTGCTCGGCGCTACCTGGGCGCCGCGCGCGGTGCAGTTCGAACACCCGCGTCCCGAGGGCTGGCACGAGCACCGCCGGCTGTTCGACGCCCCGGTCAGCTTCGGCCAGCCCTGCAACGCCATGCTGGTGCCCAAGGCCGACCTGCGCGACCGCGCCATGCCCGACCATGATCCGCTGCTCCTGCTGGTGGTACAGGACGCCATCCGCCAACTCGGCCAGCGCCTGCCGCAGATGGAACTGCTCGAAGAGGTCCGTGCCTCGGTGCGCCTGGCGCTGCCCCTGGGCGAGCCCAGCCTGGAGTCCATCGCCCAGCGCCTGGACCTTTCCACCAGCCAGCTGCAACGGCGCCTGCGCGACCAGGGCGCGAGCTTCTCGGCGCTGGTCGAGGGCGTTCGCCGCGACCTGGCTCAGCACTACCTGCGGCAGCGGCTGCCGGTCAGCGACCTGGCGCCGCTGCTGGGCTATTCGGAGACCAGCGCCTTTTCGCGAGCGTTCCGGCGGTGGTTTCAGGTGAGTCCGCGGCAGTGGCGGGGGATTTCGTAGGGAAGGGTCGGCGCGCCGAAGACCGGCTGACGTAGGCTGGTGCTGAGCGGAGCGAAGCCCAACAGAGCGGTGCGTCAGGTCTGGCTTATCGGTGTTCTGGCTGCTTATCGAATTTGGGGGAAGATTCTGTTTCGCCCACCCGGGCGAGTCACTTTTGCCAATCGCGGCTGCGCGCCCCGGACTACGCGTCCCGAACAAAAGTAACCAAAAACGCTGTCCCCACGTTTCGGCCTCACCGACGGGGACGGGACTCCAGCCTGAGGCTGTGACAGCTATCAACCGCCGAAGCCCAGCGCCCATAGGTGCAACTGTGTTATCGCGGCCATGGGCCGCTCCTACAGGGTTGGACTCAGCTTGTAGGAGTGGTCGCTACGGCGCACCGGCATGGGCGCGATTTCAACAGGCTCAAACCCCAGTAATGATTTCCACGGGTGAGTCTGGCCTTGGACAGTGGACAAGGCTTCGCCGTTGTCCACGCTACGGACGGTTATGGCTCTTCAACTAACACTTTCAGGCTGGCGAATCGCCCAGTTCAGGAGGGCGAACGCCAGTGTCGTGGAGTGGGTCGAGCCGCAGGGATGCGGCGAGAGGTCCAGTCGGCCAGGGACGGCCCATCTGGACCGACCCCGGAACGGCGCTGGCGTGAGCGGACCCGCAGCGCAGCGGAGGGCCGGATGGTGGGGCAAGCGTTTTTGGTTACTTTTGCCGCGACTGGCAAAAGTGACTCGCCCGGGTGGGCGAAACAAGAGGGATCAGCAAAGCTCGGTAAGCAGCTGAGGAACCAATAAATTTTGCACCATCGCAACGTTGGGCTTCGCTCCGCTCAGCGCCAACCTACCGAAGCAGTGAAGGTGGTGCGCTTGGGTGAGCGAAATATAAGCATCATCAAAACGCGAGAATCAGCCAAACACCTCCACCATACCTAGCCGAAAGGCAACCTATGTCCACCCGGTCAGATTCTTGCAAGGCCCTCCCCAAATAGCCCAACCAGAACAACGACCAACCCGATGACCTCTGCCCTGCCCCCTGCCCTCTTCACCCCCGCCTGGCTGGCGCGCCTGGAGTTGGCCTATGCCCGCCAGGGCGACTGGACCCGGCCGACCACCCGCCGCCACCTCGGCCCCTTGCGGGTGCAGAAACACCTGCACGCCGAAGGCCCCGAGGTCTGCCAGCACATCATCGTGCATCCCCCGGGAGGCATCGCCGGGGGCGATCGGCTGGACATCGACGTCAGCGTCGGCGCAACCGCCTGGGCCCAGCTCACCAGCCCTGGCGCCGCCAAGTGGTATCGCGCCGCTAGCGCCGCCCACCAGCAGATCGACCTGCGCGTCGCTGCCGGCGCCACCCTGGAATGGCTGCCCCAGGAGACCATCGTCTTCTCCGGCGCCCAGGCCCGTCTCGCCACCCGCATCGAGCTGGAGGGCGACGCTCGCCTCTGCTACTGGGACATCGTCGCCCTGGGCCGCCCAGCCAGTGCCGAGCGCTTCGCCGAGGGGCTGTTCCAGGCGCACCTGGACATCCGTCGCGATGGCACTCCGCTATGGCACGAGCGCCAGCGCCTGGTCGGGGCGGATCGGTTGCTGGACTCGCCCATCGGCCTCGCCGGTCGCCCGGTGTTCGCCACCCTGCTGATCACCGGCACCCTGGACGCGGATACCCTGGCGCGTTGCCGCGAACTCGGCCTGCCGGTCCGCGGCGACCTGACCCAGTTGCCCGGTCTGGTGGTCGCCCGCTGCCTGGCCGCCGAATCGCTGCAGGCGCGCGCCTGGCTGATCGAGGTCTGGCGCCTGCTGCGCCCGGCCCTGCTCGGCCGCGCCGCCGTGCCACCGCGGATCTGGAGCACCTGAGGCCACGTCACTCTTGTAGGCGCGGCCCACGGCCGCGATGATCGACCTTCCTTGACCGAACCTGCCAACCGGAACACCCATGGACCTGACGCCCCGCGAAAAAGACAAGCTGCTCATCTTCACCGCCGGCCTGGTGGCCGAACGCCGCCTGGCGCGTGGGGTGAAGCTCAACTACCCGGAAGCCATGGCGCTGATCTCCGCCGCCCTGCTCGAAGGCGCCCGTGACGGTCGCACCGTCGCCGAGCTGATGCACTACGGCACCACCCTGCTGACCCGCGACCAGGTGATGGAAGGCGTTCCGGAGATGATCCCGGAGATCCAGGTCGAAGCCACCTTCCCCGACGGGACCAAGCTGGTCACCGTCCACCAGCCGATCGCCTAGGGAGACCGCCATGAGTCTGATCGTCCGCGACGCCATCCCTGCCGACTTGCCGGCCGTGCTGCACATCTACAACGACGCCGTCAGCAACACCACGGCGATCTGGAACGAGACCCCGGTGGACCTGGCCAATCGCCAGGCCTGGTTCGACCTGCGCGCCACCCAGGGCTATCCCATCCTGGTCGCCGAGAATGCCGACGGCGTGGTGGTGGGCTATGCCTCCTTTGGCGACTGGCGGCCCTTCGAGGGCTTTCGCCACACCGTCGAGCACTCGGTCTACATCCATCCCGACCAGCGCGGCCAGGGCATCGGCCCGCGCCTGATGACGGTGCTCATCGAACGCGCCCGCGCCTGCGACAAACACGTGATGGTGGCCGCCATCGAGAGCGGCAACCAGGCCTCCATCCGCCTGCACGAGCGCCTGGGCTTCATCACCACCGGGCAGATGCCCCAGGTCGGCACCAAGTTCGGTCGCTGGCTGGACCTCACCTTCATGCAACTGATGCTGGAGCAGCGCCCATGATCCCCGGCGAATACCAGATCCAGGACGGCGATATCGAACTCAACGCCGGCCGCCGCACCCTGAGCCTGACCGTCGCCAACAGCGGCGACCGGCCGATCCAGGTGGGCTCCCACTACCACTTCCACGAGACCAACGACGCCCTGCTGTTCGATCGCGCCCTGGCCCGCGGCATGCGCCTGAACATCGCCGCCGGCACCGCCGTGCGCTTCGAACCAGGCCAGAGTCGCGAGGTGGAACTGGTCGAGCTGACCGGCCTGCGCACCGTCTACGGCTTCGCCGGGCGGGTGATGGGGAAGTTGTAGGGACAAGCCCCCTCACCCCAACCCTCTCCCTCAGGGAGAGGGGGCTAAAAGCAGACACCGTGCCTTTTGCGCTTTCCTCCTGCTCCGCGAGACTGGAGCGGAGCGAGAGGCCAAACCGGAACACCCGCCCTTCCCCCTCTCCCCCTGGGAGAGGGTCGGGGTGAGAGCAAAACAGAACACCCTGCGGTGCAGGAATACTCCCTGCACGAGGCAACAGGATGCCACCCGCTCTTCCCTCCTCTCCCCCTGGGAGAGGGTCGGGATGAGGACAAACCAGAACACCCTGCCGTCCAGGAATAACTCCCTGCTCGCGGCAACAGGATGCCACCCGCTCTTCCCCCTCTCCCTCCGGGAGAGGGTCGGGGTGAGGGCAAACCGGACCACCTTTATTCGGGATTCACACCTATGAAAATCTCCCGCCAAGCCTATGCCGACATGTTCGGCCCCACCACCGGCGACCGGGTGCGCCTGGCCGATACCGAGCTCTGGATCGAGGTCGAAGAAGACCACACCGTCTACGGCGAAGAAGTGAAATTCGGCGGCGGCAAGGTCATCCGCGACGGTATGGGCCAGAGCCAGCTGCTGGCGGCCGAGGTGGTGGATACCGTCATCACCAATGCGCTGATCGTCGACCACTGGGGCATCGTCAAGGCCGATGTCGGCCTCAAGCAGGGCCGCATCCACGCCATAGGCAAGGCCGGCAACCCGGATATCCAACCCGGCGTCAGCGTGCCCATCGGCGCCGCCACCGAGGTCATCGCCGGCGAGGGCATGATCCTCACCGCCGGTGGCATCGACTCCCACATCCACTTCATCTGCCCGCAGCAGATCGAAGAGGCGCTCATGAGCGGCACCACCACCATGATCGGTGGCGGCACCGGCCCGGCCACCGGCACCTATGCCACCACCGTGACCCCCGGTCCCTGGCACATGGCGCAGATGCTCAAGGCCGCCGACGCCTTCCCGATGAACATCGGCTTCACCGGCAAGGGCAACGCCAGCCTGCCCGGGCCGCTGGAAGAGCAGGTCCGCGCCGGCGCCATCGGCTTGAAACTGCACGAGGACTGGGGCACCACCCCCGCCGCCATCGACAACTGCCTGGCGGTGGCCGATCGCTTCGACATCCAGGTGGCCATCCACACCGACACCCTCAACGAATCCGGTTTCGTCGAGACCACCCTGGGCGCCTTCAAGGGTCGCACCATCCACACCTACCACACCGAGGGCGCCGGGGGCGGCCACGCGCCGGACATCATCAAGGCCTGCGGCTTCCCCAATGTGCTGCCCAGCTCCACCAACCCGACGCGGCCCTTCACCAAGAACACCATCGACGAGCACCTGGACATGCTCATGGTCTGCCACCACCTGGACCCGAGCATCGCCGAGGACGTGGCCTTCGCCGAGAGTCGCATCCGCCGCGAGACCATCGCCGCCGAGGACATCCTCCACGACCTCGGCGCCTTCGCCATGATCAGTTCCGACAGCCAGGCCATGGGCCGCGTCGGCGAGGTCATCACCCGCACCTGGCAGACCGCCGACAAGATGAAGAAGCAGCGCGGCCCACTGCCCGAGGACACTGCTGGCAACGACAATTTCCGGGTCAAGCGCTACATCGCCAAGTACACCATCAACCCGGCGATCACCCATGGCATCAGCCACGAAGTGGGCTCCATCGAGGTGGGCAAGTTCGCCGACCTGGTGCTCTGGCGCCCGGCCTTCTTCGGAGTCAAGCCGACGCTGATCCTCAAGGGCGGCGCCATCGCGGCCAGCCTGATGGGCGACGCCAACGCCTCCATCCCCACCCCGCAACCGGTGCACTACCGCCCGATGTTCGGCAGCTACGCCGGCATGCTCCACGACACCAGCCTGACCTTCATCAGCCAGGCCGCCTTCGACGCCGGGGTACCCGAGCAACTGGGGCTGAAGAAGCGCATCGGGGTGGTCAAGGGTTGCCGCACCGCGCAGAAGAGCGACCTCATCCACAACGGCTACCTGCCGACCATCGAGGTCGATCCGCAGAACTACCAGGTCAAGGCCGATGGCCAGCTGCTCTGGTGCGAACCAGCCGAGGTGCTACCCATGGCGCAGCGCTACTTTCTGTTCTAGAGGGGCCTGTTCTGAATGACGCGAGGCCCGGACCATGTTGGGCTTCGCTGCGCTCAATCCAACCTATGCAGCTCCCGTAGGTTGGGTTGAGGCAGCTCCATCGCCGAAGCCCAACACGCACGAATCATCCATAAGCGCTGAAAAAGGCTCTAAACTGCGACTTTCCACTCACCAAGGACGGTGATCTTGGACTACCGACGCAGCCGCACCGTGGGCGGTACCTTCTTCTTCACGGTCAACCTCAATGACCGCTCCGCCACCCTGCTCGTGGATCACATCGGCGCGCTACGGCAGGCGCTGCGCCAGGTAAAGGCCCGGCATCCCTTCGACATCCTCGCCATGGTGGTCCTGCCCGATCATCTGCACGCGCTCTGGCGCCTGCCGGAGAGCGACGGGGACTATCCGCTGCGCTGGAGCCTGATCAAGGCCGGTTTCTCCCGTCAGCTACCGCCATTGGAGACGGTGCAGCTATCACGACGGCTGAAACGCGAGCGCGGCGTCTGGCAGCGGCGCTACTGGGAGCACCGGATCCGCGATGAGCAGGACCTGCAGCGGCACCTCGACTACATCCATTTCAATCCGGTGAAGCACGGCCATGCGCGGAGCGCGGTGGAGTGGCCTTATTCCTCCATCCATCGTTATGTGCGAGCAGGGGTCCTGCCGGCGGATTGGGCAGGACAGCGCGATGAGGAATGGGCGGTGGGCGAGCGCTGAAGGTAAGTCGTGTTGGGCTTCGCTTTCGCTCAGCGCCAACCTACGGCGCCCGTAGGTTGGGTTGAGGCAGCTCTATCGCCGAAGCCCAACAGTCCGCGGCATGATCAAGCACCGTTGGGCTTCGCTACGCTCAACCCAACCTACGCAAAACTAACGCGGCGCAGCCGGGGCTTCCGCACGGTCGTCGCGGTCGTAGGTGGCCTTGTCCAGCTGGCCCATCCAGCGTGCGGTCAGGGTGCCGGCGGTCATGGAGCCGTTGACGTTGAGGGCGGTACGCCCCATGTCGATCAGCGGCTCGATGGACACCAGCAGCGCCACCAGGGTGACCGGCAGGCCGAGGGCCGGCAGCACGATCAGGGCAGCGAAGGTAGCACCGCCACCTACGCCGGCCACGCCCGCCGAACTCAGGGTGACGATACCCACCAGGGTGGCGATCCACAGCGGATCGAAGGGGTTGATACCCAGGGTCGGGGCGACCATCACCGCCAGCATGGCCGGATAGAGACCGGCGCAGCCGTTCTGGCCGATGGTGGCGCCGAAGGACGCGGCGAAGCTGGCGATGGCCGGGGGCACGCCGAGGCGCTCGGTCTGGGCTTCGATGCTCAGCGGGATGGTCGCCGCGCTGGAACGGCTGGTGAAGGCGAAACTCAGCACCGGCCAGACCTTGGGAAAGAAGCGCGCGGGCGACAGGCCGCTCAGGGTCAGCAGCAGCGCATGCACGCCAAAGAGGATGCCCAGGCCCAGGTAGGAGGCGATCAGGAAGGTGCCCAGCTTGAGCACGTCCTGGGGACTGGCGGTGGCGACCATCTTGGTCATCAGCGCCAGCACGCCGTAAGGGGTGAGTTGCAGCAGCAGGCGCACAAGCTTCATCACCCAGGCCTGGAGCACGTCGATGCCGGCCAGCACCTTCTCGCCACGCACCGGATCGTCGCGCTGCAGGCGCAGGGCGGCGACGCCGAGGAAGGCGGCGAAGATCACCACGCTGATGATGGAGGTGGGATTGGCACCCGTGAGATCGGCGAAGGGATTCTTCGGAATGAAGGACAGCAGCAGCTGCGGCACCGACAGATCCGCCACCTTGCCGACATAGCTGTTCTGCAGGGCGGTCAGGCGCGCGGTCTCCTGGGCGCCTTGCACCAGGCCCTCGGCGCTCAGGCCGAACAGCCAGGTGACCAGCACCCCGACCAGGGCGGCGATGGCGGTGGTGAACAGCAGCGTACCCAGGGTCAGCAGGCTGATGCGCCCCATGGAAGACGCTTCGCGCAGCCGCGCCACGGCCGCCAGGATGGAGGCGAACACCAGCGGCATGATGCTCATCTGCAGCAGCTGCACATAGCCGTTGCCGACCAGGTTGAACCAGCCGATGGAGGTCTTGAGCACCGGGGCGTCATGCCCGTAGACGAATTGCAGCACCAGGCCGAAGCCCACGCCCAGGGCGAGGCCGATGAAGACGCGCACGGCCAGGCTCCAGCCGGTGTTGCGGGTACGCGCCAGCAGGCCGAGCAGCACGGCGAAGGCGACGAGGTTGAGAACGAGAGGCAGATTCACACGAGGTCTCCAGAACGGCGCCCGACACGACCGCCGGACGAAAAGGCGGCGATGGTAGCAGCTCGGACCGCCTCGGCTTAGATCGAGGTGCTATCACCTGATAACGGGAGGAGCGGTCCTATCGCCGGGGTGAACGGCGCTCGTCCAGGGCGTTGCGCTGCTAGAGTTCAGCCAACCGGGAAATGACGCCCGGCCCTGCCACATCAGAAAAGGAATACTCCATGCAACGTTTCGCCAAGCTCGCCGCTTCCTTCGCCCTCGCCGCCGCCGTCGCTGGCTGCACCGGCACCGCGATGAAGACGCAGAACCTGGATCCGTCGCAGTACACCGTCGTCGGTCATGGCGAGGGCAAGGCTACCGGTCTCATGATCCTGGGCTTCATTCCGGTCCAGCAGAACGACCGCTTCGTGCGCGCCCAGCAGGCCGCCATCAAGTCCCGCGGTGGCGATGCGCTGATCAATGCCCAGGTGCAGGAAAACTGGTTCTGGGCCTACGTCCTGAGTGGTTTCACCACCACCGTTTCCGGCGACGTGGTCAAGCTCAAGCGCTGAGCCCCATCCGTCCGATCGACGCCGCCCATCGAGGCGGCGTTTTTGCGCTAGGCTGATCGCTTCTTTCCGAGGAAGCCGACCATGACCGCGACCCTGATGAAACTCCCGCTGCAATCCATCGACGGCGAAACCCTGACCCTGGAGCGCTACCTGGGCAAGGTGCTGCTGGTGGTGAACGTTGCCTCCAAGTGCGGCCTGACCAGCCAGTACGAAGGCCTGGAACGCCTCTATGAGGCCCAGCGCGAGCGCGGCCTGGAAGTGCTCGGCTTTCCCGCCAACGACTTCAAGCAGCAGGAGCCGGGCAGCGACGCCGAGATCAAGGAATTCTGCACCCTCACCTATGGCGTGCAATTCCCCATGTTCGCCAAGCTCAGCGTGGTGGGTGAAGACAAGCATCCGCTCTATGCCGAACTGACCCAGGCGCAACCCGAGACCACCGGCGACGGCCCCTTCCGCGAGCGCATGCTGAGCCGTGGCGGCACGCCCAATCCCAAGCCCGAGGTGCTGTGGAATTTCGAGAAATTCCTGATCGGGCGGGATGGGGAGGTGGTGGGGCGCTTCGCACCGGATGTGACCGCGGATGATCCGCGGTTGGTGGCGGCCATCGAGGCGGAATTGGCGAAGGGCTGAAGCTGCCCTACCGGTAAATGGCGAGGCGTGACCTGATTCGTAGGTTGGGTTGAGCGCCAGCGAAGCCCAACAATACGTCGCCATTGAAGGCTTGTTAGTGCACTAGCTGATTATCGAGTGACCTGATGGCTCTTGTTTCGCCCACCCGGGCGACTCACTTTTGCCAGTCGCGGCTGCGCGCCCCGGACAAAAGTAACCAAAAACGCTGCCCCCACGTTTCGGCCCTCCGCTGCGCTCCGGGTCCCCTCGCTCCGGCGCCGCTCCTGGGGCGCGGCACGAAGGGGCGTCCTGCCTCGCATCCCCCTCCGTGACACCTGCACTCAGCCTCACTGACGGGGACGGGACGCCAGCCTGAAATTTTAGGAGCGTTTACAGGGAGGCCATCGCGATTCGTAGCGTGGAAAACCGCGCAGCGTTTTCCACTGATGAGCTTGATCGAGAAAGCGGACAAGGCTTCGCCGTTGTCCGGGCTACGGGCTACGGGCTACGGGCTACGGGTGACGCGTTCTTCAACCAACACTTTCAGGCTAGCGAATCGCCCCGTTCAGCAGGGCGAACGCTAGTGCCGTGGAGTGGGTCGAGCCGCATGGATGCGGCGAGAGGTCCAGTGGGCCAT
>NZ_JAQYZY010000060.1:278010-317954 GCF_028640825.1 Pseudomonas sp. LA5
GCCGACTACGCCAACGTCCAGCCGCACTCCGGCTCCCAGGCCAACTCGGCGGTCTACCTGGCGCTGCTGCAGCCCGGCGACACTATCCTCGGCATGAGCCTGGCCCACGGCGGTCACCTGACCCACGGCGCCAAGGTCAGCTCCTCCGGCAAGCTCTACAACGCGGTGCAGTACGGCATCAACACCGACACCGGGCTGATCGACTACGACGAGGTCGAGCGCCTGGCCCAGGAGCACAAGCCCAAGATGATCGTGGCGGGCTTCTCCGCCTACTCCAAGACCCTGGATTTCCCGCGCTTCCGCGCCATCGCCGACAGCGTGGGTGCCCTGCTGTTCGTCGACATGGCCCACGTGGCCGGTCTGGTCGCCGCCGGTGTCTATCCGAGCCCGGTGCCCTTCGCCGACGTGGTGACCACCACCACCCACAAGACCCTGCGCGGCCCCCGTGGCGGCCTGATCCTGTGCAAGGCCAACGCCGACATCGAGAAGAAGCTCAACGCCGCGGTGTTCCCGGGCGCCCAGGGCGGCCCGCTGATGCACGTCATCGCCGGCAAGGCCGTGTGCTTCAAGGAGGCCCTGGAGCCGGGCTTCAAGACCTACCAGCAGCAGGTGATCAGGAACGCCCAGGCCATGGCCGGCGTGTTCAAGGCACGCGGCTACGACGTGGTCTCCGGCGGTACCGACAACCACCTGTTCCTGGTCAGCCTGATCAAGCAGGGCATCACCGGCAAGGACGCGGACGCCGCCCTGGGTCGCGCCTGCATCACTGTGAACAAGAACGCCGTGCCCAACGATCCCCAGTCGCCCTTCGTGACCTCGGGTCTGCGCATCGGCACCCCGGCCCTGACCACCCGTGGCCTGGGCGTCAGCGAAAGCGAACGCGTCGCGGGTTGGATCTGCGACATCCTCGACCACCTCGGCGATGCCGATGTGGAAGCCCAGGTGGCGCGCCAGGTGGCTGCGCTGTGCCGCGACTACCCGGTTTACCGCTAGTCGCCGCACGCCTGACGCAACCCTTATCCAACCCCTTTCCCCCTCGCGGAAAGGGGCGTCGTCTGCAGGAGTCTCCAGATGCAACGCTATTCCGGCTTCGGCCTCTTCAAGCACTCCCTGAGCCATCACGAGAACTGGCAGCGGATGTGGCGCACCCCGACGCCCAAGCCGGTGTACGACGTGGTCATCGTCGGTGGCGGCGGTCACGGCCTCGCCACCGCCTACTACCTCGCCAAGCAGTTCGGCGTGAAGAACGTCGCGGTGATTGAGAAAGGCTGGCTGGGCGGCGGCAACACTGCGCGCAACACCACCATCGTCCGCTCCAACTACCTGTGGGACGAGTCGGCGCACCTCTATGAGCACGCCATGAAGCTGTGGGAAGGCCTGTCCCAGGACCTCAACTACAACGTCATGTTCTCCCAGCGCGGCGTCTACAACCTCTGCCACACCCTGCAGGACATGCGCGATTCCGAGCGTCGGGTCAGCGCCAACCGCCTCAATGGCGTCGACGGCGAACTGCTCGACACCCGCCAGGTGGCCGAGGAGATTCCCTACCTGGACTGCAGCAAGAACACCCGCTATCCGATCTTCGGCGCCACCGTGCAGCGTCGCGGTGGCGTGGCCCGTCACGACGCCGTGGCCTGGGGCTTCGCCCGCGCCGCCGACGCCCTGGGCGTCGACCTGATCCAGCAGACCGAGGTCACCGGCTTCCGCAAGCAGGACGGCAAGGTGATCGGCGTGGAAACCAACCGCGGCTTCATCGGCGCCCGCCGCGTTGGCGTGGTCACCGCCGGCAACTCCGGGCACATGGCCAAGCTGGCCGGTTTCCGCCTGCCGCTGGAATCCCACCCGCTGCAGGCGCTGGTCTCCGAACCGATCAAGCCCATCATCGACAGCGTCATCATGTCCAACGCGGTGCACGGCTACATCAGCCAGTCCGACAAGGGCGACCTGGTGATCGGCGCCGGCATCGACAGCTGGGTCGGCTACGGCCAGCGCGGCTCCTACCCGGTGATCGAGCACACCCTGCAGGCGATCGTCGAGATGTTCCCGATCCTCTCGCGGGTGCGCATGAACCGCCAGTGGGGCGGCATCGTCGACACCTCGCCCGACGCCTGCCCGATCATTTCCAAGACCCCGGTGGAAAACCTGTTCTTCAACTGCGGTTGGGGTACCGGCGGCTTCAAGGCCACGCCTGGCTCGGGCAACGTCTTCGCGGCGTCCCTCGCCTCCGGCGAGATGCATCCGCTGGCCAAGCCCTTCTCCATCGACCGTTTCCACACCGGCGCGCTGATCGACGAACACGGCGCAGCGGCCGTCGCGCACTAAGGAGCCCGAGCATGTTGTACATCCATTGCCCCCACTGCGGGGAATTGCGCTCCGAAGAAGAATTCCACGCCGCCGGCGAGGCGCACATCCCGCGTCCGCTGGATCCCGAGGCCTGCAGCGACGCGGAGTGGGGCGATTACATGTTCTTCCGCGACAATCCGCGCGGTCTGCGTCACGAGCTGTGGGTTCATGCTTCGGGCTGCCGCCAGTACTTCAACGCGACCCGTAACACCGAGACCTACGAAATTCTCGAAACCTATCCGATCGGCGAGCAACCCCGCTTCACCGCCGAGCGAGGAGAGCGCACATGAGCCAGGTCCATCGACTCACCCAGGGCGGTCGCCTGGACCGCAGTCAGGCCATCACCTTCACCTTCAACGGTCAGACCTACCAGGGCTTCAAGGGTGACACCCTGGCCTCGGCGCTACTGGCCAACGGCGTGGACGTGATCGGGCGCAGCTTCAAGTACTCCCGGCCGCGCGGCATCGTCGCCGCCGGTGCCGAAGAGCCCAACGCCATCATGCAGATCGGCGCCACCGAGGCCACCCAGGTGCCCAACGTGCGGGCCACGCAGCAGGCGCTGTACCAGGGCCTGGTTTCCGCCAGCACCAACGGCTGGCCGAGCGTCAACAACGACCTCATGGGCATCCTCGGCAAGGTCGGCGGCAAGATGATGCCGCCCGGGTTCTACTACAAGACCTTCATGTATCCGCAGAACCTGTGGATGACCTACGAGAAGTACATCCGCAAGGCCGCCGGCCTCGGCCGTGCGCCGACCCAGGTCGATCCGGATACCTATGACAACTTCAACCAGCACTGCGACGTGCTGGTGGTGGGCGGTGGCGCTGCCGGTCTGGCCGCGGCCCTGGCCGCCGGTCGCAGCGGCGCCCGGGTGATCCTGGCCGACGAACAGGAAGAATTCGGTGGCAGCCTGCTGGACAGCCGCGAGCGTCTCGATGGCGCCCCGGCCGCCGACTGGGCCGCCAAGGCCGTGGCCGAGCTGCAGGGCCTGGACAACGTGGTCTTGCTGCCGCGCGCCACGGTCAACGGCTACCACGACCATAACTTCCTCACCATCCACGAGCGGCTCACCGATCACCTGGGTGATCGCGCGCCCCATGGCCAGGTGCGGCAGCGCCTGCACCGCGTCCGCGCCACCCGCGTGGTGCTGGCCACCGGCGCCCACGAGCGGCCGCTGGTGTACGCCAACAACGACCTGCCGGGCAACATGGTGGCCGGCGCCGTGTCCACCTACATCCGTCGCTATGCCGTGGCCCCGGGTCAGCGCCTGGTGCTGTCCACCAACAACGATTACGCCTACCGCGTGGCCCTGGACTGGCTCGAAGCCGGTCGCCAGGTGGTGGCCGTGGCCGATGCGCGGCCCAACCCCCGCGGTGCCTGGGTCGAGGAAGTGCGCAAGCGTGGCGTGCGCGTCATGGGCGGTACCGCCGTGAGCGAAGCCCGCGGCAACACCCGCGTGACGGGCGCCAAGATCGCCACCATCGACCTGACCGCCTTCCGCACCCTGGGTGGCGGCGAGTGGGTCGACTGCGACCTCATCGCCACCTCCGGCGGTTACAGCCCGGTGGTCCACCTGGCTTCGCACCTGGGCGGTCGTCCGCAGTGGCGTGAAGACATCCAGGCCTTCGTGCCCGGTCCGGCGCCGCAGAAGCGCGTCTGCGCCGGCGGCGTGAATGGCGTCTTCGCCCTGGGCGATGTCCTCGCCGACGGTTTCGAAGCGGGCGCGACTGCCGCCGCCGAAGCCGGCGCCAAGGTGGTCAGCGGCGAACTGCCCCAGGCCGAATTCCGCCAGGAAGAGCCGAGTCTGGCGCTGTTCCAGGTGCCCCACGACAAGCCGGCGTCGCGAGCGCCCAAGCAATTCGTCGACCTGCAGAACGATGTGACCGCCGCCGGCATCGAGCTGGCCTGCCGCGAGGGCTTCGAGTCCATCGAGCACGTCAAGCGCTACACCGCCATGGGCTTCGGTACCGACCAGGGCAAGCTGGGCAACATCAATGGTCTGGCCATCGCCGCCCGGGTGCAGAGCAAGGCCATCCCGGAAGTCGGCACCACCATGTTCCGCCCGAACTACACGCCCATCACCTTCGGCGCCATCGCCGGACGGCATTGCGGCCACCTGTTCGAGCCCAAGCGCTACACCGCGCTGCACGCCTGGCACCTCAAGCAGGGCGCGCTGTTCGAGGACGTCGGCCAGTGGAAGCGCCCCTGGTACTTCCCCAAGGCGGGCGAGGACCTGCACGCCGCGGTCAACCGCGAGTGCCTGGCCGTACGCCGCAGCGTCGGCCTGCTCGACGCCTCGACCCTGGGCAAGATCGACATCCAGGGCAAGGATGCGCGGGAATTCCTCAATCGCGTCTATACCAACGCCTGGACCAAGCTGGACATCGGCAAGGCCCGCTACGGCCTGATGTGCAAGGAAGACGGCATGGTCTTCGACGACGGCGTCACCGCCTGTCTCGCCGACAACCACTTCCTGATGACCACCACCACCGGCGGCGCCGCGCGCGTCTTCGAATGGCTGGAGCTCTACCACCAGACCGAATGGCCGGAACTGGAGGTGTACTTCACTTCGGTCACCGATCACTGGGCGACCCTGACCCTGTCCGGTCCCAACAGCCGCAAGCTGCTGGCCAAGCTGACCGACATCGATCTGGACAACGCCGCCTTCCCCTTCATGGCCTGGAAGGAAGGTCAGGTGGGCGGGGTGCCGGCGCGGGTGTTCCGCATCTCCTTCACCGGCGAGCTCTCCTACGAGATCAACGTGCCGGCCAACTACGCCATGGGCGTGCTGGAGCAGGTGGTCGCCGCGGGCAAGGAATTCGACCTGACCCCCTATGGCACCGAGACCATGCACGTGCTGCGGGCGGAGAAGGGCTTCATCATCATCGGTCAGGACACCGATGGTTCGGTCACGCCCCAGGACCTGGGCATGGGCTGGGCGGTGAGCCTGAACAAGAGCTTCTCCTTCATCGGCAAGCGCGGCATGCATCGCGTGGACTGCGTCCGCGAGAATCGCAAGCAACTGGTCGGCCTCAAGCCCCTGGATGCCCGCGACGTCCTGCCGGAAGGCGCGCAACTGGTGTTCGAGCGCAACCAGCCGATCCCCATGGACATGGTCGGTCACGTGACCTCCAGCTACCACAGCGCGACCCTGGGCTACGGCTTCGCCATGGCCATGGTCAAGGGTGGGCTGGGCCGTATGGGCCAGACCGTCTACGCCCCGCTGGCCGATGGCCGCTACATCGCTGCCGAGATCGTCTCGCCGGTGTTCTACGACCCCAAGGGTGAGCGGCAGAACGTCGCCTAACGAGGATAGCGCCCCATGAACAACATCAATGTCTACGACCAGTACTCCGCCAAGGCGCGCGCCGAATCCCCGCTGTTCCACGCCGAGTTGAACAAGCTCGTCGGTCGCGGCCCGGCCACCGCCGGGGTGACCCTGCGCGAGCGGGCCCTGCTGGGGCACCTGGTGCTGCGTGGCGACGCCCATGACGAAGGCTTCACCGGCGCCGTGCAGAGCGTGGTCGGCCTGGAAGTGCCCGGTCCGCTGGCGATCACCCATAAGGGCGAGAGCTCGCTGCAGTGGCTCGGCCCGGACGAGTGGCTGCTGGTGGTACCCGGTGGCAGCGAGTTCGCCACCGAGCAGGCCCTGCGCCAGGCCCTGGGCGAGCGCCATGTCGCCATCATCAATGTCGGTGGCGGCCAGACGCTGGTCGAGCTCAAGGGACCCAAGGTGCGTGAAGTGCTGATGAAGTCCACCTCCTACGACGTCCATCCGGACAACTTCCCGGTGGGCAAGGCCGTCGGGACGGTGTTCGCCAAGTCCCAGCTGGTGATCCGCCACACGGCGCCGGACACCTGGGAACTGGTGGTGCGCCGCAGCTTCGCCGACTACGTCTGGCTGTGGCTGCAGGACGCGAGCGCCGAGTACGGACTGCGCATCGAGGCCTGATCGGTCGCTGCGTTCAGACGCTCCATCGAACCCGACCTGCGTTGCGCGCAGGTCGGGTTTTGTGATTCTGGCTTCATCTCCATGCAAAGGAATTCATCATGAGCCGCACGCCCGATACCTGGATTCTCACCGCCCAGAGCCCGAGTCGCCTCGGCACCGTGGACGTGGTCACGCGTTATCTGTTCGAGCAAGGCTGCTATGTCACCCAGCACCACAGCTTCGACGATCGCGAAGCCCAGCGCTTCTTCATCCGGGTGGAATTCCAGGTACCCAGCGACTTCAACGAAGGCCTGTTCCGCGTCGGCCTGGACCTGCGCTTCACGCCCTTCGACATGACCTTCGAACTGACCCCGCCCGGCTATAGAGCCAAGGTCGCCATCATGGTCTCCAAGGCCGACCACTGCCTCAACGACCTGCTCTATCGCCAGCGCATCGGCCAGTTGCCCATGGACGTGGTGGCGGTGATCTCCAACCATCCGGATCTGGAGCCCCTGGCGGCCTGGCACGGCATTCCCTATCACCACTTCCCGCTGGATCCCCAGGACAAGCCGGCCCAGGAGGCCAGGGTCTGGCAGGTGCTGCAGGAGACCGGCGCCGAGCTGGTGATCCTCGCGCGCTACATGCAGGTGCTGTCGCCCGAGCTGTGCCGTCGTCTCGATGGCTGGGCGATCAACATCCACCATTCGCTGCTGCCAGGCTTCAAGGGCGCGCGGCCCTATCACCAGGCCTATGCCAAGGGCGTCAAGCTGGTGGGCGCCACGGCGCACTACATCAACAACGATCTGGACGAAGGCCCCATCATCGCCCAGGGCGTCGAGTCGGTGGACCACGCCCACTACGCCGAAGACCTGGTGGCCCGCGGCCGTGACATCGAGTGCCTGACCCTGGCGCGTGGGGTGGGCTATCACCTGGAGCGCCGCGTCTTCCTCAATGCCGGGCGGACGGTGGTGCTCTAGGCCTTTCCGCTACCTCTCCAGGCAGGCCGCGAGATCGCCAAGGCGCTCGCAGCCTGCCTGTCCTGCGCCACCTCGATCATCTTTCCTATCAGCTCAGCGGCGCCCATCGGGCGCTTGCTTAAAGACGCTCGCGCGTCCCTTGGCCGTACCAGACGAACAGCGTCAGGCTGTGTGATGGCCGGGATAGAGAGGTAGCTATGGATGAGGAGAGGGTGCCGGGAAGGGAGCCTGGCTGGCTCTGCCGGCGGGGCGAGCAGGAGGGCGGTACGCACCCGCCTCCGCAGGGAGAGGCGGGCGGCGGGCCAGGCGGTCAGCCCGCCTGGGACAGGGTCGAGCGGACCGCCGGCGGGACGACGTCTTCGCCGGCCTTTTCCAGATTCTTGCCCAGCAGGGCGTGGTAGAGCTCCTTGTCACCGAGGATGCCCACGGCGCGGCCGTCGGTCTCCAGCACCAGCTTGTGCCCGGTGTGGTAGCGGATCTCCAGGGCGTCGCGCATGCGGATATCGGCCGGCGCCAGGGTCGGCTGGCGCTGCAGGCTGGTGACCGGCATGCCCGGGGTCCAGCGTTGCAGGGCCAGGCTCTCGCCGCCGCGGCGCAGGGCCTTGACCGTCTGGTTTTCCAAGGCCAGCCAGATGTCGTGGCTGCGTTCCAGGCAGATCTCGTTGCCCTCGCGGCCGCACTTGTCCAGGCCGCGCATCAGACTGTAGCCGCTGAGCACGTTGAGCGGATTGGTGTGGGCGACGAAGGTGCGTACGTACTCGTCGGCCGGATTGAGCACGATGTCCTCGGGGCGGCCGTGCTGGATGATGCGGCCGTCCTTCATGATGGCGATGTTGGTGCCGATCTTGAGGGCTTCGTCGAGGTCGTGGCTGACGAAGACGATGGTCTTGTTGACCTTGGCCTGCAGCTGCAGCAGTTCGTCCTGCAGTTGCTGGCGGATCAGTGGATCGAGGGCGGAGAAGGGTTCGTCCATCAGCAGGATGTCGGCATCCATGGCCAGGGCGCGGGCCAGGCCGACGCGCTGCTGCATGCCGCCGGAGAGGGAGTCGGGCTTCTTGTTGCGCCACTGGGTCAGGCCGACCAGCTCCAGCTTCTCGTCCACCAGCTTCTTGCGCTCGGCGGCCGAGCGGCCCTGCATTTCCAGGCCGAAGCCGACGTTCTCGGCCACGGTCAGCCAGGGCATCAGCGCGAACTTCTGGAACACCATGGCGATGCGCGTGGTGCGCATGTCCTTGAGCACGGTAGGCGAGCAGTTGGCGATGTCCACTTCACTGCCTTTGTGCTCGATCAGCAGCTTGCCGCGGCTCACGGTGTTGAGGCCGTTGATGCAGCGCAGCAGGCTGGACTTGCCCGAGCCGGACAGGCCCATCAGCACGCAGATCTCGCCCTTCTGGACCTCCAGGCAGGCGTCCTCGACACCCAGCACCTGGCCGGTTTCCTGGAGGATCTCGCTGCGACCCTTGCCCTGGTCGAGCAGCTCCAGGGCACGCTTGTTCTGCTTGCCGAAGATGACGTCGACGTGTTCGAAACGTATGGCGGTCATGACTTATTTAACCTCGCGAGGGGCGGGTTGCTTGCACACCCGGTCGAGCAGGATGGCGATCAGGACGATGGACAGGCCGGCTTCGAAGCCCAGGGCGATGTCCGCGGTGTTGAGGGCGTTCACCACCGGCTTGCCGAGGCCGTCGGCGCCCACCAGGGCGGCGATCACCACCATGGACAGCGACAGCATGATGCACTGGGTGATACCGGCGCCGATGCTGGGCATGGCGTGGGGCAGCTCGATGCGGGTCAGCAGCTGCCAGCGCGAGCAGCCGAAGGCCTTGCCGGCGTCCATCAGCTCGGCGGGAACGTCCTGGATGCCCAGGCAGGTCAGGCGGATCGGCGCGGCCACGGCGAAGACCACCGTGGAAATCAGCCCGGGTACCACGCCCAGGCCGAACAGGGTCAGGGTCGGAATCAGATAGACGAAGGTGGGGACCGTCTGCATCAGGTCCAGGACCGGGCGCAGGCCGGTGTAGAACCAGGGCTTGTGCGCGGCGATGATGCCCAGCGGCACGCCCACGGCGATGCACACCAGGGTGGCGAAGACCACCTGGGCCAGGGTTTCCATGGTTTCCTGCCAGTACCCCAGGTTGAGGATCAGCAGCAGGGAGATGAGGGCGAAGATCACCAGGCCGATGCTGCGTTGCAGCAGATAGACCCCTACCGCGACCAGGGCAATGAAGGCCAGCGGGTTGAACCACATCAGGCCGGCGGTGAGGCCGTGGATGAGGCCGGACAGCACATCGGAGATCTTGTCGAAGACGCTGGCGCCATGCAGCGTCAGCCAGTCGATGAAATCGGCGATCTGCTGGCCGAGAGGGAGCTTGTGGTCGGTGATTAACATAACGGTGCCCGTCAGGTAGGAGTGGACAGGTCGAAGCACGAGAACCGCTGATTCGTGCTTCGGCTGTGGCAGTACCCGCCCGAACTGGCGCGGGACAGTCGAATGTTAGTGTTCGCTCAGGGGGCCAGGGCGGTCTTCGCCGCCTCCAGCGCAGGCTTGCCATCGCGGGTGGTCACGCCGGCCAGCCACTGGTCGAGCACCTGCGGATGCGCCTTGAGCCAGGCCTTGGCGGCGGCGCTCGCGGCTTGTTTTTCGTTGAGGACCTTGTCCATCAGCTGGTTTTCCATGTCCAGGGTGAAGGACAGGTTGGTCAGCAGCTTGCCCACGTTGGGGCATTCCTGGACGTAGCCCTTGCGGACGTTGGTGTAGATGGTGGCGCCGCCATAGTTCGGGCCGAAGACGTCATCGCCGCCCTGGAGATAGGCCATCTTGAAGCGGGTGTTCATCGGGTGGGGTTCCCAGCCGAGGAAGACCACCCACTGCTGGCGCCGCTCGGCGCGCTGGATCTGCGACAGCATCCCGGCCTCGCTGGACTCCACCAGCTTGAACTTGCCGAGGTCGAAGGTGTTCTTGTCGATCATTCCCTGGATCAGGCGATTGCCATCGTTGCCCGGCTCGATGCCGTAGATCTTGCCGTCGAACTTGTCGGCGTTCTTGGCGATGTCGGCGAAGCTCTTGACCCCGGCGTCATAGACGTACTGGGGGACGGCCAGGGTGTACTTGGCGCCCTCCAGGTTGGCGCGCACGGTCTCGACGCTGCCATTGTCGGCATAGGGCTTGATGTCCGCCGCCATGCTCGGCATCCAGTTGCCGAGGAAGACGTCGATGTCCTTGTTCTGCAAAGACTTGTAGGTAACCGGTACGGAGATCATGTTGGTCGTGGTCTGGTAGCCGAGGGCGTGCAGCACCTCGCTGGTCACGGCCGTGGTCACGGTGATGTCGGTCCAGCCGACGTCAGCAAAGCGCACCTTGGCACAGGAAGCCGGCTCGGCCGCCTGAACAGCGAGCGGCGCCAGCAGGGCGGCACTCAAGAGCCAACGGGAACAACCTTTCATGGACACATCTCCTTGCGTTTGGCGGGGTACCTTCCGGTGCGCCCCACGTGTATTTATCTGTAACCCATCCCCCCAGGCTCGCCTACCGCCTGCGTCGCTACCAGTGTACGCGGCGTCGTAACCAGAAGCGGAAATGTCGTATCCAGCGTGAGCCCCAGGGCACGTCCGCGTCCGGCGCGTGGCAGCCGAGCGAGAGAGGCGGGCAGTGGCGCCCTTCGCCGCGGCGGCCCGCTGCCCAGAGGTGTCGGCGACGGTTGGAGCGCTCGCGAATCAGTTGGCCAGACTGGCCTTCACCGCGGCGGTGCCCGGTGCGCCGCTGAGGGTGGCGACACCCTTGAGCCAGGCGTCGAGCCGTTCGGGATTGCGCTTGAGCCAGTTGCGCACGGCGCGGCGCGGATTGTCCTTTTCGTTGAGCACCCGATCCATCAGCTGGTTCTCCATGTCCAGGGAAAACTCCAGGTTGCCCAGCAGCCGGGCCACGTTGGGACACTGCTGGGCATAGCCCTTGCGCACCACCGTGTAGACCGTCGCCCCGCCCTGGTTCGGCCCGAAGTAGTCATCGCCGCCGTCGAGGTAGGCCAGCTTGTGCCGGACGTTCATCGGATGGGGTTCCCAGCCGAGAAAGACGATCAACTGGTGGTCCAGCAGCTCCTTCATCCGCACCTGGGTCAGCATGCCCTGTTCGCTGGATTCGTCGAGCCTGAAGTCGCCCAGGCCGAAGGCGTTGCTGGCGATCATCTTCTTGACCAGGGCGTTGCCGTCGTTGCCGGGCTCGATGCCGTAGAGGGTGTGGTCGAAACGGTCGGCGAAGCGGGCGATGTCGGCGACGTTCTTCACCCCGGCGTCATAGACGTACTGGGGCACCGCCAGGGTGTAGCGGGCGCCTTGCAGGTTGGCGTGCAGGCGTTCGACCGCCCCCGCATCGACCAGGGGCTGGCTGAGCTTGGCCTGCGCCGGCATCCAGTTGCCGAGAAAGACATCGGCCTCGCCCGCGGCCAGGGCGTCGTAAGTCTGCGGCAGGGACAGGCGCAGCACCTCGGTCTTGTAACCGAGGGCGCTGAGCAGATAGCGGGCCGTGGCGTTGGTGATATTGAGATCCGACCAGCCGACATCGGCCAGGCGCACCTGCTGACAACTCTCGGCCTCGCCCGCCTGCACGGTCGAGCTCAGCAACAGACCGGACAACCACAGCGCTTGGAAGATTTTCATCCTGAACTCCAGGGTTCGCGAAGGGAAGGGCCCGGGCCACTGCACGTACCGGTCCGTCTGGCCCGGGCCTTGGTGGCTTTTCGCCACAAGTAGCCAGAAGGGCGACAGACGGTTGAAACGCCTGACCTACAACCGTGCCCACTGAGTCGCCATGCCACATTTTGGCGCGCGTTGGTTACGCCCTGGTGTTACCGATGGAATACATCTGGCGAAGTGCCATCGGCAAAAGGTCGGTCTCGGACCTGAAAGGTCGCAAATAAAAACCCTAGCTAATCAACGCCATTGAGCGCTGCTGAATGGGTTATTCGCCCCAGACAGCTTGCCCGTGTCGGGGTTCACCCATTTACGGCATGGGAATTGCGACATGACTTATGCGTCCGCGACACATCTTTCGCCCAACGTTGTCCGCCGCACCTCATTAGAGCCCAGCCAAGGGCCCCAGCCTGCGTGAAGGAGATTCAAACCATGTCGCCCATTCCCACCTCGTCACAGGCCCGTGCGATCCAGTCCATCGGCTTTCTGCTGCTGGACAACTTCACGCTCATTTCCCTGGCGTCGGTGGTGGAGCCGCTGCGCATGGCCAACCAGCTGTCGGGTCGGGAACTCTATCGCTGGTGCACCCTAAGTCTGGACGGTCGTCCGGTGCGCGCCAGCGATGGCCTGCAGATCACCCCGGACAGCGCCGTGAGCGCCGCCCCGGTGATGGACATGGTGATCGTCTGCGGCGGCGTGGGCATCCAGCGCAGCGTGTCCCGCGAGCATTGCACCTGGCTGCAGAGCCAGGCGCGCCAGGGCCGCAAGCTGGGCGCGGTCTGTACCGGCAGCTGGGCCCTGGCCCGGGCCGGCCTGCTCGACGGCTACGACTGCAGCGTGCACTGGGAAACCCTGGCGGCCCTGCAGGAAGCCTATCCACGCGTGGTGCTCAGCACCCGGCTATTCACCATCGATCGCAATCGCTGCACCGCTTCGGGCGGTACCGCGCCGATGGACATGATGCTGCACCTGATCGGTCGCGAGCATGGCCGCGAGCTGTCGGCGGCGATCTCGGAAATGTTCATCTACGAACGCATCCGCAACGAGCAGGATCATCAGCGCGTCCCGCTCAAGCACATGCTGGGCACCAATCAGCCCAAGCTGCAGGAAATCGTGGCGCTGATGGAGGCCAACCTCGAAGAGCCCATCGACCTCGACGAACTGGCGGTCTATGTGGACGTGTCCCGGCGCCAGCTGGAACGCCTGTTCCAGAAGTACCTGCATTGCTCGCCGTCGCGCTACTACCTCAAGCTGCGGCTGATCCGCGCCCGGCAGCTGCTCAAGCAGACCACCCTGTCGATCATCGAGGTGGCCTCGGTGTGCGGCTTCGTCTCCACCCCGCACTTCTCCAAGTGCTACCGCGAATACTTCGGCATCCCGCCGCGCGACGAGCGCCAGGGTCCGACCATCCAGCAGCCCATCGCGCTGATGCCGTTGTCCCAGGAACTGTCGCTGATGCCGGCCTCGTCCGCGCTGGCGGCCTTGAGTCAGGCTCAGGGCGAATCCACCTTCGCCAGTGTGCGGCTGTAAGCCGCCTCCGGCCGCCTAGGTTCTGTACGAAAAGTCGCCGAGCGACGGTCAGGCAAGGCGAAAAACGCTGAGGAAGCGGAGTTTACGAGCGGTAAATGAGCATTCCGAAGCGTTTTTCAACGAAGCATCACCGAGCGTAGGCATTTTTCGTACAGAAACTAGCGACTGCTGGGCAGGCTGAGTAGTAGCGCTGCCGTCTGCAAGTCCGGCTGGCCATCGAAACGGCCCGGCCGGTACTTCATCTGGAAGGCGCCGATGACGTCGCGGGTAGCGGCATCGAGCACGCCAGTGCGCGGTACCGCATAACCGATCCGCGCCAGTTGATCCTGGAACCAGGCCGGCGGCGGCAGCACGCCGCCCAGGCTGGTCTGGCGCTGGGCGACCACCGCCGGATCCGGCCAGTTGATCAAGCCTGCTGCGGCCAGCCGCGCCCAGGGAAACAGCGGCCCCGGGTCCTGCTTGCGCCCCGGGGCGATGTCGCTGTGGCCGACGATGGCGCGGCGATCCAGGCCGTGGCGCTGCTCGATGTCCTTGAGCAGCGGAATCAGCGCCTTGATCTGGGCTTCGCTGAAGGGATACCACTGGTGCCCGGCCGGGGTGTCGCGAAAGCCCAGGTTGACCATCTCGATGCCGATGGAGGTGGAGTTGAGCCAGGTGCGGCCTTCCCATTCGCTCACGCCGGCGTGCCAGGCACGGCGATTCTCGTCCACCAGGCGATAGATGGTGCCATCGGTGTCGATCAGGTAGTGGGCGCTGACGCCGGCCTGGGTCAGCAGCTTGAGCGACTGCTGGGAGCCGGCCGCGGTGTAGTGCAGCACGATGTACTGCACCCGGCTGTCCTGATCGCGGGCGGTATAGTCGTCATTGATGCGCGGACCGCTGGAGCAGCCGGCCAGGAGCAGGCCGCAGAGCAGCCAGGGAAGGAGCTTGAAGGGCTTTTGCACGATTACCTCGCGAACGTGGATGGGGTCAGGCCACATCCAGGCGATCGCGTCCGGCGCGCTTGGCGCGGTAGAGCGCCTGGTCGGCACGCTCGAATACGGTATCGGCATCCTCGCCCGGCGCAAAGGCCGCGAGACCAGCGGACAGGGTGATCACCACCCGTTCGCCCTTGAAATGGAAGGGGCAGGCGGCGACCGCGGCGCGTAGCTGCTCGATCAGGGTGACCCCGCCGGCGACCGGCGTGGCGCCCAGCAGCATGACGAATTCCTCGCCGCCGAAGCGGGCGATGAAGTCGGTCTTGCGCAGGCGGCGCTGCAATTCGCTGGCGATGATCTTGAGCACCTTGTCACCGGCCAGGTGACCGTAGCCGTCGTTGATGCGCTTGAACAGATCGACGTCGAGCACCGCCAGCAGCAGGTCGCCGCCATGGCGTTGCCAGCGGGCCACCTCCAGCTCCAGGCGCTCGCTCCAGGCGGCGCGATTGGGCAGGCCGGTGAGGGGGTCGCAGAGGGCCTTCTGCCGTTGTTCTTCCAGATGGCCGCGATACTGCTGGGCCTCGCGCTCCATGCCGGCGACGCGCTCGGTGAGGGCGCTGAGTCTTTCGCTGGCTTCCTGCTCGCGGGTCTCGCGTTGGCTCTGCTGGTCGGCCAGGCTGGTCAGCAGGCCTTCCAGGCGGCTGTCCAGCGACAGCTTGAGGCTGTCCAGGTCCGTCGCCTCCTGCACCTCGCTCTGCAATTCGCTGACCTGGCCGCGCAGAGCGTCGCCAAAGGCGCGCTCCTGGGTCTGGCCGTCCTGACGCCCGGCGTGGACGTCCTGCAGACCGGTCTGGAAGGCGGCGAGACGCTCATTGAGGCGGCGCAGGTAGAGCTGGAATTCGCTCTGCCCGGAATGGTTGAGGGCCAGCACCAGCACCGACAGGTCATCGAGCACGGGTACCAATTCATACCAGTTCAGGCTGCCCTGGATGCGTTGGCGCAGGTGTTCGGCCTGGGGCTTGTGGCTGTCCGGCAGCGCCAGGTCGTCGAGCAGCCGCAGCAGGGTGGCTTCCAGATGCGGCGCTATGGCGCTGTAGCCGGGCTCGGGCACCGCGGGCAGGGCATAGGCCGGATCGGCCTGGACTGCCTGGGTCTCTGCTGAGAGCTCAGGCCGCGCGGCGGGCAGACCTTCGACCGGCAGCGGCGGCGGTTCGGGTGTCGCCGGCGTTTCCACCGCTGGCGCGGCGACTGTCGCCGGCGAGGCGTCTTCTACTGGCGGACTCGACGTCGCCGTCGGCGCCTCTTCCGCGGTCTCGCCACGACCACCCAGCAGGCGCTGCAGGAAGCCGGCGCGGGCGGGCTGTTCAGGGTGCAGCTGACTCAGGGCCTGTTGCTGCAGACGACTGAATTCGCCGAGCAGCGCGGGCAGTTCCCCCGGTTGGTCGGCAGCGGCCTGGGCGCGCTTGGCAAAGCCCTTGAGCGCCTTGCGCTGGTCGCGCGGCAATTCCAGGGTCTGCAGCAACCGGCAGAGTTCGGCGAAGGCCTCGGCCACTTGGCGCGCGCGCAATTCCCGGCGCTGCTCGGAGTCGAGCACGGTGCGTTCCAGGCGCGGGATCAGCTTGGCGAGATCGGCGTCGCTGTCGTCACGGCGGAGGATGTCGCGCAATTCGACCAGGCAGGCGTCCACCGCCGCGTCGTTGCCTTCGGCGGCCAGGCTGCTGCGCACGAGGCCTCGACGCACCAGGTCCAGGCGGTTTTCCCACCGGCTTTCCAGGCGCTCGAGATTCTCGAGGCTCTCCAGGTATTTGCTTTTCCAGCGTTCGACGTCCGCGCGCTCCATCCGCCCGCTCCAGAGGCTTGAGGGTGGCCAGCAGGCAGGCGCGACAAGGCGGCCAGCCCACTTGATAGTCGCTAGGGTATCGGCGGTTACGGGGAAAGTTTGAGCAGGACGACCGGAGGCCGCTTGAGAGGGACGAGCTGAAGAGCCGCCGCCGCGGGGCGCGGCGGCGGGTGACGCTTACTTGGCGGCGCGTTCTTTCTGGATCAGGAAGTCGGCGACCTTCAGGGTCTCGTCCGGGCCACCCGAAGAGCCCAGGTCGAAGCGGTACTTGCCATTGACCACCATGGTCGGCACACCGGTGATCTGGTAGGCCATGGCCAGCTTCTTGTCCTTTTCCACCTGCCCCTTCACGGCGAAGGAGTTGTAGGTGCTGAGGAATTTTTCTCGATCCACGCCTTGGGTGGCAAGGAAGTCGGCCATCTCCTCGGGGGTGGCCAGCTTCTTGTGCTCCTTGTGGATGGCAGCGAAGACGGCGTCATGCACCTTGGCTTCCACGCCCATGGCTTCCAGGGTCACGAACAGCTGACCGTGGACGTTCCAGATGCCGCCGAACATGGCCGGCACGCGCTTGAAGGAGACGTCGTCGGGGAGCTTCTTGGACCAGGCGTTGAGGGTGGGCTCGAAGGCGTAGCAGTGCGGGCAGCCGTACCAGAACAGCTCAACCACTTCGATCTTGCCGGGTTCGGACACCGGAACCGGACTGCTCAGTTCGGTGTACTGCTTGCCGGCCTGGATGTCGTCGGCATGGGCGGCCGCGCCGAACAGACTGGCGGCGGCGAACACGGCGGAGAAAAGCAGGTTGCGCATGGGACTACTCCTGGAAGAAGGCACGCCCACCAACCGGGCATGACGGATTGCGGGCATTGTAGCCGGGTGCATCGCCGCGCCTAGTCGCCGCAGCGCCCGAGGCCGGCCATGTTCAGGCTTCGTTCAGGTTACCAGGGGCGCGGCTCTCGCCCGGCGCATCCGATATACTGCTGGCTTTGCCGCGCGCTCGCGAGTACCCCCATGTCCAGCTTCAAGAATCCCATCGTCGGTCTGTGCCAGCAGGCGTCCTTTCTCATCAGCGCCGCCAAGGTCGATCAGTGCCCGTTCGACAACGGTCGCGAAGTGGCCTTCGCCGGTCGCTCCAATGCCGGCAAGTCCAGTGCGCTGAACACCCTGACCCACGCCAACCTGGCGCGTACCTCGAAGACGCCCGGGCGTACCCAGCTGCTCAACTTCTTCACCCTCGACGACGAGCGGCGCCTGGTGGACCTGCCCGGCTACGGCTACGCCAAGGTGCCGATCCCGCTCAAGCAGCACTGGCAGGAGCACCTGGAGGCCTATCTGAGCAGCCGCAATTCGCTCAGCGGCGTGGTGCTGATGATGGATATCCGCCATCCGCTGACCGAATTCGATCGCCTGATGCTGGACTGGGCCCAGGCCAGTTCCATGCCGCTGCACATCCTGCTGACCAAGGCCGACAAGCTGGCCTTCGGTGCCCAGAAGAACGCCCTGCTCAAGGTGCAGCGCGACGTGCGCCAGGGTTGGGGCGATACCGCCAGCATCCAGCTGTTCTCGGCGCCCAAGCGCCAGGGGATAGAGGATGCCCAGCGCGTGCTGGCCAGCTGGCTGGGCCTCGACGAACCCGCCGCCGAGGCATAAAAAAACTCCGGACTTCCATCGGGGGAGGGGAGAAGTCCGGAGTTCAAGACTGGACCGCCAAAGCAGGGGTCCAGCATCT
Source organism: Pseudomonas sp. LA5 (assembly GCF_028640825.1). Classification (NCBI taxonomy): domain Bacteria; kingdom Pseudomonadati; phylum Pseudomonadota; class Gammaproteobacteria; order Pseudomonadales; family Pseudomonadaceae; genus Pseudomonas; species Pseudomonas sp. LA5. The sequence goes on from NZ_JAQYZY010000060.1 coordinate 295,961, forward strand.
GCCAACACTAAACAGCAAAGGAGCAGAACGGTTATCCGAACCGTTCAGCAATTCAGACGGGGCGCCTTGAGAAAGGTTCGCCCCGCCAGGGAAGAAAGCCGGCGCCCTGACTAGCGGCCGCTGGCGAGCCCCAGACCCTCGTCGGTGCCCAGGTGCACGTTCATGCACTGGACCGCCGCGCCCGCCGCGCCCTTGCCCAGATTGTCCAGCCGCGCCACCAGCGTCATCCGCTCGGCATTGCCGAAGACGAAGAGATCGGCGCGGTTGGTGTCGTTGCTGGCCTGGACGTCGAAGAAGCCATTGTCCAGTTCCTCCTCGGCGGCCACCGGCGCCACGTGAATGAAGGCTTCGCCGTCATAGTGACGGGCCAGCGCCGCCTGCAGGTCGGCGGCAGTGGTACCCGGGCGCAGCTGGCTGGCGTGCAGCGGAATGGTCACCGCCAGACCCTTGAGGAAGGGGCCGACGATGGGGCTGAACACCGGCGCGGCGGCCAGGCCGCTCTGCACGCGCATTTCCGGCAGGTGCTTGTGGCCCTGGCCCATGGCATAGGGACGCGGACTCAGCAGGCGGGCGTCGCCGCCGGCTTCGTACGCGGCGATCATCTGCTTGCCGCCACCGCTGTAGCCGGTCAGGGAAAAGGCCGACAGCGGGGTATCGGGAGCCAGCAGGCCCGCGTCCACCAGCGGCCGGGCCAGCAGGATGAAGCCGGTGGCGTGGCAGCCGGGATTGGCGATGCGCTTGCTGGCGCGCAGCGCCTCGCGCTGACCGGGCGCCAGTTCTGGCAGGCCGTAGGTCCAACTGCTGTCGGTACGGAAGGCGGTGCTGGCGTCGATGATGCAGGTGTTGGGATTGGTCACCAGGCTCACCGCTTCGCGGGAGGCGGCATCGGGCAGGCAGAGAAAGGCCACATCGGCGGCATTGAGGAAGCGCGCGCGCTCGGCCGGATCCTTGCGCTTGCTCTCGTCGATGCGCAGCAGTTCGATGTCCGAACGACCGGTCAGGTAGTCCAGCAGACGCAGGCCGGTGGTGCCTTCCTGGCCGTCGACGAAAACTTTGAAGCTCATGGCGGTGCCTCTCGCGGATGGGCGCTGAAAGCCTCGATTGTAGCGATTCATGCCGACCACGGGTACGTCGCGGCAGGAGATACAGTTCGCTCCCGATGAACCGGTGCAGAGTGGCGTCGCAGAGCGATCACCACGGGTATGTTAAGTACAGATAGATATTCTATGAATTTGTACGGGTACAGTATTCAATGGCTGTAAGTGGTCTGCCCGCGCCGTAGGGATGAAGCTTGAGGCTCCCTTGCTGCGCTGGAAATCGCCATGGACAGCCGGTCACTGCTTACCTCACCCACAGCATCATCGGGTTTTCGCTGCCGCCTTCACCCACTGCTCGCGCTGCTGGTCCGCTGGCACCGGCGCCTCGTCACACGCCGGCAGTTGCAGCGCCTGGACGCTCGCGCCCTGGCCGACCTGGGGCTGAATCTCGCCGATCAGTACCGGGAAGGCGGCAAACCCTTCTGGCGGGAGTGAAAATCTGCCTCGGGATGCGACTTCCTCGGGCTGGCGGTAGTCTCAGTCAGGCCTATCCAGACGGGAGTCCCCCATGAAAACCCTGCACCTGGGCGCCGCCGCGGCGCTGTTCTGCCTGTCCACCGCCGCCTCGGCGTCGAGCTTCTATGTCACCACCGACATCATCGTCAACGCCATCGATGCGACCTCGGATACCACCTCGTCCATCACCGGCTCCTTCAAGAACGACAAGCTGGTCCAGGAAGCCCGTGACGATGCGGCCACCTACGTCGGCAGCGCCGGCGACATCCGCGGCGTGCGCCTGGAAGCGGCGCTGGACCACCTGCGCAGCCAGGCGCCCGAACTGCGTCAGGCCAGCGATGACCAACTGGCCCAGGCGATTCTCGCCATCTGACGCGCAACACCGCGATACCCCCCGTACCCCGTGGCTGCTAGCCCGGAACGGGGGGCTGCGTTAGCCTTGGCGACCATCTGCCACCGGAGGGTCGCCATCCATGTATATCCGTCGTTCTGCCGCGCTGTTGCTCGGTCTCTGTCTTGCCACGCCGGTCCTGGCGTTCGACTCCACCACCGAGGGTCTGGTGAAGACCATCTATGGCACCAGCCAGATCACCACGGCGCCGTTCCAGAACAAGCTGGTCCTGGCAGCGCGCGACGATGCCGCAGCCTTCGTTGCTACCGACGGTGCCCTGCGCGGCGCCCAGCTGGAGGAAACCTTCCGCGCCCTGCGCGCAGCCGATCCGGCGCTGCAGGCTTCCGACCGGGAACTCGCCGCGGCGATTCTGAGTCAGTAGTCCGTTTCAATTCCGTGACATCCCTGGAGTATCCATGCGCCGTTCCCTGCTTATCGCCGCTGCCCTGACCCTGGGCGTTTCGAGCCTGGCTCAGGCCCAGACCCTGGTGGCCACCAGTAACATCGTGGTGCGGGCGCTGCAGCGCAGCATCGACTTCACTTCCGACACCACCACCTCCATCCGCGACGCCAAGATGATCCAGGCCGCGCGTGGTGATGCCGCCAGCTTTGTCGCCAGCGACGGTGACATCCGTGGCGTCCAGCTGGAAGAAGCCTTCCGCAGCCTGCGCGACCAGTTCCCGGCCGCGCGTCAGGCCAACGACCTGCAGCTGGCCCAGGCCATCCTGGCGCTGTGAACAACCGCGCCGGCCGGCTGCGGCAGTGGCTGGTCGGCCTTGCGGCCGGCCTGGCCCTCGGTGGGGCCCAGGCCGCCCTGCACCTCGAACTCGATACCCAGGGCCTGACGCCCGCGCAGATCCAGGCCACCCAGCAGTTGCTGGATGAGGCCCAGGCGTTGCTGCCACCCAAATTCAAGGCGGCGCTGGATGAGCGCATCCCGGTGCGCTGGAGCAGCGAGCTGCTGGAAGAAGCCTATGGCGAGGCGGATCGACGCAACCTGCTGCTCAATCGTCGCCTGCTGCCCAGTCTGGTGGACGGCAGCGACACCCGCATCCAGACCGGTCGCCCCCACGGCACCCAGCACCGCGAACTGCTGGCCACGGTGCTGCACGAGCTGACCCACTTCTATGACCGCGAGCGCGTCTGGACGCCCGAGCAGCGCCAGCTGATCCTTTCCTGTGGCGGCCTGGGGCTGACCTCTGACCAGCTGCCGCTGAAATGCCAGGGCCAGGCCGGGCGCAGCTATACGCTGTCCGATGATCCGCGGCTGCTGGACCTGGCCGGTTGGCAGGTGAAGACGCGCAAGCACGGCAATCGCGAGTCGAAGAATCTCTTCATCGCGCGCAGTCCCGATCTCTATGAAGTCACCAACCCGAAGGAATTCGTGGCGGTGAACATGGAGTACTTCCTGCTCGACCCGAGCTACGCCTGCCGGCGGCCGGCGCTGCAGCGCTACTTCGCCGAGCACTTCGGCTGGTCGCCGGCGCACGATGCCTGTCCGGGGCGCTATCCCTATCTCAACGCCGGCAACGACTTCGGCGAGGCGCCCCTGGGCTGGCTCGATCCGGAGCGGGTCTATGCGGTCGACTACCTGCTGGCCGAGGGCAACGAGCAGGTCATGAGCCGCTGGGGCCACAGCATGCTGCGCCTGGTGGTCTGCGCCCCTGGTCGGCCGCGCGGCCCGGATTGCCGACTGGATCTGCAATACCATCTGGTGCTGTCGTTCCGCGCCTTCGTCAACGACGTCCAGCTCTCCAGCTGGCGCGGCCTGACCGGTTCCTACCCGTCGCGGCTGTTCGTGCTGCCGCTGGCCCAGGTGGTGGACGAGTACACCAAGGTGGAGCTGCGCGGCCTGCAATCCGTGCCGCTCAAGCTGACCCGTCCGGAGATCGCCGACTTCCTCGAACGGACCGCCCAGGTGCACTGGAGCTATGACGGCCAGTACTACTTCGTCACCAACAACTGCGCGGTGGAGACCTTCAAGCTGCTGCACGACGGAGTACCGCGCCTGGCCGACGCCCAGCTCGATGTCATCACCCCGACGGGTCTGATGGATGCCTTGAGGTTCAAGGACCTGGTGGACACCTCGGTACTCGACGATCCGCGCGAGGCCTTGCGGCTGGGCTATCGCTTCGACAGTTTCCGCGAGCGCTTCCAGGCCATGTTCAAGGTGGCCCGGGAGCGCCTCAAGCTGCCCCAGGCGGACGTCGAGGCCTGGCTGGCGCTGACCCCGCAGCAGCGCCGCGAGCAATTCCAGCGCGCCGACCTGCGCGCCAGCGCCGCCTTGCTGCTGCTGGAGCAGGCGGCCTATCGCCGGGCGCTGCTGCAGGCGCAGACCGAGCTCAAGGATCGCTACCTGGGTGAGGACGCGGTGGACAAGGCACGCTTCGGCAAGGCCGGTGGCGCCCTGGAGCAGATCCTCAAGGACAGCGGCTACCTGAGTCGTCCGGCCGAGTTGCTCGGCACTGATGGCTACGGCCTGCCGCAACCGGGCGAGTGGGAACAGCTGACCGCCGAGAGTCAGAAGCGCCAGGCGCACCTGCGCAGTCTCAGGGACACCCTCAACAACGAGGTCCGCCAGTTGCTCTCGCCGCAGGCGCGCGATGGCCTGGACCTGACCGAAGCCAACCTGGATCTGCTCGGCAAGCACCTGCGCGAGCTGAACAAGGCTAGCGGCGGGTTGGAGTTGAAGTAGGGCGGTCGGGACGTTGTTGGGCTTCGCTGCGCTCAACCCGACCTACGGACCTGCGTAAGTTGGGTTGAGACGGCGCCATCATCGAAGCCCAACAGCCCCGGCATCCGCTAGCGCTTCGGCGCCTTGCCCTGGGGTTTGCCGGGTGCCGCGGGTTGCGGGCGTTCCAGCAGGGCCAGCAGCTGTTCCGGCGGGACTTCCTGGCCGTTGAGCAACAGCCGCCCGGCGCTGTAATTCAGGGTAGCCACCAGATCCTCGCCTTCGGCCTTGAGCAGGCCGCTGTTGAGGCCGATGCCGGCCAGGGCTTCGGCGGTGGCCTGGGCCTGTTGCTGCATGGCCGGCTGGCTGCGCTGGGCGCCCGCCTGGAACAGGACGCCATCCACCAGGCTGCCCCGCGCCACCGACAGGCGCGCCTCGAGACCTGCCAGCAGTTGGGCCGCGAGTTGCTCCGGTGGCAGATCGTAGGTCGCCGGCTTGGCCAGGGTCAGGTCCAGGCGCAGGCGGTTGCTGCCGCCGGGGGTGTCGAGACGCAGCTCGTCCACCACCAGCTGGGGACGCGCGGCGAGCACATCGCCGAGATGCTGCTGCAGGGTCGCCTGGGTGGTGGGATCGAGACCTTGCTCGGTATCCAGCTGCAGGTGCTGCAGCAGCGCATTGAGCTGAGCCAGCGCCGGGCTGTCGAGATTGCTGTAGTGACTGCGCAGGGTCGCCTTGCCCAGGGTCTGGCCGGCGATATCGAGCTGGCCGAGGCTGGCGTTGAGCGTGCCCGTCAGCTGCTGGCCCTGTTGTTGGGTGTCGCCCTGAAGCTGCAGATCCCGCAACTCGACCGCGGGCTTGCCGGGCATGGCCAGCAGCAGGCGGCCGAGGCGCAGCTGACCCGGGCCGAGCCAGAAGCCATCGGCATTGCGGCGATTGTCGCCGGTCAAGGCGAAGCCTTCGGTCTCCAGCTTGGCCCAGCCCTCCGGCGTGCGCACATTGAGGCTGAATTGGCCGACCGTGCTGTCCAGGCGCAGTCGGCTGGCCTCCATGTCGGTAGCGAAGGTGGCAGTCAGGCCGGAGAAGGCCACCGCGCCCTGGGGCTGGTCCAGGTGCAGGGCGGCCAGGGTCAGACCGCCGTCCACCGTGCGGTCGTAGCCCAGGGTGGCGTCGAGCCGCACGGGTTCGGCGCCCTTGGCCAGGGTGAAGAGATCGGCGGTGAGCGGCGTGCGCGCCAGGGTGAAGCGGTTGACCGCCATGACCGGCGCCAGCTGCAGGGATTTGAGGCGGGTCAGGGGGAAGGGACCGTGCTGGATGTCGTCGAGCACTCGCAGCACTTCCACGGGCGGGCGGTCCTCGGCCTGCACGCTCAGGCTGAAGGTGGCGGTGCTGCTGAAGACACCGCGCTGCAGCTCGACCAGTTGCAGCTGCAAGGGGTACTCGGGCAGTTGCGCCTGCAGGGCCAGCTGGGCCTGGCTCGCGGCCTGGCGCAATTCGCCTTCCAGCCGGGTACCGGTGTACCAGGCGCCGCCCACGGCGGTACCGACGACCACCAGGGTCACGCCGGCGAGGGTGGTAAGTAGCGGTTTCTTCATGGCGACCAAATCCCTTTGTATGAGGCACACGGCGGCGCGCGGCCGATTGGAAGCGGAGTGTACGAGAGCGCCGGGTGGATGCCGAGGGGGAGAGGCCGGGATCGGCTCGCCGGAGCGCAGACTGTGATGGCTTTCCGGCGACGTCGGCGCCGAGTCGACGACCGCGGCGGTGGGTGCTAGCGTGCCGCGATCCCCACTGCCGGAACCTCCGCCATGACCGCTTTCCCGTGCCTGCCTGCCGTTTCCATTCGTTCACTGCCGGGGGTGCCGGCATGAGCAGTCAGCGTCCGGTCGATGGCCTGCAACTTCCCGCCGAACTCCTGGCTCGTGCCGAGGCGCTGCTGGCCCAGGGTGGACGTCGCCTGCTGGGCATCGCGGGCACTCCGGGCGCGGGCAAGTCGACCGTGGCCGAGTTGCTGGCGGCGGCGCTCGGCGAGCGTGCCGTGGTGGTGCCCATGGACGGCTATCACCTGGCCAATCGCGAGCTGGCGCGTCTGGATCGCGCGCAACGCAAGGGCGCGCCGGACACCTTCGATGCGCGCGGTTATCGCGCCCTGTTGCAGCGCCTGAAGACGCCGGTGGCCGGGGAAACCGTCTATGCGCCGCTGTTCAATCGCGAGATCGAAGAGCCCATTGCCAATGCCATTCCGGTCCACGCCGAGACCCAGCTGGTGATCAGCGAGGGCAACTACCTGCTGCTGACGCAGGCGCCCTGGAGCGATGTCGCCGAGGTGTTCGACGAGTGCTGGTATGTGCGCGTCGATCCCGCGGAGCGTCGCGAGCGGCTGGTCGCCCGCCACATGCATTTCGGCCGCAGCCGCGCGGACGCCGAGGCCTGGGTGGAAAGCACCGACGAGCCCAATGCGCGACTGATCGACGGCGATCGGGCGCGGGCGGATCTGGTGGTGGAGTGGCGGGGCTAGGGCACCGGGGACCCGGCTCCGCCTGCGTGTCGCCCGGGGCGCCCTGAAGGGCGGGTCAGAAACCCCCGCCGGCATCCAGCCAGGCCTGCTCCTCCGGCGTATTGAGCCGCCCCAGCGCCCGGTTGCGGTGCGGGAAGCGACCGAAGCGGGCGATCACCTCCAGGTGGGCCTCGGCATAGCGCCGGTAGTGCTCGATGCCCAGGTCCGCGAACAAGGCGAGCGAGCGCTGCTGATCGGCCAGGACTTCGGAGTGCTCGAACGGCAGATAGAAAAAGGCGCGCAACTCGGCTTCGACCTGCTGATCCAGACCGGCGTCGAGCGCCTGTCGCGCCTGCTGCAGGGCCAGGCCGTCGGTGGCGAAGGCGTGGCCGCTGTGGCGGAAGATGTTGCGCGGGATCTGGTCGAGCAGCAGGCACAGGGCCAGGGCGCCTTCGGCACCTTCGATCCAGTCATCGCACTCACGGCGGCTGGCAGCGAAGTGCAAGGCCTCGAAACGCGCGCGGCACTCGGCGTCGAAGGCAGGGCCGCCATTGAACCACTGGCGCCGGCCGGCGGCGCGCCAGAAGGAGACGACTTCGGCTGGATTCATTGCTTGCTCCCTGTCTGATCGGGTTCCACGTGGAACCCCTCAGCCCCGGCCCACATAGGGCATCTTGGTCGCCATCACCGTGAGGGTCTGGACGTTGGCGTCCAGCGGCAGGCTGGCCATGTAGCGGACGGCGTCGGCGACATGCCGGACGTCCATGCGCGGCTCCACCGCGGTGCTGCCATCGGCCTGGAGCACACCGTTGGCCATGCGCTCGGTCATCTCGGTGGCGGCGTTGCCGATATCGATCTGGCCGCAGGCGATATCGAAGGCGCGGCCGTCGAGGGCCAGGGCCTTGGTCAGCCCGGCCACGGCGTGCTTGGTGGCGGTGTAGGGCGCGCTGAAGGGCCTGGGCGTGTGCGCCGAGATGGAGCCGTTGTTGATGATGCGTCCGCCACGGGGTGTCTGCGCGCGCATCAGGGCGAAGGCCGCGCGGCTGCAGAGAAAGACGCCGGTGAGGTTGGTGTTGACCGCCCGGTGCCAGGCGTCCAGTTCCAGCTCGTCGATGGGCACCGCCGGGGCACCGACGCCGGCATTGTTGAACAGCAGGTCCAGGCGGCCGTAGGTGTCGCGGATGCGGGCGAACAGCGCCTCGACGCTGGCGGCATCGGTGACGTCGCAGGGTACCGCCAGGGCTTCGCCGCCCTGTTGCCGGGCTTCTTCGGCGAGCGCCTCCAGGGGTTCGGCGCGGCGGGCGGCAAGGACCACGCGGAAGCCGTCCTGCAGCAGACCGAGGGCGACAGCGCGGCCGATGCCCTGGGAGGCACCGGTGACGAGGGCGATGGGGTGGGCGGTGGTCATGGGCGGTCCTTGGGCGGGGGAGGGGCTTCCAAGGCTAGCAGGTAGGGAGGGGTGGTGGGTGGGCCCTCACCCTAGCCCTCTCCTAGGGGGAGAGGGGACGGTTGCGGTGTGTTGGGGAGGTAAGTGGTCACCGGTAGCCCCTGTAGGCTCAGCGCAGCCTGAAGTCGGTCGCCACCAGGATCGCCTGGCCGGAGGGTCGCGCGCGCAGGCGGTCGAGGTAGGCGGCGAGGCGGGGCCAAGTCGTCTGCCAGTGGAGGTCCGGCAGGGGCTCCAGGTAGTCGAGCATGGGCGCCAGCAGGGCGTCGGGCAGGCTGAAGTCGGCGCCACAGAGAAAGCTCTGGTCGCCCAGCTGGCGATCGAGCACGGCCAGGGTTGCGTCGACGTCGGCCAGGGCGCGCTGCTGCTCTTCCAGCGTCCGGAAGGGAGCGGGTCGTGGCCCGGCGACGCGCAGCAGATAGCGACGGACCAGGCGGGTATCCACGGTGGTGAGCAGGGCGCTGCTCCAGGCGTCCTGCTCCGGATTGCCGCCGCGCTCCGGCGAGAGCCGACGATCGAGATGGCGGCAGATGGCGAGGGTCTCGAAGAGGCGCAACTCGCCGTCGAGCAGCACCGGCGCCTGGCCGAAGGGGTGCAGCGCCAGGTGGGCCTCGCTGCGCCAGGCGATGGCCTGGCCGTCAGGGGCGAGGCCACAGGGGAGCTCCAGGCCCTGTTCCAGGGCATGGAGGCGCACGCTGCGCACCAGGGTGCTGAAGGCGGGACCGAAGAGATAGGGCGTCATGCTGCAGGCTCCTTGCAAAGAAGGCTGCATGGTGGCAAAGGAGACCTTATGTTCAAGAACATAATCTGGAGTAGCCATGGCCTGGCCCCTTGATCAGCGCGAGCAGACCCGCCAGCGCATCCTCGACAGCGCCGCTCGCCTGTTCGCCCTCCGCGGCTTCGATGCGGTCGGACTCGATGACCTGATGGCCGATGCCGGTCTCACCCGCGGCGCCTTCTATCACCACTTCCGCACCAAGACCGAAGTCTATGACCAGGCCATCGCCTATGCTGCCCAGGTCGGCAGCGCCCGGCTCGACGGTCTCGGTAGCGAAGGCCTCGGGCAACTGGTCGAGCATTACCTGAGTCGCGAGCACGCCGAGGGCGAAGCGCTGCGCTGTCCGCTGGCCTTTCTGGCGGCCGACGTCACCCATCGGGAGGCCGCCATCCGTGGTAGCTATACCCGCTTCTTCGCGCGCTTCGTCAGCCGGCTGGAGCGGGATTTGCTAGGACCGCCGGCGCAGCGGCGCGCCCGGGCGCTGCAGCTGGCCACCACCCTGATCGGTGGTGTGGCCCTGGCGCGGGCGCTGGATGACGAGGGCCTGTCCGAGGAACTGCTGGCAGCCTGTCGCCAGGGCGCCCGGGGCCTGCTGGAAGAGGGCGGTGATTTGGCAGCGGCGACCGGCTAGGCGACACTGGCGGCTCCTTCGTCAGCCGGAGTCACCCATGCAGATTCGCCCCCTCGCCGCCGCCGATTTCGACCAGGTCTGGCCGCTGATCCAGCAGGTCGCCCAGGCCCGGGAGACCTACGCCTACGACCCGGACCTGACCCGCGACGACGCCTGGCGCCTCTGGGTGGAGCTGCCGCGGGCGACCTTCGTCGCCGAGCGCGACGGTCAGCTGCTCGGCAGCTACTACCTCAAGGCCAATGCCATGGGGCCGGGCGATCACGTCTGCAATTGCGGCTACATGGTCGCTCCCGCTGCCCGTGGCCAGGGCGTGGCCGGTGCTCTCTGCGAGCACTCCGTGCAGGTGGCTCGCGAACTGGGCTTCCAGGCCATGCAGTTCAACTCGGTGGTGGCCAGCAACCAGGTGGCGGTGCGGCTCTGGCAGAAACACGGCTTCGAGATCGTCGGTACCCTGCCCAGGGCCTATCGCCATGCCAGCCTGGGGCTGGTGGATTGCCTGGTGATGTATCGCTGGCTGGCGGACTAGCGCCACTCGCTCAACACGGCCCGCAGCGAGGCCGGCAGCATGGGGCCGTGGCCCAGGTCTTCGAGCACCTCGTAGCGCACCCGGATGCCGGGGAGCTGGCCGAGGCGGTCGGCCAGGCGCCGGGTGGCATCGGCGGGGACCTCGCTCTGGAAGTGCGCGGGCAGCTCGCGTTCGGCGCCGCCCTGCAGCAGCACCAGGCGGGCCGGATGGGCCTTGAAACGCTCCTTTAGCTGCTCATCACTCTGAGGTAGTACGGTGGGGCTCCACCACAGCGAGGGACTCACGGCGTAGCCCTGGGCGAAGGCGTCCGGGCGGGTGAGCAGGGCGTGGAGGACGAACAGCCCGCCCAGGGAATGCCCCCAGAGCGCGCGCTGGCCATGATCCAGCGGCACCTGCCGCGCCACCGCCGGTTCCAGGCGTTCCAGCAGCCAGGCGAGAAAGACGTCGGCGCCGCCGGTGGCCAGCTCGCGGAAGCGTTCGCTGGTAGGCGCGGATGGCGTGTAGTCGTAGGCCCGGCCGGGGCCGTCGATGCGCTTGCCGCCCGTGTAGCCCACCGCGACCAGCACGGGCGGATGGGGCCGCCTGGCCAGGGTATCGAGCAACTCGGCGTTCAGCCCGCCCAGGGCGGCGTTGCCGTCGAGCAGGTAGAGCACCGGATAGCCGGCGGCCGGTGCCGGGGTGGCGGGTCGGGCGATCCATATCTGGTAGTGGCGGGCGCCATCGACGGAATCCAGTTGGAGTTCGCTGAAGGCATAGCCGTGGCCTGGCTGCTGCAGCACCTGGGCGTCCATGGGCTGATCGATGGGACGGGCCCGGCCGGGAGCGGCGAGGGCGAGCAGCAGCGGCAGGGCCAGCCAGGCGCTGTGACGGACGGAACGGGGCAAAGGCGGCATCGGCGAACAAGACTCATTTCCAATGGAGCGGTCGAGCCTACCGGTCTCTGCCCCCGCTCGCCATACTGGTCAGGACTTCCCGTTGCCAGGACATCCCATGCATCACCCTCATCTGCTGTTCGATCTCGATGGCACCCTCACCGATTCGCGCCTGGGCATCACCCGGGCGATCCAGGTGGCGCTGCGCGCCGAGGGGATCGAGGAGCCCGATCTGCGCAGGCTGGAAGTCTTCATCGGCCCGCCGCTGCTGCAGAGCTTCATGACCCATTACGGCTTCGACGAGGCGCGGGCCTGGCGCGCGGTGGAGGCCTATCGGGGGTATTTTCGCGCCACCGGTCTCTATGAGAACGAGGTCTATGCGGGCATCCGCGAGTTGCTGGCCGAGTTGCAGGCGGCCGGACGGCGGCTCTATCTGGTGACGGCCAAGCCGCGGGTGTTCGCCGTGGAGATCCTCAGGCACTTCGCCCTGGCGGAATTCTTCACCGCGCTGCATGGCAGCGAGCTGGATGGCACCCGCGCCGACAAGACCGAACTGCTGCGTTTCGTGCTGGAAACCGAAGGCCTGGCGCCGGAAAGCTGCCTGATGCTGGGTGACCGCGAGCACGACCTGATCGCCGCCCAGGCCAACGGCGTGGCGGCGGTGGCGCTGGGCTATGGCTTCGGCAGTCGGGAAGAGCTGGAGCGCCAGCGCCCGGCCTTTCACTTCCACAGCGTGGCGGCCCTGCGCCAGGGCTTCGGCCTCTAGCTGGGCGCACCGACCTGCGCGGCGGTGGCCGGCAGGTCGTGGGGCGCGCCGGGGATCAGCCGCAGGTGGCGGTCTGCACCACCAGGCTGGCGCTGGTGGTGATGGTCAGGCGCTGGGAATTGAAGTCCATGGTCATGGGGTCCTGCGGACGGACCACCCGGACGACCTGGGCACCGGCGCGCTGCCGGCCTTCTTCGGCCAGGGCCGGGGAGAGGGCCTTGCCGACCAGATCCTGGACCGCATCGGAGTTGCAACGGCCACTGCTGCTGACGGCGCCGCTCGGGGCCGAGGAGGCCGCCGCCGGGCTGCTCTGGGTTTCGTGCGAGCCGCAACCGGCCAGCAGGGTGAAGAGCGCGGCACCAGCCAGCAGGAGGGAAGTCTTGGAGCTCATGAGTTCGCCTTTTCGATCGTGGGAGAAGGAACCTTAACCCGTACGGGCCTCCTCATGGACCCCTCAAGGGCGGGCATTGTTACAAAGCGCGATACAGAAGACGTTGAGAGACCTGGCTGACCAGTCGTCCCGCAGGAATAAAGTTAATAAAGATAACGTTCGGTAATCGGCCAAATTCGGTCCGGATGGCTTGATCCATTTCTGCCATCGACCATCATCGAGCCAGGGCCAAGCCGCCCTCTGGTGACGACAACAACAACAAAGGGACACCCGCCATGTCAGCTCGCTATCCAACCACCCTCCCTCCTGACCGCTACCCGATCCGCGCCCGCTAGGCCCTGATCCGCGCGCCCCGGCGGCGCCTTCCGCTTCCCCAGTCAGGACGGTCATCTCATGTCTTTTTCGCGCTCGCTTCCGGCCCGCGCACGGGCCCGCTCGTGCCTCGCCTTTACCACTCTCGCCTCCTTGCTCGCCAGCCAGGGCCTGCTCGCCGCGCCTTCCACCACCCTGGAAAGCGCGCGGCCCAAGCCGCTCAACAGCCTGGAGACCGCGCGTCCCCTGCCGCCCGGACCGCCGCGCTGGGCCGAGGACTATCGCTTTCTCGACGATCCGCAAAAGCGCACCGACCCCTTCGACGGGCTGCGCTACCAGCGCCTCGGCGACGCGGCCTGGCTGCAGACCGGCGGCGAGGCGCGCTATCGCTTCGACAGCATCCGCAATCCGGTCTTTGGCCGGCGCGGGGTGGCCACCGATCACTACATCCAGCAGCGCCTGCAGCTGCACGCCGACCTGCACCTGTTCGACGACGCCGTGCGCGCCTTCGTCCAGCTGGAAAACACCCGCGCCTGGAACAAGGCGCTCTACGGGCCCTACGACCAGAGCCGCACCGAGCTGCACCAGGCCTTCATCGACCTCAACACGCCGCTGGCCGGCGGCAAGCTGATGACCCGCATCGGTCGCCAGGAGCTGGGCTATGGCAACCAGGCCTTCGTCACCTACCGCGACGCCCGCAACATCCGCCTCAACTTCGACGGCCTGCGCCTGGCCTGGAGTCGCCCGGACGGCTACCGGCTGGACGCCTTCGGCCTGAGGCCCGTGGTGACCGGCGAAGACAGCTTCGACGATGGCTCCAACAACGCGGTCAAGTTCTATGGCCTCTACGGCACCCTGCCGCTGGCCGGGCCGCTCAAGCTGGATGTCTACGGCTTCGGCCTGGAGACCGACCAGCGCACCCTGGACGGCCTGACCGGCGCGGAAAAGCGCTACACCGCCGGCTTCCGCCTGTTCGGCAACGCCGGTCCCTGGGACTGGAGCTGGGACCTGGCCGGGCAGGGCGGGCATCTGGCCGGCGCCCAGATCCGCGCCTGGGGCCTGAGCAGCGAAACCGGCTATCGCCTGGGCGGCGCCTGGAAGCCGCGGCTGGCCCTACGGGTGGACGCCGCCAGCGGCGATCACGGGCTGGGCGACGACCGCGTCGGCACCTTCGATCCGCTCTATCCGAAGAACGGCTTCTATGGCGACTCCGGTCTCACCACCCTGGCCAACCTCTATCTGGTCGGCCCGCTGCTGACCCTGGCGCCGCGGCCGACCCTGCAGCTGGAGAGCGGGCTGTTCGGCGTCTGGCGGCAGAGCACCGAAGACGGCGTCTACCTGCCGGGCATGACCACGGTGCCGGGCACCGCGGCCAGTTCGGCGCGCAAGGCCGGCACCCTCTGGCGCAACAACCTGCGCTGGATGCCTACCGCCAACCTGACCCTGGATCTGGAATACAGCTACTTCCAGGCCGGCGCCGCCGTGCGTCAGGCCGATGGCGACGACACCAGCTTCCTGATGGCCGCCACCACCTTCCGCTTCTGAGGAGTCCACCATGCGCCTGCTCTCGACCGTTCCGCCCGGGGCCCGCCTGACCCTGCTGCTGTGCTTCATCGTCGCCCTGCTGGAGGGCATGGACCTCCAGGCCATGGGCATCGCCGCCCCGGCCATGGCCAAGGCCTTCGGCTTCCAGCCGGGGCAGATGGGCCTGGTGTTCAGCGCCAGCATCCTCGGCCTGCTGCCCGGCGCCTTCATCGGCGGCTGGTGCGCCGATCGCATCGGCCGTAAGAAGGTGCTGATCGCCTGCGTGCTGATCTTCGGGGTCTTCTCGGTGGCCACCGCCCATGTCTGGAGTCTGGAGAGCCTGCTGCTGGCGCGGCTGCTCACCGGCATCGGCCTGGGCGGCGCCCTGCCCAATCTGATCGCGCTGTCCGCCGAGTCGGTGGACGAGCGCGCCCGCGCCACGGCGGTCAGCCTGATGTACTGCGGCGTGCCCCTGGGTGGCGCCCTGGCGGCGGTGGTGGGGCTGCTGGACGTCGGCCGCTGGCAGACGGTGTTTTATGTCGGCGGCCTGGCGCCGCTGCTGGTGGCGCCGCTGCTCGGACGCTACCTGGCGGAGACCGCCGGCTTTCTGCGCAATCGAGGCGGACCTCAGGCGAGCGGCTCGCGCGGGGCCTGGCTGGGCGCCATCCCGCTGTCGACCACTCTGCTGCTGTGGCTGGGCTATTTCTTCACCCTCACGGTGATGTACATGCTGCTCAACTGGCTGCCGTCGCTGCTGGTGGGCCAGGGCTTCAGCCGCGGCCAGGCGGTGGGGGTGCAGATCCTCTTCAACCTGGGCGGCGGCATCGGCTCGGTGCTGTTCGGCCTGCTCATGGATCGCTGGCGGCCACGGCTGACGGTGCTGGCCATCTACCTGGGCATCCTGCTGGGGCTGGCCGGGCTGGGTCTGGCCAAGGCCTATCCACTGGTGGCCCTGGCCGGTTTCGCCGCCGGGCTGTTCGTGGTGGGTGGCCAACTGGTGCTCTATGCCCTGGCGCCGCAGCTCTATCCGGCGGCGGTACGGGCGACCGGGACCGGTGCGGCGGTGGCGGTCGGTCGTCTGGGCGCCATGGCCGGACCGCTGCTGGCGGGCCAGGTCCTGGCCCTGGGCGGTGGCGCGGCGACCCTGGTGGTGGCCACCACCCCGGCGGTGCTGGTGGCCGCGGGCGCGGTGCTGGCCCTGCTGCAACGGCGGACGGCGGCGCCCGCGGCGGCGGCCCGCGCCGAGGCGCCTGGTCATGCGTAACGGCATGGGGGCGCTCTACGACGACGTCCTGCTGCTGGATGGTGTGCGCACGCCCTGGACCGATCTGAATGGCGCCCTGGGGCAGGTATCGCCCACCGATCTGGGCATCGCCGTGGCGCGGGCGCTGCTGGCGCGCGGGCATGAGGCCGCGGCGGTGGATTCCGTGCTGGCCGGCTCGGTGGCCCAGGCCAGCTTCGATGCCTATCTGCTGCCGCGGCATATCGGCCTCTATGCCGGGGTGCCCGAGGCGGTGCCGGCGCTGCAGGTGCAACGGGTCTGCGGCACCGGCCTGGAGCTGCTGCGCCAGGCCGGCGATCAGTTGCAGAGCGGTCAGGCCAGCCAGGTGCTGTGCGTGGCGGCCGAGTCCATGACCCGCAATCCCATCGCCGCCTATACCCACCGCAGCGGCTTTCGCCTCGGCGCGCCGGTGGAATTCCACGACTTTCTCTGGGAGGCGCTCAAGGACCCGGCGGCCGGACTGGACATGATCGCCACCGCCGAGCGCCTGGCGCAGCGCCACGGCATCGCCCGCGAGGCCGTGGATGCCTGGGCGCTGCGCAGTTTCGAGCGGGCCCTGGCGGCCCAGCGCCAGGGCTGGTTCGTGGCAGAGATCGTGCCGGTGGCGGCGGCGCGCTTCGAGGCCACGGGCCTGGCGCCGCGGGAGTTGCGCCTGCCGCGGGGCTGCGCGGTGGTCGAGCATGACAGCCATCCACGGGAAACCTTGCGGGAGGCCCTGGCACGGCTGACGCCGGTGCATCCGGGCGGGGTCCAGACCGCCGGCAACAGTTGCGCGGTGGCCGACGGCGCCGCCGCCGTGCTGCTGGCGCGGGGCGCGGACGCCGCGTCGGTACGGGCACTGGCCTGGGTGCGCGGCAGTTGCGTGGTAGGCGTGCCGCCGGACGTCATGGGCAGCGGCCCGGTACCGGCCATCCAAAGCCTGCTCGACCGCGCCGGCCTGGCGCTGGAGGCCATCGACCGCCTGGAGATCAACGAAGCCCAGGGCGCCCAGCTGCTGGCGGTGCAGCGCGCCCTGGAGCTGGATCCGGCGCGGCTCAATGTGCATGGCGGCGCCATCGCCCTGGGGCATCCGCTGGCTGCCACCGGCCTGCGCCTGGCCATCACCCTGGCGCGTCAGCTGCGCGCCGAGGGGCTCAGGTACGGGGTAGCGGCGGTGTGCATCGGCGGTGGGCAGGGGATGGCGGTGCTGCTGGAGAATCCGGGGTGGCGGGGGCGTTAGGGGATGAGGCTAGGTGTGTTGGGCTTCGCTGCGCTCAGCCCAACCTACGAGGGTGCAGGGGCAGGCCGGATAGCCCCCTCTCCTCGGGGAGAGGGTTGGGGTGAGGGTAGCTTTCCACCCAACCTAAGAAGCCTCCACCGGCGGCACAACCAGGGGCGGGAAATGGATGGCCACGCGCAGGCCGTGGCCGCCGGTGGCGGTCGCCAGTTCGATGCCGGCATCGTGGGCGGTGGCGATGTCGCGGACGATGGCCAGGCCCAGGCCGGTGCCGTGGATGCCGCTGTCGAGGCGATAGAAACGCTCGAAGATCCGCTCGCGCTCCGCCTCGGGAATGCCCGGGCCGTCGTCTTCCACTTCCAGCACCGTGGCCCCGGCCTGGCCGCGCAGCCGCACCGTGACCTGACCGCCACGCGGGCTGTATCTGAGGGCGTTGTCGACCAGGTTGTCGAGCAGGTCGCGCAGCTGGAAGGCATTGCCCTGCACGGTCTGCGGCTCCAGTTCGTAGCCCAGGTCGATGCCGTGGCCATCGGCCTGGGACAACTGGCTGGGCATGGCTGCGCCGATCAGTTCGTCCAGCCGCAGGGGCCCGCGCGGCGGGCTTTCCAGCCGCGCGGTGGCGGCGCGGGCCAGGGTCAGCAACTGGTTGGTCTGGCGGGTCATGCGCTCGGTGGCGGCCTGGAGTTGCGCCAGGGCGGCGGCGCTTTCGGCATCGCCGGCATGGCGCTGGCGCAGCCACTGGGTCAGGGTGCTGATGCCGGCCAGCGGGGTGCGCAACTGGTGCGCCATGTCATCGAGAAAGGCGCGCTGGTTGCGCGCCCCCTCGCGGATGCGCAGCAGCAGACCGTTGAGCGCGGTGACGAAGGTGCCCAGTTCGCGCGGCGCACCCTCTTCGCGCAGTGGCGCCAGGTCATCGTAGTGGCGGCTGTCGAGCTGACGCTCCAGCCGTTCCAGGGGCTTGAGGCCCCGGCGTACCGCCCAGAGCAGCTGGGCAGCGATCAGCAGGGCGACCAGGATCTGCACCGCCACCAGGGTCAGCACCATGCGCTGCAGGGCGGCGGTGTGGCGACTCAGGGTCTGGGCCGCGCTGGCCACCACCGGTTGCCCGGCCACCACGCCCAGGCGGCCGACCATGAACACCGAGCGATCGTTGATGCGGGTGCGCAGGGCGGTGGTATGGCCGTCGCGCATCTCGTCGGTGATCTCCTGGACCGGCATGGCGGCATCGCCGAACAGCAGCTGGCCGTCGAGGCTGCGCACTGCCAGCCAGACGTGGTCGTGGCTGTTGTGGCGCAGCAGGTAGTCGGCTTCCGTCGGCAGCCACAGGCGGCCGTTGCCATCCACTTCCAGCTGTTCGAGCAGCAGGATCGCCGCATCGGTGAGATCGCCGTCCAGGGCGCTGAACGCCGGTTTGCGGGCGAACTGGTAGCTGACCACGGCGCCGCCGAGATTGACCAGCAGCACCGGCAGCACCAGCCATTTCAGCAGCCGCCGGCGCAGGCTGGGCGCGGTGGCGGTCATGGCGCGGCTTCTTCCAGGCGATAGCCGAAGCCGCGCACGGTGCGGATGCCGACCCCGGAGTCGGCCAGTTTCAACCGTAGCCGCGAGACATAGACCTCCACGGCGTTGTGGGTCAGGTCCTCGCTGCCCCAGGGGGCCAGGGCGTCGATGATCTGCTGCTTGGAGACCACCTTGCCGGCCTGGCGCAGCAGGTGTTCGAGCACCGCCCACTCGCGGGCCGAGAGATCCAGCGGGGTGTCGCCGAGGCGCGCCTGGTGGGCGGCGGTGTCCAGGCGCAGGGCGCCGAGGGCGAGGTCGGCGCTGTTCTGGCCACCGGCGCGGCGGACCAGCGCCTTGATCCGCGCCACCAGCTCGGGCACGGCGAAGGGCTTGACCAAATAGTCGTCGGCGCCCACCTCGAAGCCGTGCACCCGGTCGTCGATGGCGTCGCGGGCGGTGAGCAGCAGCACCGGCTGATCGCTGCCGCGCTGGCGCAGGCGGCGGACCACCTCGAAGCCGTCCAGGCCACCGGGCAGGCCGATGTCCAGCACCACCACGGCGAAGCGGGTGGTACGCAGCCAGGCGTCGGCCTCGGCGCCGTTGCGCAGGAGGTCGACCTGCATGCCATGGCCTTCCAGGACGCGGCGGATGCCGTCGGCCAGGGTGGCGTCATCTTCGACGAGCAGGATGTGCATGGGGGAGTCCTCGGATTCAACGCGGTTCGGTCGCCGTGCCGCCGATTATGCACAGGCTCTCAGCGCGGCAGGGTGCAGAAATCGCCCAGCGCCCGCACCAGGGCCAGGCGGTGGAGAGCATCGGGGTGTGCGGCGGCGAGATGGGCGGCGAGGGCGCGGTCCAGCTGCGCGGGGCAGTCCGCGGCGGCGCGCACTTCGCCGGTGGCGGCGAGACCGCCGAGCAGCCTGGCCTGGAGTTCGTTCAGCTGGGTTCTGAGTGCCGTTAGGTCCGTCGTGCTAGCGGGCAGCGGCTGTTCGGTGCGCCGCCAGGCCTGCAGCAGGCCGTATTGCACCAGCTTGTTGGCTTCCATCTGGGCGGCGAAAAAAATCTGGGCGGTGGCCGGGGAGACGCTGGCGGCGGGCGCCGCCTGGGCGACGTCCTGCAGCACCTGGCGTTCGCGGACTTCGTCCAGCACCGGCTTGCCGCTGTCGTGCTTGCTGCGGGCGACCTGATCGGCCAGCGTCAGGCGCTGGGCCATGGCGTCCAGCAGGGCCGGCAGCGGCGTCGGCGCGGCCTGGGCGCCGAGGGCGATACTCAAGAGCGGCAGGGCGAGCCAGCGAACACCCGACATGACGGACCTCCAGGGCAGGGAAAGGGCCCCGAAGCTCGCACGGGGTCGCGGAGTGGTCAAGATGAGCGGGGGCAGGGCGGTTGCGCGGGAATGAGGGCGTGGGGTAAGGGCGTCCGGCGTAGGGTGGAAAACCGCGGAGCGTTTTCCACGCGGGTGCCGTGCTCCCGTGGATGAGGCTGCGCCGTCATCCACGCTACGGAATCGCGCGCAGGCGGAGCCTGTGGCTTTGGTAGGTTGGGTTGAGACGGCGCCATCGTCGAAGCCCAACACGGCGGAGTCGAGCCTATGCTGAAGCGGCGCCCTCACCCCAGCCCTCTCCCAGGGGAGAGGGGGCAGAGCGGCGCGGGTGCCGTGCCTCCGTAGATGAGGCTGCGCCGTCATCCACGCTACGGGATCGACCGCAGGCGGTAGGTTCTGGCGGAGTCGAGCCTATGCCGGTGGCTTCGGGCGGAGCGGTTCCCTCACCCCAATCCTCTCCCAGGGGGAGAGGGGGGCGGAGCGAGCGTCCGGCGTAGGGTGGAAAACCGCGGAGCGTTTTCCACGCGGGTGCCGTGCCTCCGTGGATGAGGCTAGGCCTCCTGCGTCGCCCGTACCTCGGCGGTCAGGGCCTGGAGGCGGGCGTCGAGGGCGGTCAGGGCGCCGGCGTCGGCGGCGGTGTCCAGGCTCAGGCGCAGGGCGGCCAGCACCAGCAGCTCGATGGCATCACCGCGGCGGCGATCGCCCTGGATGGCGACCAGTTCGTCGCGCAGGCGGGCGGCGGCCTGTTGCAGGGCGGCGCGGTCGCCTTCGGCCACCTTGAAACGGTAGCGGCGACCAAGCACCTCCACCTCGTCGTCCGCGTTGGCGGTCGTCACTCGACGCTGGCCGCGTGGCGCTGCTCGGCGTCGGCGGCTACCGCCTGCTCGACGGACTGGGCGGAGAGCAGGGCCAGCAGGCCTTCCACGCGCTGGCGGGTGCTGGCGCCGTGTTCTTCCTGCTCCAGCAGACTCAGTTGCAGGGTGTCGTTTTCCTCGCGCGCGGCCAGCAGGGCCTGCTCCAGCTCCTGGGTGCGGGCGGTCAGGCGCTGGTTGTGCTGCAGCAGGCCGCGGATGGCGGTTTCCAGTTCGCTCAGGGTGTTGTCCAGCATGGGCGCGGTCGTCTCTCGTGTCAGGTTCGGGACTGCCAAGGCGGCAGGGGTCAGCATTCTAGGCCTCCCACCGACCACCGGCACCCCCTTCGTCACGGGCTAAGCCCTTGTTTTGCCAAGAGGTTCACGGGGGTGGCCAGCGAGCTGACCGGCTGTCAGGCAGTTGTCAGGTTGCGCTAAGGGGGCCGTAAGGCAAGACGCCTTAGCCTGGGCTCATCGCGTCGGCTGTCCTGTCCCGGCGCCCCTCGCTTCGGATGAGCCGCCATGACCGATCTGTCCCAGAGCACCGCCCCGCGTCAGCTGGACGAGCCTTTCCTGCCGTTCTCGCGGCCCAGCATCGGCGCCGAGGAAGTGGCCGCGGTGAGCAAGGTGCTGACCTCGGGCTGGATCACCACCGGGCCCCAGGCCAACCTGCTGGAAGAGCGCTTCGCCGATTCGGTGGGCGCCGCCCACGCCGTGGCCCTGTGCTCGGCCACCGCGGCCATGCACGTGACCCTGCTGGCGCTGGACATTGGCCCGGGCGACGAGGTGATCACCCCCTCGCTGACCTGGGTCTCCACCGCCAACATGATCACCCTGATCGGCGCCACCCCGGTGTTCGTCGACGTCGACCGCGACACCCTGATGGTCTCCGCCGAGCAGGTGGCCGCCGCCATCACCCCGCGCACCAAGGCCATCGTGCCGGTGCACTACGCCGGCGCCAGCTGTGACCTGACCCCGCTGCGCGCCCTGGCCCGCGAGCATGGCGTGGCCTTGATCGAGGACGCCGCCCACGCCGCCGGCACCCGCTACCAGGGCGAGTCCATCGGCCAGCGCGGCACCGCCATCTTCAGCTTTCACGCCATCAAGAACCTGACCTGCGCCGAAGGCGGCATGCTGGTGACCGACGACGCCACCCTGGCCGAGCGGGTGCGCCGCTTGAAATTCCACGGCCTGGCGGTGGATGCCTTCGACCGTCACGCCCTGGGCCGCAAGCCCCAGGCCCAGGTGCAGGAGCCCGGCTTCAAGTACAACCTCTCGGACATCCACGCCGCCCTGGCACTGGTACAGCTGGATCGCCTGGGCGACATCAACAGCCGCCGCCGGCTGCTGGCCCAGGCCTACACCCAGCGCCTGGCGCACCTGCCGGTCGCCCCACTTTCGCTGCCCGACTACGCCCAGACCCACGCCTGGCACCTCTACATCCTGCGCATCTGCCCCGAGCGGTGCGG